>JAYUJY010000115.1:0-73553 GCA_043764895.1 Synechococcales cyanobacterium | reverse complement strand
TCGCCCGCGTAGGTCCGCGCACCGCGAGACGCTTGCAAGATCACCGGGCTGTCGGTTTCATGGGCAGCCTGCATGATCGACTGGATCTGCTCCATGTTGTTGACGTTAAATGCTGGGATACCGTAGCCATACTCGGCTGCGTGATCGAGCAAGAGTCGCAAAGGGACGAGTGCCATGGAATTCCTCCTAAAGGGTTTGGTCAGCGGATAAGTACTTTGATCCTAAAATTAATTTTAAAGCAAGAGCGCACCCACAATTCGTCCTATTACCAATCTCATTCACGCTTAGCTCATTCATCCATCCCATTCATCTCCATAAGCATCATGTCTGTTCTTTACTTAGCGATCACAAACCACGGTTATGGCCACGCGACACGGGCTGCATCAGTGGCCGCCGCGATCGCACGACTGGATCCAAACATCACCCTAATCCTGGCGACCACCGCCAAACGATCGGTCCTTGACGCGTATTTGCCTGGAGACTGGATCCACCACGATCGGGGGTTAGACTGTGGGGTGGTTCAGGCGGACAGCATGACGATGGATTTGCGGGCGACGTTGGAGCAATTGCAGACGATTCGGCGAGCCTCGGCGGAAACGATTACATCGGAAGCTCGTTGGCTAAAGCAGCAGGGAGTTGGCCTAGTTTTGGGGGATATTCCGCCTTTAGCTGCGCCGATCGCCCATGCTGCCGAGGTGCCCTGCTGGATGATGGGAAATTTTGGATGGGACTTCATCTATCAGGCGTGGGTTAAGGAGTATCCGGCGTTCCAGTTGGAGGTGGACTGGATTCGAGAATGCTTTGGGCAGTGCGATCGACTTTTCAAGATGCCGTTTAGCGAACCCATGACGACGTTCAGTAACGTGACGAATGTAGGCTTGACGGGCGTGTCGCCCCGGTTTGATGAATCGGTGATGCGATCGAACTTTGACTTAGGAGATATCCCGCGCGAGAAGATCATTATGCTGACCTTTGGCGGACTGGGCCTGAACCGGATTCCTTACGAAAACGTGCTGAAGTTTCCAGAGTACCGATTTATTTGTTTTGATCTGACGGCACCCGAGTTGCCGAATCTGATTCGGGTGGACGATCGCTTTTATCGCCCAATAGACTTTGCGCCGCTGCTCGGACGATTGATTTCTAAACCCGGTTACAGCACTTTTTCTGAAGCCTGTCGCTATGATGTGCCACTGGTGAGCTTGACGCGAGACGGTTTTGCGGAGGCTCCCATTTTGGTGGCGGGGATTCAGGATTGTGCGGTGCATCAGGTCGTGGAGACCGAAGACTTTTTCAACGGCGGCTGGGAGTTTTTGCATCAGCCAATGCTGCCGCCCCGCACTGCAATAAAACTGGCGAAAGATGGGACAGAAACGATCGCCCGTGCGGTATTCGAGTATTTCAATTCCTAGTTTGGCTGCTGCACTCAACTTGACTTATGGATAGGTCTATTGGATTAATTAGGGTTGCAGCAAGAATGGAGATTTCCCTTCGCCTAGTACAATCACTTTACTATTTTGAGATTTGGCCAATTTTTCATTGGCTTCTATTTGGCGGTATCGTAGGAGTGGCTCACTTAAACTTTCAGCGATTGTCTTTTGAGCATCGGCAGTGCCCTTGGCTTCAATGCGTTTTCGATCGGCTTCTTTCGTTTCACGTTGCAGCACAAAGTCCATTTTTAGATTGGCTTGCTCTGCCGTAATCTTTTCTTGGACGGCAGCTTGAATAGCCTCGGGAAGTTTCACATTGCGAAGGAGGGTATCTTCTACTAGAAACCCACGCGGAGCAAGAGTTTGTCCAATTTCTTGTTTCAATTGAGCATTGAGCTGTTGTCGTTGGGTTGTGTAAAGTTCATTAGATTTGTAGCTAGCGGTTGCATTACGAATCGCCGCCCGAAATTGGGGCAATAGTACTTTCTGTTGATAGTCTTCGCCGATCGTTTGATATATTTCTTTAGCTTTGGACTTATCTATACGGTAAAGAATGCTCACATCAGCCGTAACGATCAAGCCGTCTTGAGAAGGCGTTTGGGTGGTTTCCTTTAGCTCTTGAGTTTGAGTCGATAACTCAATAATTCGAGAGAATGGATTGACGAAGTGAGTTCCAGAATCCAAAACTTGGTCAGAAAGTTGGCCAAACTGTTCCACAACTCCAACCGTTCCAACTGGAATAATCCGAACGAAGTGTCTGATCGCAATCCATGGAATAACGAGTCCCAACCCTAGAAAAATAAAAATCAAATTACGACGGGAAAGTATATTGCGAAGATTGTTGGGTATTTTCATAGGAAATCTAATTGTTGTGAAGAATTATCGTGTGGCCATAGACAGTCTAGTTGAAACCTCAATTCGGGAGCTTTTCGGGGCAATCAACCGATCAAGCACAGAGAATAACTAGAAGGATAAACACGAGGACAGACTTTGCTCTAAGGACCGATCAATCATTCAAAACATAGAATTATAGGAAACAATCAAGCTTCTTCAAGATTAGCTGCAACAGAGCCTAACATTTAGTCATCCAGAAAACAATATAAGCTTTTCTATCGTAGATGTTCTGACCGTTACCACAGTCGATTCAGCCGTTTGTGCTTAGCCCATCAGCGGCAACCCAACCTAACTCAGATCAACAAGATTCGATTGTGGAAGGTTCGACAGTAGGAGGCACATCCTGCCTCGATTTAGCGATCGGATCCTCACAATGTGTGGGACTCGATCGGGGGATCTCTGCCCGTGAAATCGCTCCGAGGCGATCGCCCGTGCGGTATTCGAGTATTTCAATTCCTAGTTAGCTCCATAATCGAAATTAAATCACTGATTAGTTCTTAATATTTTCGTTAGTATTTGTAGCCATTAATACGCAAATGCTAGCGGGAAAATTCACATCAGTATTTTCACACATCTTTGATTGAAGCTTCCATTTTAGATGCTAGTTTTTACGGTCACTCACAATGGATGTGACAGAAATAGAGTGCATTTTAAGTTGATTTTGATGCTGAAAATACGATCGATGTGATCGCCGTCACTTTGAGGATGACTTCTCTCGATCGTTGTCACATTAATGCCTGAATTCCCCTTTCTGCCTGAATTATAGAATCGTTGATAATTTATTTTTGTGTGAGGGCAATTGTTGTATTGTCTATAAAGTTGGGTAAGTTATGAAGGTGAGTTAATCATGAACCTGTTATGAGGCAATGATTAACTCAGACTGAAATGCTTCAATCTCTTAAGCACTACGTCTTTGCACACTCCTCAGTTCTAATTGGTTTCAGTTGGTGATTATGTAGTTTTACGGAACTCATTGAAACTGACTCTAATGACTTTCTCAGTAACACTCAGTAGAAGATTCAAAAGTTTATGAACGGTAAGACTTCCTTGGTTTGCCAGCGTTTGCTGGCGGCAACTCTCCTTCTCGGCGGATTGAATGCACTGGTTACTCCTGCATTTGCAGACGGTACGGCAGCAGGAACCTCGATCGACAACACAGCAACCGCCACCTACGACAACCCTGACGATCCGACCAAGCCTTTTAACGCCACTTCTAATACAGTGAAAGTCACGGTTGCAGAAGTTGCGGGTGTTACGGTGACGCCATTGTCTACGATCGATCGTAACGGTGGGACAGTCCTGCCGACAGACATCGTAGACTACGAATTCAAAGTCACGAACGTTGGTAACGACACAACTGAGTTTTTCATTCCGGGAACGCCTAATGTGACGGGTCCGGGTGGTGCAACCACGGTCCAAATCACGGGATACATTGATGCGGCGGGTGTTCGTGTCAACTTCCCAACACCCATTACAGTTCCAGCCGCAGGAGGGCGGACGAGTACTCTAGGCTTACCTGTGATTCCAGGCAGTGCGACGGGTGTCATTCCAGCGGGCTTCTCCTTAGTGGTGAACGTTCCAACGACGATCAACAACTTGGCTGCATCCGGCGCTGACGTCATCGTGCGTTTGGGGAACACGGGTGCCAACGATAATCTTGCCGGAACTCAGAACCAAATCAACACGGCAACGACTGCGACTGATAAGGTCCGGACCGTAGACGCTGCGGGTGAAACAGGAGCCTCCGCAGGTCCAGCTTCTCCGGAGAAAGAAGCCGCTGCGACCCAAACGGTGAAAGTGGGTTCAGCCTCCCAAGCCTTGGCAACCATTCTCAAGTCCCGTTCTAGCTATGTGCCCAACTTGGCGACGAGCTTGGCTGATGACGTGATTGGCTATGCCCTCGCGCTGAAGGTTGAATCTGCGGCTCCAGTCGGCAGCACCGGAATTACACCGGGCAAGCTCGTCGGAACGGCCATTAGAGTCGATGCTGTGACGATTAATCGTGTCCTCATCTCTGATGCGATTCCCAACCAAACCAAACTGACGGCGGCGGCTGATGTCGTTGTTCCAGGAGCGGTTTGGAGAGCGGTCTATACAACGGACGCCTTAACGATTCCTGCGATCGGTGCAGCATGGTCTACCACCTTTAGTGCAAACGCAACTCGCATTGGTTTCATCTACGACGCCACTACGGTTTCGCTTGATGAAGGCGTAAATATTACAGGCTTTGGCTTTAAGGTCATCACCAGCGGCGTTCCTGCTGCTTCGACGGCTCCAGTCAATATTGCCAACATCGCTCAAATCTTCGGTCAGACCAAAGGCAATGAAGGTCCGACGGCACCCTTGGTATACGACGAATCGGGTGACCAATCTCCCAGCAACTTCAACGAGAATGGCACACCGGGCAACACTGCAACCCTAACCCCTGGTTCGCCAGCCGGGAATATCCCCACCGGGAATCCTGACCCCACTACCGACGGCGTGGACAACACAGGCGACAACACAGGCGCAGGTCCTGGCGGTGAAGATAACGTCATCACAATTGCACTATCGGGTTCCATCCTGAATGGTACAAACGGCGTTCCTGGCGCAGTCGGTCCAACGGACAACAACAACGACTTCACCAACCGCAGTACGGCAATTCCACCGAATACGCCGCCTGGTAGCGCGATCGACCCGGCTGCCGTGAACTTCACTAACACGATTGCTAACCCCAGCACGACTGATCCATTAAGCAATGTGTTGATTGTTCCTGATACGGCTGGATTTGTGGCTGCACTGGGTGAAACCTTACCTCCGACTGGCACAACGGTGACGTTGACCTACGGTGGTTTGACCGCAGTCTATACCTACAACTCGACCGCCACACCGGGCTTCCCCAACGGAAACTTTATCTTTAGTTCCGGTCAGACCATTAGCGTGCCAACTTTGGCTCCAGGTCAAACGATCGACTACGCCGTGAAGGTTGACTTGCCCGCAGGGACTCCGCTCTCGACCGATACGGCGAAGGGCTTCTCCATTCCAATCTTTGCCTTTGTAGATAAGAATGGCGATTCGCGTCCTAACACCGACGGCACTGAACCGACTCAGAACCGGACGATCGATCGGGTTTACACCGGATTCTTGCAGCTCAAAAAAGAAGCTCAAATCTTGGATAAAGATGGTGCAACGGTCATTCAGGCATTCACCACCGACAGCACGCTGTTAGTCGGTAAAGCGGCGAAGGATCGATTCATCGAATACAAAATCACCTACAAGAACATCTCGATCGCACCCACTGGGACGGGTAACAATACCCTTGATGCGAAGAATGTCTCAATCTTGGAGGATGGCGTCAACGGTGGCAATACCTGGGCCAAAGATACAGATACGAACGGTACGATCGACACCAGCCACAAAATGGGTTCGGTTTCGGTAACTTATGGCGGTCCTAGCAGCGTCCTGTATGCCCCAAGTGGTGAACAAACAGGAACAACGGCAGCGACTGACGTAACTAGCTATGTCCACAAGCCTGGAGTCATCATCCAGCCTCAAGACACTGGCGTCTTCATCTTCCGCCGCAAGATTAACTAAAGAATTGAGAATTGAGAATTGAGAAGTAAGCGTTTAGAACTTTATTCTTGCTTCTCATTCTTAAATTCTCACTTCTACATTCAAAATTCTCACTTCTACATTCAAAATTCTCACTTCAAAAAGGTATCTCCTGTGACTAGATTCTCCACTTCCACGAAACGCTTTGCCTTGATTGCTGTAGCCGCTAGTACGATCGCGATCGCTGCACCGTTGCACCAACTTCCAGTTATCGGTCAAGCCTTTGATGCGGCTATTGCACTGGCGCAAAATGTTCAGCGTCCTGATGTCAAACTCAACCTAACCGCTGAACGTCGCGATGGTGAATCGTGGCAGGGCGGAAGCTTGAATACGGCTCAACCTGGTGATGTGTTGCGCTATGGCGTCAAAGGGAAAAACCAAGGCAAGCGTGCCGCCACAAACTTTACCTTGACTCAGCCCATCCCGAACCGGACCGTCTACGTCGCTCAATCTGCGACCGGAAACGCCCAAATCGCCTACAGCATTGACAAGGGTAAGACCTACAGCGCTCAGCCCATGATCCAAGTCAAACTAGCAGATGGCACCGTTGAGAGCCGTCCAGCGCCTGCCGAGTCCTATACCAACGTTCGCTGGCAATTCAAAAATGCGATCGAACCCGGTGCAAATGTTTCTGCCTACTATCAAGTTCGCGTTCGCTAATTCATTGGACAGTTTAATCTCGATCGAAATCAATAAGTCGATCGAGATTGTAATCTCAACCTGAAATCCGTAAACCTATAGCTGTTCTTGGCACCCTATTTTTTACATTGCCGCATCTCCTCTAGTGAGCTATCGAAAACCATGTTTTCTCCTTTCCTGAAATTTCCTGTGCCGCGATCGTATCGCCTCTATAAAGAATCTCCTGTAGCGATGACACTTTCGTTCGTTCCAACGAGTGCAGTCCTTGGCTTTGTTGCATTCTCAACGGCGTTTCTCAGCTTATGCTCAGATGCAGTTGCGCAGACCAAATCCACCCGCGTCGATCTGTCAAACCAGGCAGAATATACCTACGAATCGGGTTCGCAGAGAGGATACTCTGATCCGCCCATGGAGTTTCGAGGAAAAACAGATCGCATTCAAGAGGCTTTCGATCGCTTAATTGACCCTCTCGGTCGCATTGTCGGTTGCGCTGGGGAAACGTTGGCCACCTATGCGGGTTTTAGCGTCTCATTTTATGACGCCGATCCCACTGACCCCACGGGTGCAAGCTTAGGCCGTCTCACATCTATGACTCGGACCGAATTCCCAGATATTCCTAACAATGGGGTGCCGATCGGTGTAGGTCCCAACATTGAAAATAACAATTCTTACGCCATCGCAGACGGCACAGGAGGAACCTACAATTTCCTGCTTGATCCCACCAAGGGACAACTGGACGTCGGTCGGGCCTACATCCTAGTCGTCAATACTCCGCCCGGTTCTATTTATTCGCCTCGCCGGATTCGGATTGTCATCGGTGCGAGAGTAGTCAATCAAGTGAGCTACACCGCTACCGCATTGGATGGCAAGCCGCTTGCAGCGAACAATGGTCAATCCACGATTACAGGCAGCATTAATATTGACAATGCAGAAACGTCTGCGCTGAGTTTGGCCGTATTCGATCTTTCGGCTGGTGTCTGTCAGGCACAGGACATCCAAATCATTAAGTCAGGCGATCGCGCCACGGCGTCTCCCGGCGATATTGCAATCTATCGCCTTTCGGTTCGCAATCTTGCCAGCGCCCCAGTCAAAAACTTAGAAGTTACTGATAACTTACCCGTCGGGTTCAAGTTTGTAGAGGGTTCAGCACGGGCCGAGTTCTTGGGGGCGAGTCAACCGATCGCCGCTACCCGAAATGGAAATAGCGTCCTCTTCACGCTGCCCAACGTCAATCTTCCCGCCGCGACTAGCAGCACCGAGCGTCGAACGCTAAACATCGCTTACGGGGCCGTTCTGACGCCGGATGCGGTGCGAGGAAATGGCATCAATTTAGCCTCAGTGGCTGGGTTACGGACCGACAATAACCAACCCGTAAAAGACGGTCCAGCATCGCACAAAATGCGAATTACGCCGGGACTTTTGGCTGACTGCGGCACGATTATTGGTCGCGTTTTTGAAGATAAGAACTTTGACGGCGAACAGCAAAATAACGAGCCGGGAATCCCCAATGCGGTTGTGATTCTCGACGATGGAAATCGGATTACCACCGATGCCAATGGGTTGTTCTCAGTGGCCAATGTGCAGCCTGGATATCGCAGCGGAGTCTTAGACTTCAGCAGCCTGCCGGGATACACGCTAGCACCGAATCGGAAGTTTAAAGAACGCAACAGCCAATCGAGACTTGTGAACCTTGCACCTAGCGGACTGGTTCGGATGAATTTTGCAGTGACGCCTGCGTTCCAGGAGGTAGGGAAATGAAACGAAGTTTACTGATCTTAAATTTGATCTCACTGTGTGGATGGATAGCGATCGCCCTTCCCTCCCGTGCAAACGTAAAGCCTGTAGAACCCACTGCTACACCGATCGTAAAGACAGCACCGATTCCGACCGCAACGCCGATCGCAGTTCCTAAAGTTAGTAATCGTACTACAATTCCAGTTAAGACTCCGATCGTGAATACCGCAGCAGCTCCAATCGTGCCTGCGACCCCAATCGTAAATCCACCTTCAGCAAATCGCGTTTCCAGTAACGAAGTCAAGATTCTATCCCCCACAACCCAATCGGTGACGGGCGATCGGGCGACAACCATCGTATTGCAATATAGCGCGGGTAAATCGATTTCGTTAATTGTGAACGGCCTGGTCGTGGATACCAAGCAAATTGGACGAACCGAAACGGATTCGGTTACGGGTAAGATCACCCAAACTTGGTACGGTGTTGTTCTTCAAGAAGGCAAGAACGTTATCACGGCCAATCTGCTTGATGGCAGCACTATTACCAGCTCGACCAATGCCTTAGTCCAAGTTCGCGGCGCAGCAACTCAGATCAAAGTCTCATCCCAAGAAACGCGAATTCCAGCCGATGGCCGATCGCTCGCCACCATTCAAGGTGAATTACTAGACGAAGGTGGAAATCGATCGAGCCGGGATGGCGTCGTGACATTAAGTGCGAACGCTGGAGAGTTCGTCGGCGTTGATGCAAACCTCGACCAACCGGGATTTCAAGTCAACGTCCAAAACGGACAGTTTACCGCCAAACTCCGATCGTCCCTTGATGCCAAAACGGTCAATATTCTAGCGGCGTCCGGTGGCATGACGGCCTACACCACCGTCGGATTTGAAACCAACCTGCGATCGTCTATTGCAACAGGTGTGATTGATATTCGGCTCGGCGCACGCGGGACTGATTTTCATCGTAGCTTCCGAGATTTCCTGCCCGTAGACGGCAAAGGCGGCACACAGCTTGATGTGCGTGCTGCGGTATTCGCCAGCGGAAAAATTGGCGAATGGCTCTTCACAGGAGCCTACAACAGCGATCGGGCCTTGAACAAAACTTGCGAAAACACCACTCGCCTCTTCCGCACCGAACAAGCCTGCGAAAACCAATATCCAGTCTATGGCGATAGCTCCCGATCCGATATCCTGACGCCCTCTACGGATAGCCTGTATATCAAGCTCGAAAAGACGTCCCGCATTACAGGTGCAGGCAGCGACTTCGCTATGTGGGGCGACTACAACACGGAAGAGTTTTCCACCCGATCGCAGGAATACACGTCAGTCTCCCGTCAGCTTCATGGCTTTAAGGGCAACTACAACATCGGCAACCTCCAAATCTCAGGGTTGTATGCCAACAATGTCCAAGGCTTCCAGCGCGACACGATTGCTCCTGACGGAACGAGTGGGTACTACTTTGTTTCTCGCCGCCTAATGACCGAAGGCAGTGAAGAAGTCTACCTCGAAACAGAAGAACTCAACCGCCCTGGCACCGTGATTGAACGATCGCGCCTCACCCGTGGTCCCGACTACGAAGTGGACTACAGCAGGGGGACTTACCTGTTCCGGAAACCCATTTTCCGCACTGATATTGGCACGGACGGTACGCCACTCGTTCGCCGAATTGTAACAACCTATCAATACGAACAAGAAAGTGCAGACAATAAAATCTATGCCGCCCGAGCACGCTACCACTTCTCCCGTGTTCAAGGAAAAGAAAGCTGGCTAGGTGCAACTTACTGGAAAGAAGATCAAGGTGTTCGGAACTTTGAACTCTACGGCGTCGATGCGATGTTCCCGTTAGGTGATAAGGGTTCATTAATTGCAGAATATGCCCGATCGAACCAGTTCACCGATATTCTAGGCCAATCTTCCGGCAGCGCGTTCCGTATCGAAGCCAATGGCGAAATTGCTAAAAACATAAATGGTCGCGCTTACTATCGCAGCACCGATCCAGGATTTGCAAACAATGCAACCGTCAGCTTCACACCGGGCCAAACTCGCTACGGCGCACAGGTCACAGCTAAGGTGAGCGATCGAACTAATGTCAATGTGAAATACGATCGTGAAACCAATCGCGGTACGGCTCCTCAGCCATTACAAACGACGTTTGATTTACTGAATCCCCGCACCGATCCCCTGCCTGGAACCCGACTCGATAACGATCTCACGACCATTAGCGCTGGCATTCAACAACGCATTGGTAATGCCAATCTAACGATGGACTGGCTACACCGCGATCGCACGGATAGAGTCACGCCTGCCAATACTGGAAGCTCGGATCAACTGCGCACTCGTCTAGCGTTGCCGATTACGTCAAGGTTGAACTTCGTCGCTCAAAACGAAACAACGTTATCCAATAAGAACGACGCGTTCTACCCCGATCGCACGCTGCTCGGACTCGACTGGCAACTCATGCCAGGAATCAACGTCCAACTCGCCCAGCAGTTCTTTACCAGCGGTCAATATGCGGGACAGAACACAACGAGTCTGGGTCTAGTCGGCGATTACAAACTCTTCCCCGAAACAACTCTCAGCGCCCGCTACGGCATTGTGGGCGGTTCGGATGGACGGTTAAGTACCCAAGGCGCGATCGGCATCAAGCAAGGCATTAAGATCTCCCCCGGATTGCAAATTGACCTCGCCTACGAACATGTTCTCGGTAATTTTTCAGGCCAAACCGCAACGGGATTACAAACCCTACAGCCATTCGCACCCGGACAAAGTGCCTCCTCCCTCGGCATCCAGGGCGGCGATAGCTACAGCGTCGGCATCAACTACAACGATAGCGGTCGCTTCCAAGCTAATGCGCGCCTCGACCACCGCAGTTCGTCTTCAGGAAGCAACACGGTGATTAGTGCAGGAGCTACGGGGAAGATTTCGCCCGCACTCACGGCTCTCGTGCGATTCCAACAGGCCAGCGCAGCCAATGTCGGCATCGTCGGACTCGGCAACACCACCGACTTCAAACTCGGCTTGGCGTACCGCGACCCGCATAGCGATGTGTTCAATATGCTTCTGCGTTATGAATACCGCCAAAACCCGTCCACGATTCCCAACAATATTCTGTTTGCGACGGGATCGGGCAGTACGGATCACGTCCTCGCCATGGAGGCACTTTTTGCCCCGAATTGGCAGTGGGAACTATACGGTAAGTTTGCATTGCGCAACAGCCGCACCAATCTCGCTAGTGATTTGATCGGCAGTAGCACCGTGACGCTAAGCCAGTTCCGAGCGACCTATCGCTTTGACTATAGCTGGGATGTTTCGGCTGAAGGTCGGTTAATTAATCAGCCCAGCACGGGTTATAGCGAGACGGGCTTCTCTTTGGAAGCGGGGTATTATCTGACGCCGAATCTCAGACTCTCGGCGGGGTATGCCTTTGGTCGGGCGAACGATCGAGATCTTGGCACCCGATCGGCCAGTGGTCCTTATGTGGGATTGACGGTGAAAATCAATGAATTGTTTAACGGCTTTGGATTACAAAAAGTTGCTCCACCGCAACAAAAAGAATCTGAAAAAACGGTTGCCGCAACGGCTGAAACAAAATCAGTTGCCGCCACTGCAATAGCTCCTGATGTAAAACCTGCCGATGTCAAATCTGGAGATGTGAAATAATGAAAACTCAATTCCCCTTGGCATTGGCAGCAACGATCGCCCTCGCAATCCCATCTCAAGTCCAAGCTCAATCCATTGAACCGCTTCGAGTTGTGGTCAACAGCAATCAGGATAGTGTAACTAAAGATCAAGTCATCACGTTGCGAGAAGCGATTCTCTTGGTGAACGGTCAGATGAAGATGGAAGACCTGAGCGATCGAGAACGCACTCTAGTCTCCCGTCCCGTCATGAGCGGCGAAAACTATAAAGGCAATCCCGTCTCACGAATCGAGTTTCAGCTTCCTGCGGATCAAACCACCATTCGCCTTCAGAAGGTCTTGCCAAATATCACCAAAACAGGATTAGTGATTGACGGAACGAATAGCTTTAATGTCGCAAACTCGATCGCAGGTTTTACGATCACAGCAACCGAGGCGAGTCGTGGCGTTGAGGCTCCAACGATCGCTATCATTCCCGATGACAAATTATACATAACCCAACAATCTAACCCGGACGAAAACAATAAACATAAAGACGACCTTGATCGGGGTTTCACTATTACCAGCAGCGGCGTTACAGTGAAAAACCTAGCGATCGCAGGCTTTACCACTCGTCATCGCAGCACCAGCACTGAACCCCCCGCCGATATCTTCATCACAGCAGCTCCCAACCTCGATCGCCGTCTTGAAACGCTTGAATCCGATCGCGTTCCTCAGGACATCATTATTGAAAACAACTGGCTCGGACGTTTGCCACAGGGGACGCAGACTTCTATGAAATCTGCATTCGGGGTGTATGTTTTTAATGGCAACCGAGTGACGGTTCGCGGGAATACGATCGCAGACCACGATGGCAGCGGAATCATCACCTCCATTCAATCCCATCAGTTCAAAATTCATAACAACCTCGTTGAAAAAAACGGATTTGCGGGAATGCCGGATGCCTTGCGCATTGAGGGCGACATTACGGGGGGCGAGATTTATCAGAACCAAATTCAAAACAACGCAGGCAGCGGCGTCTATGTTTTCAATCCCAAAGGTTCAGCGAAAATCTATAGTAATCAACTCCAAAACAATAGTCAACGCTATCGACGTGCGGCAATCTATCTCACCGGAATCAACCACGAAGTCCGCGACAACCAAATCACTCAGCCATCAGGCACTGGCGTTGTAGTGGCGGCCTATCCGTTGAGCTACGGCAATCAGATTAATAATAATCAATTTACAAGTGTTCAAGGTCTACCGATCGATTTAGTGAGTCAATCCAACACCAATCCCAATGACTATCAAAACGGTGACGGGACTAATATTAGAACCGATAGTCGAGAACGCGGTGAACGATCGGGCAACGCTGGAATCAATGCACCAACTTTTCTGAGTCCCGAATTTTACATCAGCAACATGGATGGTTCTGTCGAACTCGCTGGAACGACGTTGCCCAATGCAAATATTGAAATCTACAAGGTTTCTGAATCGTCGGATATAACAGTCAAGGGAATGAATTCTGCAACCCGAATTGCAACACCAAAGTCAGGCGCAGACGATCGCTTCAGCATCAAACTCACGGGGCTAAAACCGGGCGATCGACTATCAGCAACCGTATCGACTCCCAACTTTGGAACGTCTGAAATGGCACGGCCTGTGATGGTCAAAGCACTTCCGGGCTATCAAGTTCCTGTACCGCCTGCACCTGTGATTCCGCCTGTTGTCGAAGAGCCGCCGACTCCGATCGTTGTTCCACCGCCTGTGCAAGTCCCTACGCCGCCAAAACCCGTACAGCCACAGCTTTGGTAAATTACGGATCTTATTGACACTATTTCAGTCGTGCTTTCCCAGTTCGATCGTGGTTATTTTCCTGTGCCCCCAGTTTGTTAAAGGACCATTCCCATGAAATTTTTCTTACGTTATCTCCAGTCGATCGAGCAGTCTGCTCAAAAAGCAATACACACACAGAAAGAGCCTAAACGTAGTCAGCAAAAAAACCGAGCATTTTGGTCACTTCCATTTGCGCTCTATTTCTTAAGTACTAACTTGCCTCTTTTGTTACTATTTCCTCAAGCGGCTCGGGCCGACAGGCCAGGGATTTGTGCGACGCCTGGGAAAGATGGTTCACAGATTGTCAATGGAATTGTTAATACTTACTACCCTGGGACAGGTACGAATGTCGGTGTCGGGGCAACCGCCATCCCTGTGGGTGTAGCTAACTCCAGGGGGAACACGACGCCCATTGCTAAGGGCGATTTGATCCTGATTATCCAAATGCAAGATGCGGACATTAATTCCACAGATACTGATGCCTACGGAAACGGGGTCGGTGGGGATGTTTCTGCAAACGTCGCAACGGCTTCATCACCCACAGGTGCCAGTGGTTACACCAGTTTGAATAACGCAGGACGCTACGAGTACGCCGTTGCCACAGGACCCATATCCGGCGGCGCAATTCCGATTCAAAATGGAACCATCTATTCGTATCGCACGCAAGCAGGGACCACCACCTTTGGGCAGCGCACCTATCAAGTGGTTCGGATTCCTCAATATCTTGATGCCACTATCACCGGAACCCTCACCACCGCTGCTCAGTGGAATGGTTCGTCCGGCGGAATTGTTGCCTTAGATGTCGCGAAACAGCTCACCTTTAGTGCAGGTAGTGCTGTCGATGTGAATGGTCTCGGCTTTCGAGGCGGCGGGTCCAACCCAAACCCTTACTCAGGCGGAACCCCATCGCCATCACCGTTCCGCTCAGTCAATACGGGGTCTCTTCAAGGTGCGGATGGTCCCAAGGGTGAAGGGATTGCGGGAACGCCTCGCTTTGTAGCAACTCAGCCCTTTGGAACCTTTAATGTCCGAGGTTCAAACGTTACAACCGATCTCACAACCTCTAACTACCCCAATGGTGATGAAGGTCGTGGCGCACCTGCCAATGCGGGCGGCGGGGGTAATGAACACAACTCCGGCGGCGGTGGCGGGGCCAATGGCGGTAATGGCGGGATGGGCGGTCGAGCTTTTAATGGCTTTGGTTCAAACCCACCTCAATTCGATGGCTTCGTCGGTGGCTTTGGAGGGACGGCGCTTCCCTCGAACCCTCAGCGGCTCATCTTAGGCGGTGGCGGTGGTGCTGGCGACACGAATGACCAATCCCGTCCTTCCGGTGCAGGCGGCGGTGGCGGTGGTCTTGTGATTATCAGAGCGGGCACGGTGACGGGAATAGGAACGATTAGAACGAGAGGTGCTGATGGTATCGATAGCGTAAAAGGCACAACGCCTGATGCAGGTGGTGGTGGTGGTGCGGGTGGGACGGTCTTGATCGCGACTCAGACGGGAACCGCTTCAGGGGTGACTGTGGTTGCAACAGGTGGGGTCGGTGGAGACCTCAACGAAAATGGTTCGACGGAACTGGACGGACCGGGTGCGGGTGGTGGCGGTGGCGCAGTTTATAGTGTTGGCGCGAGTGGGCAAGTCACGGGTGGCTTAGCTGGCGTTATCGTTGACCATAACGGACCTCGTAACGGCACATCCAATGGTGCAACTGTGGGTCAAGGGGGAGTGACTGGATCGGTAACACTTTTGTCTGATCTGCCTACTAGTATTTCCGGTGCGAATCCGATTTGTCAAAATCAGCCGCCGACTACCAATGATTTGTCAGTTCCTCCTCAGCTCAATCCTGGCGGAACCACCCAGATCCAAGTCCCAACATTCACAGGGACGGATCCCGAAGATGGAGTATTGGAGGTAGGGAAAAGCTTTAGAATTACGACGCTGCCCACGAATGGGACATTGTATTATGGAGGTGTAGCGATCGCTGCCCCAACGCTGATTACGAACTATGATCCTACGAAGCTGATGATCGATCCGAATGATGGTTCGATTACGGTTACGTTCACTTATGCAGCGATCGATGCGGCAGGTCAAGAAGATGCGACTCCTGCAACAGTGACAATCCCCTTCACAACGACTCCTAATCTTCTCCTAGTCAAACGGATTACCGCCATCAACGGTGATAGTACCCAAAATCCGAATGATGGTACACCACTGAGTATATTTGTCGATGACACGACCTCTCCCAAGCAACTAGAAGACAACAATCCGAATTGGATTGTAGGGTCTCTTAAGGGTGCAATAGACGGGGGAAAAGTAAAATCTGGAGACGAAATCGAATACACCATCTACTTCCTATCCGTAGGGAATGCTCCGGTCAAAAACTTTAACTTCTGCGATCTCGTTCCGAGTAATACGACGTTCTTACCTAACAGCTTTGTAGTTGGAAAAGGGATTCAGCTTTCAGTGGGTTCTACGATCGCCACACTAAGCAACGTTCCCGATGGCGATCGCGGTGAATACTTCGTCCCGAATTCCACGCCTCCCATCAACTGTTCTGGGACTAATACTAACGGTGCTGTAACCGTAAAGGTTGTAGACGGAGTACTCGAACTTCCAAATGCAACTTCTCCCGGAACGCCGAATGATTCCTATGGCTTTGTGAGATTTAGAGCTAAAGCAAAATGATTCATCTCCGTAATAAGACTGAATAGAACAGAAATGTATCCGTGTAATCCCTTAGAGAATTTGTAGTAGATTATACGGATATTTTCTTAAGTCGATCGGTCTTGTGTGAAGAATGGGCAAGCTTACTCATATGCGATCCTCCAAAACTTATTAAATTTGCGTCTTATGAAAAGCCAATCCGATCGAACCTCTCACTTATTTCAATCTAGTTTACTGAGATATCTAAAATCTTCTGGAAATAGGATGAAAATAGGAGTGCAGATAGCAGGAACGATCGGGTTAGTAGTAGGGGCACTTGCGCCTGGAGTCCAAGCGCAAGTGCCAATCTCTGGATTGGGCAGTTCCTATCAAACGGGAACCACTAGAACGATCACAACAACAGGTGCCTCACCATCCAATGCGAGCTACACTTCAAATGCGGCATTTACACTTAACTTTGGGTTTACCACGGCAAACGACCGCACTATTCAGACATTTGACACGGGGACGGGGGGCACGCTGAAGCGCTATAACTTCGGTGGGTTGGTGAGCAATATCTATATTCGTCGAAATGAAGTGAACTTTCCAGGAACGAATCGTCAACTTGGATTCTTTGAGCGCTCAAGCTTGACTAATATCATTTCTTCCTATGCGCCAGATATGGATGCGATTCTTCGGAGTCAAACTATTAACCGAGGGACAGATAATACCTTCGCAAACCAGGGTAATGCTGCTGGGAATAACAGCAACATTGAGCGGTTGGATTTTGTCAACACGGCTGGATTGACTGCGCCTACCGATTCAACGCAAATTAATGACATTGGTTTCCTGATTTTGGAGCGAGGTGGTAACGATTCAATCAAAGTTGCCGCGATCACCTCGATCGATGCAACAGGAACACCGACTGGATATGGACCCGTCATTACTCAGATTAGTTCTCAATGGGGAGCTAGTGGACTCTCATTAGATTATTCTGTCATGCGGAAAGATGTTACTGATCTGGATTGGCGTCCTTCCGATTCTGGTAATCAAAGAATTGCTGGTATTTACTTCTCATTCGGCTCTTTAGGTGTCACAACCGGACAAACGATTTATGGGTATTCTATTATCCCGGTAGATGTCACCGCAACGACTGGCATTAACCTAATCAATTGGTTAAACTACCCGACCAATACAATAGATACGGGAACAACCGGAATGGACTTGATGGCAGGTGGTGGAGTCTTTGTGACCCACACCATTAAAGGGACCGTTTTTAGTGATCCGAATGGTAGTAAGGTTCAGGATCTTCCTGGGGAGGGGGGCGTCAGTGGTGCATTGAAAGCGGTTTTATTAGACGCTGCTGGAGTGGTACTTCAGGTTCAGACGGTGGCTGCTGACGGAACCTATAAATTTACGGGAATTGCGACGCCCCCAGCAGGTTCTCCTTACACCGTTTTGGTGACGACGACAACGCCTACTGTCGGATCCTCTACAGTCATGATGACCTTACCTCCGGGCTATGTTAGTACAGGAGAAAACAACAAAAATGTGGTTGATCCGACGGTTGATACGCGTATCTCTATTTCAGTGAATGACTTTATTGGTTTGGCGAGTCAACCGTTACTTACAGAAGCGACTGGAATTAACTTCGGAATTGAACAACTCCCAACAGCAGTGACAATCACGACTCCTAGTCAAACAAATCCTGGCGGGACAACTTCTGTTTCAGTTCCCATTACCTTATTTAATACCTCCACTGACCCAGATGGTACGGTCGATAACTATCGCATTACGACCTTCCCCACGAACGCAACTAGTATCGAAATCGATGGTGTGACTTATACAGCGACTGCCCAATCTGGAACAATTGCATTCCCCGCAGGTGGCGTGACTGTCTTAGCCACTAAATTGAATACGATCAAAGTCGATCCTATAGATGGCGCAGTCAATGTAACGATTTCCTTCAAGGCGATCGACAACGCAGGGAAAGAATCCACAAATACCGTAAATGCCGTTCTAGCCTTCACTCAAGCCCTTGCCACTGTCTCCGGAACGGTTTTCAATGACGTAAGTGGGAATAAACTCCAAGATGGAACAGAAACGATCGTGAATGGCACTACCCTTGGACTCAATGCCGTTCTATTTGATGTGACAGGCAACAAAGTCTATGCCGTCAGTGCAGTTTCTGGAACCGGAACCTATTCTTTTGGGAACGTCCAGCCGGGTAATTACCAAGTGATTCTAACAACAGCAACAGCATCGGTGAGTGGACCCATGCCTGCTGTTGTCCTTCCGATCAATTGGACGACCACAGGTGAAAACCTAAGCGGCACGATCGAAACTACTCCTGCAATACCCGATAGCAAAATTGCAATAACCGTTGCCGCTGCTAATATTACGAATCTAAACTTCGGAATCGAACAACTACCTACAGCAGTAACGACCCCAATTCCACCCCAATCCAACCCTGGCGGTACGACATCAGTCCCAGTCCCTATTGCCGCATTTAATACTTCGACGGATCCCGACACCGGAACAGTCGATAAATATCGAATTACGGTATTCCCAACAAACGCGACCAGCATCACGATCGATGGCATCGTCTATACAGCGACAGCACAACCGGGAACAACAGTTTTCCCCGCAGGCGGCGTCACCGTCGATAAAACGAAACTGAATACCATCACAATTGATCCCGTAGATGGCACTGTAACGGTCGATATCTCCTTCAAGGCGATCGACAATGCTGGGAAAGAATCGAGCAATACCGCTAATGCAAGACTTCCCTTCACTCAGCCGACCTATGAAATTTCTGGAAGCATTTTCAATGACGTGAATGGAAGTAGTGTGCAAGACGGCACAGAACCGATCGTCAATGGCACAACACTAGGATTAAATGTATTCCTTATTATTGATGGCAGTAATCAAGTCGTTGCAAGCACTCCAGTTTCTGCAACCGGAACCTACAAGTTTGATAACGTTGCACCCGGTGCTTATCGTATCCTTCTCACCACGGCTGCGCCATCGGGAACTACTGTTCCGGCAATCACCCTTCCCACGAATTGGGTTACCACTGGTGAAAACCTGAACGGACTCATCGAACCTAGTCCCGCAAAGCCCGACAGCACAATTGCCTTCCCCGTTAGCACCGCAAATATGACCAATCTCAACTTTGGAATTGAACGACTTCCTCAAGCGGTCGGGGCAAAAGACAATATTCAACCAAACCCTGGTGGGACGATATCGGTTCCTGTACGACCTGAACTCTTTAACACCTCTACCGATGTGGATGGTGGGACCGTCGATCGATATAATATTACGGCCTTCCCCGCGAATGCCACTAGCCTTACGATCACTCAAGGTGGAGTCACGACAACCTACACCCCCGCCAATTTCCCAGCGGCAGGTATAACCATGGTGTCCATTGAGTTAGTCACTCTCAAAGTCGATCCGATCGATGGGGCCGTCAATGTCACGATTCCTTTCAAGGCGATCGATAACGCTAGGCAAGGGTCAGCCAATACTGCAAATGCAATCGTGCCCTTCAGCCCTTCTCTCTTTTCTGTTTCAGGAACGGTCTTCGATGATGGAAATGGGAATAGAATCCAGAATGGAACCGAAGCTGTTGTTGATGGAGCAAGCCTAGGATTAAAAGCTGTTCTTGTAAACAATACCAATCAGGTGGTCTCGACCGTCGCTGTTTCGACCGATGGGACTTATGTTTTTAGAAACATTATTCCTGGAACGTATACTGTACTAGTGACTAGAGAGACCCCAGTCGGAACGACGCCTCCAGCGATCACCATTCCCACCAATTGGATTACGACCGGTGAAAACCTCGCCAACGTCATTGAAAACACGCCGGATAGTAAACAGTTAATTACGGTTGACTCTATGTCGGTCGTGGGTGTGAACTTCGGGATAGAACAATTGCCCATACCGATCGGAGCTACGGCAACATCTCAACCCAATCCACGAAATGCCACCAGCGTCGCAGTTCCTCCAGCACTGTTTAACACTTCCATTGATCCGGATGGCACGGTCGATCAATACCGCATCACCGAATTCCCCAGCAATACAACCAGTATTGAAATTGATGGGGTTGTTTATACCCCATTTGCAACGCCTGGAAATACCGTATTCCCTGCTGCTGGCGTCACGGTTCCTGCCACTAAGCTCAATACCATTAAGGTTGACCCCAATGTTGATGGTCCGGTAACGATCGCGATGCCCTTTAAGGCGATCGATAACTTTGGCAAAGAATCCACCAATATCGCAATTGCAGCAGTGCCCTTCACCGCAGGCAACACCCCAGAACTCATCCTGCTCAAACGCATTACCAAAATCAATGGTTTGACCACAGGCAAAACGAGCACTGGCGCACCGATCGATCTGACCCAAGTAGTGGCCCAACCCGACAACCCCGCCACCCCGCGCAATGAATCCAGCGATGCTACTAACGCAAACTGGCCCACTGCAACCTACCCGAAAGGAGCGATCGATGCAGGTGCCATCAAATCCGGTGACACCATTGAGTACACCATCTACTTCCTCTCTGGCGGCCAAGCTCCCGTCACCAACGCTAATTTCTGTGATTGGGTTCCTAAAAACACCACGTTTGTCCCGGATTCCTATGGTCTAGGTCGTGGAATTCAATTGGCGATCGGGTCTCTGCTCAACACCTTTACTAACGTTCCCGATGGCGATCGAGGCGTCTTCTACAACCCAGGAGCCATTCCCCCCGCCACCTACCCTGACGCCAATACCTTCAAACTCAACTGCATGTCACCCGCTGGAGTCGAGGGTGCCGTTGTCGTTAACCTTGTGAATAACACCCTCGCCGCGCCCCAAAACCAGCTCCCCCATGCCACCGCTGCCGGAACACCCGGTAATTCCTACGGGTTTGTGCGGTTTGTTAGCAAGGTGAAATAACACGCCCAAAGAAGTAACCTGCCTGTGTCAATCGGAAATCCGTCCCGGCTGACACAGGCGCGCCGTTTGAGTTGCGCAATAATGAGTAAAGACCCAGGGAAACTTGCATAAGTGTTTCATCGTCCAATGCAATATCCAGTGCATTTGATGCTCCAGGTAGACTCTAGCGATTCCAAAAGGCACCCCTCCATGAAACGTTTATCCTCCATCACCACATTAATTACCGCGATCGGGGCTGTCCTCGCCACCGCAACCCTGGCAACAGCCCAAGCCAACTTTGAATCGTTCACCCTAGACTCCGCCAAAACGTCCGTATCTGTCGGCGGCAGCACGGGTGGCACCACTTCCATTCCCGCCCTCACCGGAAGCACCGATCGATCGGGCAACAAATGTCTCGGCTTCGGCGATCCGAACCCTGATCACCTCATGACCCTCAAGACGCGCCTCTCAAACCTGACTCTCAAAGTTAACAGTGGCGGACGCGATACAACCCTTGTGGTTCAAGGTCCGAACGGCGAGTTGCGATGTGGGGATGATACTGGAAGTAAGAAAGATGCTAGCGTCTCAGGTTCAGACTGGGAACCGGGCGTATACAAAGTTTGGGTGGGTTCTATGGAATCGGGTGGTCGAGGAAGTTATCGGTTGACAACTCAAGGAAATTAGGAATGAGCCTAAAAAAGCGATCGAAACTAACAGAGTAACGATCGCTTTTTTATGAGGTCAAACTTTTTCCTAACGACTATCTCTTACAGATAATCATTAATACTTTTCCCAATTTCAAAGAAGTGTTGACCATTTTCTTCAGGGGTTCCGGGCAAAATTCCATGACCCAAGTTCAGAATGTGCTTGTGTTTGCCAGCCTTTCTCACCGTGTCGATCATCCGATCGCGGATAAAGTCTTTAGTGCCAAAAAGCACACCCGGATCGACGT
Organism: Synechococcales cyanobacterium; assembly: GCA_043764895.1. Taxonomy (GTDB): domain Bacteria; phylum Cyanobacteriota; class Cyanobacteriia; order Leptolyngbyales; family Leptolyngbyaceae; genus JAAFJU01. The sequence continues at coordinate 51,307 of JAYUJY010000115.1, read as the reverse complement.
TCCCCTGAACCCCCATATCGGGACCCAGACGACGGCGCGCATCCGCCATATCCACGGTCCAGTCCACACTCACAATGTCCGCACCCGTCTGGCCCATCCGTTCAAGCACGCCAGCACTGCCGCTGATATAAATAATCAAGGGCGTATCGGGATGGGTTTCTTTGACTTGGCGAATGACGCGCTGCTGATAAGGAAGCGCGAAAACGTCATAGTCCATGGGGCTGAGATTGCCCGCCCAAGAGTCGAAAAGCTGAACGATTTGTGCGCCGCTGTCGATTTGGAACTTGACGTAGGTTGCAATAGAATCGGCGATTTTACCCAGCAGGGTGTGTAATAGCTCGGGTTCTGAGAAAGCCATGCGCTTGATGTTGGCGTAGTCCTTGGAGGATTTGCCTTCAATCGCATAGGCAGCCAAGGTCCAAGGCGATCCAACGAAGCCCAAGACGCCTGCTTTATTGCCCACTTCTGAGCGCAAATTTTGCAGAACAGTTTTGACGAAGGGAAGGGATTCTTCGGGGTTTAGGGGCCGAACAGCGTTGATTTGGGCGGCGGTGCGGATGGGTGGATCGATGATGGGTCCTTTGCTTTCGATGATGTCAAAGGGGATTCCCATTCCGGTCAGCGGGGTCAAAATGTCCGAGAACATAATCACGCCATCGGGCTGAAACGCACGCCAAGGCTGAAGTGAAATTTCGAGGGACAAATCAGGATTCTCCGATCGCTCTCTAAACGACGGATATTTTTCACGCAGATCGCGGTAGATCTTCATATATCGTCCTGCCTGCCGCATCATCCAGACGGGTGGGCGCTCAACGATTTCACCGCGTGCTGCGCGAAGGAGTAAAGGAATTTCGCCCGTCATGTCCGCCTCTATACTGATGTTTCAACGTGGATACAGTGGTCACCCTATCATCCTTGTGGAACCGATCGTGCAGGATTGACGGGGTTTGTAACGGTTTTGTAATTTTGTGACGGCAGTTTGTAACGGTAGTGTCAAACGATCGAAATCTGGCGAATATTGACAGTTTTGCGGCAGGTTTGTGGTTCGTTTTCGGGATCTTCGGATAGTATGGGGCATTCATTGCACGAATCGGCTACAGATGACTCATGGATAATACTGTTTCCAGCACAGAACTTAATCTTCAAATTCGATCGACCGAGACTGCGATCGATGCTTCTGCTGTGGGAGCAAATTCGTCTCAGACGTATGCTAAAGGCTTAATGGATGAGTTGTTTGGTGATTTGGATGGGTTGTTGGACGGGACGTTGGTGCCGCCCAGTGAGCCGCTAATGGTGGAAGAACCTAAGGCGAGGACGCCCATTAATTTAGATTTTGCGACGTTTCTTTCCACCCATCCTTCGATCGCGGCATCGCCCGGATTGGCGGCCAGTTTAGCGGCTAGTGGATTGTCAGCTAGCGGGATGCCTCAGGTCTTGAGTATCCCTGAAGATTCAGTTGAAATTCCAGAGTCAAAGGCCGAAATTGCGCGTCATGAGGCCAGAGCGTCGTCCTACGGCTTGTTTGAAAAGATGTTGATTTTCGTGGGCTGCTCGTCTGCGGTAGCGGCAGTGATGATTATGTTGGGGAGTCAGGGTGTGATTGGGCGCGCATTAGCGACGCTTAGAGCCGGATCGACGACTCCGGTCGCTTCGGTTCCAGTTAACCCCAATGATGTGAAGTTTGCGGACTATATGGGCAAAACCTTGGAGTCTATTGACGCGAAGGTCAAGTCAACGCAGCCCGGAGCCAATGTTCCGCCTTTGAATCTATCGATTCCGGGAACCTCTATGTTGCCGACGGTAAAAATTCCTGGCAATGCGTCTAAAACTCCTCCCGGCCCGCCTATTGTCATTGGTGGAATGCCTCGTCCTGTGAATCCGGGGACTGTTCCGGGAACGGCTAATGCGCCGAGTAATGCGGTGATAAACCCTGTACAGAATGATTTGAATCAGGCGGTGTCTAAGCTTTCGGGGCTGGTCGATCGCTTATCTGGCGGGGTGAATCGGTCTCCTGGGGTGGTTGCGCCGATCGCCGTCATGCCAGGAACAAGTGCAGCGGCGCGTACTGTAGCTCCGGTGAGTCAAGCGCCTGCGCCAATGCGGACGTTGAAGGCGGTGATGGAACTCGGGTCACAGTCTGCCATTTTGTTTGAGATGAATGGGGTGAGCCAACGCTACGAGAAGGGTGAAAATATTGGGTCGAGCGGATGGGTTGTGGTGAAGATTGAGAATGGGAGCGCTGTTGTTCGTCGCAATGGCGAAGTGAGAACGTTGGCGGTGGGTCAGAAAATTTAGGAGATGCGATCGATACAATAGGATAAGTGCTGAATCTGGAGGTTTGACTCATGTCCTACAGTCAATTTAAAACGTTGGCGAGTGTCAAAGATGCCTTTGGAATCACAACTCTGGAAGGAGTTCGTTTTCTGCCGGAGCTACCGGAGTTGGTTCCATCACAGATGTTGCATGATTATTTGCAGTTTGGGATGCCGATTGCGACGGCAACGGGGAGTGAAAAGGTGCGATCGGAGTTGTTGATCACGCCGATTTTGCTCGAAGTTCGGCAGATTCTGAAGCAGCAGATTGGCTTCTTTTCGGGGGAAGATTTTACGGTGGATGAGTCGGTCGGGTTGAATGGAACCTGCGATTTTTTGCTCAGTCGATCGCCTGCTTTGATCGAAATCGAAGCGCCTGTGTTTACGTTGGTGGAAGCGAAGAAGGCAGATTTGCGGTTGGGTTTGGGGCAGTGTGCGGCGGAGATGGTGGCGGCGCAGCGGTTCAATGCGATGAAGGGACAGACCATTGAGGCAATCTATGGGGCGGTGAGTAGTGGGACGCAGTGGCGGTTTATGCGGTTGGTCGGTCATGAGTTGACGATTCTCAGAATGAGAGGCTTCGCCAACGATGTGACGGATTATCCGTTGACGCCTGTGGGTCAGATTTTGGCCTATTTAGTCTGGATGGCCGGGTCGTAGAGGCGGGGTCTTATTTCAACAACCAGCCAAACACGTCATTGACTGTCAACTTGAATGGGGGATGAAGGCGAATTTGTAACAATGATTAGAAAATTTGGTATTGAGGAGTTCTGTCTTTAACCCCTCAAGCTCATCATCGGAGTTCAGAAGCTCGTCGTTGGAGTTCAAAGCTCGGGTAGCGGAGTTCAGAGGTTCGTCGTTGGAGTTTAGAGGCTCGTCGTCGGAGTTCAAAACTCAGGTAGCGGAGTCCAGAGGCTCGTCGTCGGAGTTCAGAGGTCCGTCGTCGGAGTTCAAAGCTCGGGTAGCGGAGTTCAAAGGCTCACGGGTTAGCGATCGATCTGCTTCAGTGAGCCTTTTATGGGGTTAGGCGGCGGTGGCTTCTTTGGGAGCTTTGGTGCGGGAGGCTTTGAAGCGTTCTCCGAGTTGATCGGCGATCGCTTTAAGTCCCGGTGTCTTCTTCGCAGCGGTTTTTACGTAGTCATAGACGGTGAGGCTGCTAGTCATGACTTCACCACTCACGGCCATCAACGTGTCATCGACTTTTTCGTTAAGCTGTTGGAGGTTCATACGAATCTCGCTCAAGGCCATTGCGAGTTCGTAGTCCATTTTGAATTCATTCACGTCAAAACTAACAGGTAAGACGTTGGGATTAGACTGAGCTGCTGCCAAACTATTATTAACAAAGGCCAAACTTTTGTCGCCCATTTTGACAATTTTGCGGCGTTCTTCGATCGTTAGATGGACGAGGAAGGGGAGTTTGGTTTCGATCGTGGCGAGTGCGGCTTTGATCTCTTGTAGGTCAGCGGGTGAAATCTGCGCGGAGATGTTTTGGTATGACATGATGTGAAGGGTTCTGAGTAGTGCTGTAAGGCCCAATTTTTAAGACTTACAGACGATGATTTGATTATTTTCAGGGTGCCCGGTTTTGCGATCGATCGAACGTTAGACGTTGTAGCGCGTGCGCTCTTCGATCGCTATTGTGGTGGATGTTCGCCGACTTGGGCCAGAATTAGGCGTAGATTGACTATACCTTTGCGATTTAGCTTGAGGGCTTGTACTGAAGCGCGTCCAGTGGGTGTTTGGCCTACTATTTCACAATAGTCAGCACTCCAAGAGAAGTGTTCCTCCCAAGTTTGCTGTCGAGGATTAAATAGTGGAGCAAGTTGCTGGGTCAAAGGATCGATCGCGTTGATTCTTGCGCCTTTGAAGCTGTTGCAACCCATACAGCTCCAAGCCAAGTTGTCTAGTGTGTTACTACCGCCTAAACTTCGAGGACAAGTATGTTCAACTGAGAACGTTTCTGTTGTGATATCTGCTGAGCATTTGCAATATTCGCAACGGTTTTGGGCACGGGCTACGATTATTTGCCGCAGTGCGTCAGAGATGTAGCTAGATGACATGGAGTTTCTGTGGGTTAGGGAGAAATTCCTGGATGATGGTGGTTAGATTAACGTTGCGGAGTTGGGCGAGTTGAATCATTGCTTCTACACGCTCTGCATCCATTTGCTCGATCGGGTCTATGAAGGTTAATAGTTCCTGATGTTCGGCTGCTGTGATAGTTTCGTCGGCTAGGCGCTGGCGGAGGGTGTTGAGGCGAGTTTGGGTTTCGGGGGGCAATCGGCGATCGATGATTTCAATAAAAGGTGCTTCCTGAGATGATGCAGGTCGGTTTGCGGGTACTGATTTTAAGTCTGTTAGCAGGGATTCGGCACGGAGGAGGGACTCTTCGGGTAGAGTCTCAATGAGGGTTTGGAGACGTTGGCGGAGGAGGGTTGTCATGGGAGTTGAGGGGTGGAACGATCGCCTACTTTGCAGTATAAACCACCTGTTCTAGAGTTTGGGTTTCTGGGGGGTGGACCATTCGCAGAAGACATCGATGCTTATGTGGGCGAGGTAGAGGGTGAGTCCGGTGGCGAGGGCGGGGTCTATTGGGAAGGGGAAGCCGCTGAGGTTAATGAGGGAGGTGATGGTTCCGGTGATGAGGGCGGCGTTGCCGGGGTTCTTTTTGAGGCTTTGGATGAGGCTGCGGATGCTGTCGTCTTTCGGTGCAGATTTCTTGTTGGAGGCGGGCTTTGATCAAGGGGAGGAGTGGGCGATCGCTGAAAGCTTGGGGGGAGCCGGAGCTGAGTTGGAGGAGGTTTTCCCAAATTGGAACGCAGTGCGTACCGAATTGAGTTGGACGCATTACCGATCGACTCCTTGTAGCGTGGCCCAGCGAGAAGGAGCGATCGCCTACATCACCAACCATCCAAACATGTTGCCGATCGCAAACTCGATCGATCGGGCAAACTTGGGGATGGTCGATCGTGCGTCGCTGCTATTGTCATACTACGGGGTTTTACCAAGTTTTTCTAAGGTCTTTGCTGCTGCATCACGAACCTCTTTAGAAGAGTCTTGGAGGAGTGGAATCAACTGTGGAACAGCGAGTTCAGCCGACTCTCCCATTTTTCCTAGTGCGCTAGCGGCAGATACTCGCACAGATAAACTAGAGTCTTTCAGAAGTGGAATTAATTTTGGAATTGCCGATTTAGAGTCCTCTCCTATATCTCCCAAGGAGCGAACAACACTCTCACGAACGTATGGCACCGGGTCTTGGAGGAGTGGAATCAACTGTGGAACTGCCGATTTAGCAGGCTTTCCAAGCCTCCCTAATGCATTGGCTGTACCCGCGCGTATCAATGTATCTTGAATAGAAGAGCGCATGGGTACGTCTTGAATAGAAGAGATTAATACCGGGATAGCAGTAGGTTCGCCCATAAACCCTAACGTACAGGCGGCACCATGGCGGACATCGGGGTCTGAGTCTTTAAGGAGTAGGATTAATTGTGGGATGGCTGACTTAGCACCTCGTCCCATGATTCCTAATTGTCCAGTGGCATAAAGGCGATTGGAGGCATTAGCGTCTTTAAGTAATTGGGTCAATTGTGGAATAGCAGAGAATTTCTCTAGTTTTTTTAACGTCTCAGCAGCACCTACACGAATTTCTGAATCTGAGTCTTGTAGGAGTAAATTTAATTGTGGAATAGCTGATAATGCTGATTCTCCCATAGTAGCAAATATGCGGAAAGTCGCACGACGAACAGTTGCATCTGAATCTTTAAGAAGTGGAATTAATTGTGGAATTGCTAATTCAGCCGATTCTCCTATTTGTTGAAGTGTATTAACAGTGGTAAATCGAACAAGTGCATTTGAATCTTGCAAGAGTGGAATAAGTTGAGGGACAGCAGCTTTAGCCGATTGCCCCATGGTTCCTAAGGAGAGTGCTGCACTATAACGAATGGTTGTTCTTTGATCTTTCAGCAATGAAGTTAAGAGTGGGACTGCTCTAGATGGCTCTCCCATATTTCCTAACGCAGTAGCGGCACTGATACGAACATCTGGCTCTGGGTCTTGGAAGAGTGTTATTAATGATGGGATAGCGGATTTAGCAGGCTGTCCTATTCTTCCTAACGCGATCGATCCCCAAGCACGAATGTATCGATCGGAATCTTTAAGAAGAGGGCGTAGTGCAAGGACTGTACTAGGGGTTTTCTTTCCAACTCTTCCAATTACTTCACTTGCAAGTAGACAATTTACATCATTACCCGTCTTCAGTAGGTTGACTAAATCTGAAACGACGGCAGGATTCTTTCTGCCATTTCGTTCTAGCTCTTCCATTGCAGGGTTTTTATAAATAGAGCCATTTGTGATCATCTGTTTTATCAGGTGATTAACTTGCTCATTTTTACTATATTGAGAAAATAGATTTATTTTCATCCAATAAATGGAGCCTGTCATCTGCATACCAGCAATAATAGCGATAGGCAATAGAACAAACAGAGATCGTTTCATCATGATTAAATCTCACGGTTATGACAGGGATGGATTGTCGGTCAGTGCGATCGGGCTAGAATATTCTCTATATGATAACAATGAAGTGCGATCGGTTGCAATAACCTTTGAGTAAGCCCGCAAGGACTACCAACAAGCCCTCCAAATCTACATCGAATACAACAATCGCTACTCGCAAGCCAGCGCCTACCACAACTTGGGCAGGGTCGCCGAGGAGTTACGGGAATTTGAGGAATCAGGAAGCAATTACCTAAAAGCGCTTCAACTCTATGTTGAATATAATGACCTACACAGTTTAGGAATTGTATTCAGAAGTTGCAAACGCCTTTACCAATCGCATTCTTCAGATCAACTTTTGAGTGCGATCGGTCAGGCGATTCCCGTTCCGGGAGGCTATCTGCTAAGGCAGAGGCTTCGCCAACGCCAACGGCTGTAGCGAAGCGGAGGTTTTGCGGTTGTTTGAGGACGTTGCAGCATAGACACTGGCGGGCAGCCCACTGGCCTCCCAGTTCTGGGGGCGATCGGTGGGGAGGGAGAGATGTATAATGGAGCGACTAGGAGGAAACCATGATGTTACAAACCAATGCGATCGACAGTATCAACACACTGCTTACAACACTTCCCGAATCCCTCCAAATTGAGGCACTGCACTATGTTGAATATCTAACATCCCGTAGACCCGTACAGGAATCCCTCGAACCCATCTCCCAAAAACGCAATGGTTTCGGTATCCTCAAAGGTAAAGTCACGATCGCCGATGACTTCGATGCCCCGCTAGAAGAATTTGCCGACTACCAATAATCCATGAACCTCCTCATCGACACTCATATCTTAATTTGGTACATTGCAGGACGTCCCAACTTGAACAAGCCCATGCTCAATTTCATAGAAGACGCTGGAAACAACATCTCCATCAGTATTGCCAGTCTTTGGGAAATCGCGATCAAAGTTGGTAAAGGTAAACTGGATTTAGGCATTGAATTTCATGAACTAGAAGCGATTTTGAATCAACTGAATATCCAAGTTCTTCCCATTCTGTTCAGCGATCTCAACGTCCATCGCACCTTGCCGTTCCACCATACCGATCCCTTCGATGACCTCCGGTCGGTCGTAGACCATCGACTGATCATTTCCCAATCCATTAACCAAAATCTAATTCTCATAAGTGCCGATTCAGCCTTCAAAGATTACCCAATCCAAAATATCTGGTCAGCACCGTGATGAATCTTTAGCCCCGATGCTTTGCCGACGGTTGGGGGGAGAGACGATCGCGCTAGAATAGAAACACCTAATACTCTCTTACATTCCTATGAATAGTTCGATCGTGACCCAAATTGTCGCTCAGGTTCAGGACCTCCCTGATCCGCTTCAGCAGCAAGTCCTCACCTTCATCCAAACCCTGCGAAAGCAACAATCACCCACCAATAGCAATGCCTGGGACATTTTAGAATCGTTAACAGGATCGATCGAAGCCCCCGCCGATTGGTCCAGCGAACATGATCACTACCTCTACGGCACCCCAAAACAGCAACATCCGCAACCATGACTCGCGACCGACTTTTCCTCGACACCGCTTTCATCCAAGCCCTCCTCAACGTTCGAGATGCTTACCATCTTAAAGCGCTCGAACTTTTCCCAAGAGTCCGAAACGCTGCTGAAATTTGGATCACAGAAGCCATCTTAACCGAAGTCGGAAATGCTTGTAGTGCGATGAATCGCGAAGGTGCTGTTCAGTTTATTCAACAGTGTTACCAAACAGACAATATTCGCGTTGTAAGTATCGATACCCAACTGTTTACTCAGGCAACCGATTTGTATCAATCCCGATCGGATAAAACTGGGGACTCACCGACTGTATTTCCTTCATCGTCATGACCCAAAACAATCTTCAAGATGCCATCACAACAGACCGTCACTTTATCCAAGTAGGGTTCCGAGCGTTGATGCTGGATTGAGTGCAATTCCCGTTCCGGGAGGCTGTGCCAACGGTTTTGGATTTGCGATTTTGGAGTGGGGCGATCGTTCCCATCTCTAAATCAACGTTTTCTCCAAATAACCATCAAATGCTGCTTGCTCTATCAAGCCATTCTCCACCAAGATTTTACGAGTCCCCACCACATGAATCGGTCGAAGCCTCTCCTGTAGCTCATAGTGAGGAAGAACGATTTTCCAAGGAGAGGCTTCGCCAACGCTTCAGTTTTCATAACGAATACGCTTCTGGAGTTGGTGAAAGACTTGACTCTTATACGTCGCAAACTGTTGATAAAGATGGTTGATGGAGATTAGCAGGATCTCGGCCTAACGTCTCAATCGTAGAACGAGTTTGGTAAGATTGGGATGGGTCAGTATTTTGAATCAGTGGAGTTTAGATTATGGCAGCGGACTTGATTACGACAGCAGTGAGCGATCGCATTTGTGCCCACATGAATGATGATCACGCAGATGCAGTGGTGCTGTATGCGACGGCTTACGGCCATCAACCTGCGGCAACGGCAGCGCGAATGGTGGCGATTGATCCTCAGGGTATGGACTTAACGGCTGAGGTGGATGGGGCGACGGTTTCCGTGCGGGTGCTGTTTGACCATACGCTGGAGCATTCGGAAGATGCTCATACGACGCTGGTGGGAATGATTCGATCGGCGAAGAAGAAGCAAATCTAGCGATCGCGTTGAATCGGGAGAATGCCCATCGGGGCGGGAATAATGGGGAAATGCGTTGATTTGAGTTTAGTCGGATGCGGATAGTCTGTCGAACGCTTTTCAATGTATTGCCCCTTATTCAAAAAATGATATGTCGCGACTTGGATTTGTGTTTTTGGAAATTCTGTCTTGTGAGGGTGGAATTCAATCCTATGTGCGGGATATTTTGGGTGCGTTGCCAATGGCGATGGGCGATCGGCGATCGGCGGATGTGTTTCTATTGCGCGATGGGGCAGAGGTTAGCAATCCATTTGTGTCACCGACCTTGCGATTTCAGTATTTCAAATTTAGCAACCCAACTGTGGGTCGATTGAAGTTAGCGGTCGCATTGATGACCTATATTTTGCGATCGCGTCCCCAACATCTTTATTGTGGTCATGTGAATCTAGCTCCGATGGTTGCAGCGATTTGTAAACCGTTTGGGATTCCGTTTACGGTGTTGACTTATGGGAAGGAAGTGTGGGATGCATTGCCCACGTCAAAAGTGAAGGCTCTTCAGCGCGCAGAGCGGATTTGGACCATTAGTCGATACTCGCGCGATCGTCTCTGCAAGTCTAATGCGGTGGACGCGGGAAAGGTCGATTTTGTGTATTGCTCAGTGGACGGACGGACGTTTAAACCTGATGAAAAAGACGCGGGACTCGTTGAAAAATATAAGCTGCACGATTCGCGGGTGTTGATGACAGTAGCGCGGCTGTGGTCAGGCGATCGGTATAAGGGTGTGGATGTGACCATTCGAGCACTGCCTGAAATTGCAAAATCGTTCCCTACGGTGAAGTATTTGGTGCTGGGACGCGGGGACGATCAACCGAGATTGGCGGCTTTAGCGGAAGAACTGGGAATGAACGATCGGGTCGTGTTTGCGGGATTTGTAAAAGACGAAGATTTAGTCGCTCACTACAACCTAGCCGATGCCTATGTAATGCCGTCTCAAGAAGGCTTTGGCATCGTGTATCTCGAAGCGATGGCCTGCGGGGTTCCGGTGTTGTCGGGCGATGCCGATGGGTCGAGCGATCCATTGCAGGATGGAAGGCTGGGTTGGCAGGTACCGCACCGGGATCCGGATGCCGTGGCGATCGCAGTGTGTGAAATGCTAAACGGTAACGTTGAAAAAACCGATGGTAAATGGCTCCGATCGCAGTGTCTCAACATCTTTGACAAATCTGCGATCGCGCTTCAGTTAGCAAAGTTGTTATCACACTAATGCTACATGGCGTAAATAAGCTCAGTATTGCAAACCATCAAAATAATGGCCGCTATTAGATCGCTTCTTCGTTGGGTTTAGGGTTCGGCGAGCCAAACCCCTACATTCCTCTAAAACCCGGATCTGTAGGGGCATGGCTCGCCGTGCCCCAGACCCAACGAGATGTCAATTTATTTCTTATCCAACCAATGCAGTCGATCGCGCGGTAAACCCTTCTTTAATTAACTGCTCAACAGTTGCGACATCATCTTTGACGCGGAATTGCATCCCGAATCGGACGAACTGTTGACGATGGAGCGATCCGACGATCGCAACAACAGGAATGCGGCCACTTCGATCGTCGCCATTTTGCGATCGAAGAATCGTCCGAAGCTTATTTTGTTGAACGACATCGCTTGCAATTTTTGACTCCAAATCAACCATCACCATTTTGACCGATTCGATCGGTTGAGCATCGTCAATAATGAATTGAACCCGATCGTCTTGTCGATCGACCGTGCCCCAAATCATCAGCCGCGCATCAGGAACCATCATCAGTCCCACTTTTAGAAATGACTTTGGAAAAACAACCGCTTCGGATTGTCCGGTCAAGTCTTCCATTTGAATAATGCACATCGGATCGCCTTTCTTGGTAATCACCGATTTCACAGTCGTAATCATTATGATCGCGCTGACGCTGGTTTTTTCTTGGACTTGTTTGAGGCTTCCGAGTTCTATGGGGGCTAGCATTCGGGATGATTTTTGGAGTCCTTTGAGCGGGTGATCAGAGATATAGAAGCCAAGGATTTCTTTCTCTAGTCTCAGTCGTTCTTGCTTTGGATACTCCTCTACAGTAGGTGCATGAGGTGCCGTTTCAAAAGCGGCTTGCGGGACAGCAGAAGGAGTCGAAACGGTGGCGAAGAGATCAAACAAACTCGTTTGGCCGCTAGCTCGATCGCGTGCTCGGGACTGTGCCCAATCAATGACGAGTTCCAAATCTTTAATGAGTTGATGACGGTTTGGGGCGATCGTGTCAAAGGCACCGCAATAAATCAAAGCTTCGAGGGCGCGTTTGTTTACCATCTTGGAATCGACGCGATCGCACAGGTCCGCCAAAGATTTGAAATCACCGCCTGATTCCCGCGCCTCAAGAAGCGATAAAACTGGACCCTGACCCACGTTTCGCACCCCCGTCAGACCAAATAAAATGTTAGTTCCAGAGGGCGTAAAGTCTTCGTCCGACTGGTTGACATTGGGCGGCAACACTTCAATGCCCATGGATTGGGCGGAGGCGATGTATCGTTGAACTTTCTCTTGATCGCCGCTGTTTGCACTGAGCAATGCAGCCATATATTCAACGGGGTAGTGTGCTTTGAGATAAGCCGTTTGATAGGTGACATAGCCGTAAGCCGTTGAGTGAGATTTGTTGAAACAATACTCAGCAAACTTCACCATTTGGGCAAACAAACCCGTCGCAATACTTTCTGCAACTCCGTTTTTCAGCGCCCCCGCCACAAAAATACTTTGATGCTTTTCCATTTCTGATGTCTTCTTCTTACCCATCGCTCGACGAAGCAAATCAGCTTCACCTAGGCTATAGCCACCCATATCTTGAGCAATTTTCATAATCTGCTCCTGATACACCATAATGCCGTAAGTCTCATTCAGAATCGGCTTAAGCAGGTCATGCTCGTACTCAATAAGCCGACTGTTATGTTTCCGCTCGATAAACTTAGGAATGAGTCCAGCATCCAGCGGTCCCGGACGATAGAGCGCCAGCACAGACGAGATATCTTCAATTCCCGACGGGCGCAACTCTCGAACAATTTGACGCATTCCCGACGATTCAAGCTGAAAAATGCCTTCTAAATCACCGCGTCCGAGTAGTTTGTACACGCCTTCATCATCCAGTGGCAGACCATCGAGATCGATCGTTTCATTGCGATAAGTCTTAACGAGATCCACTGTTTTCTGAATCATTGTTAAGTTCTTCAGTCCCAAGAAATCCATCTTCAAGAGACCCAAAGACTCAATATCTTCCATGTAGTACTGCGTAAAAACAGCACCATCATCATTCTTCTGCAAGGGCACAATTTCATCGAGCCGAGTCGCCGAAATCACCACTCCGGCTGCATGAATGCCGACGCTTTTGTTCGTCCCTTCGATGCGAATGGCAGTGTCGATCCAGGCTTTATAAGTAACATCAGAACCGGGGACTTTATCGTTACTATCATATTTGTCTTTGAATTCTTTGACAGGCGTCTTATCCGAAATCATCTTCGCAAGCTTGGTGGGTTTTCCGCGCTGAACGGGGATCATTTTGGTCATTTTGTCGGACTCGGAATACGGCACATTAAGCACCCGAGCCACATCCTTAATGACCGCTTTGGAGGCCATACGGTTGTAGGTAATAATTTGAGCGACTCGTTCAGTGCCGTACTTATGGGTCACATAATCGATCACTTCTTGACGTCGATCGATACAAAAATCGGTATCAACATCCGGCATCGATTTACGTTCTGGATTTAGGAATCGCTCGAAGAGTAATCCATGATGAACTGGATCAATATTGGTAATTTTCAAAGCGTAGGCAACTAGAGAACCTGCGGCTGAACCCCGACCTGGACCGACTGGAATATTCTTATCTCTCGCATATTTAATGTAGTCCCACACCACTAAGAAATAAGCATCAAAGCCCATTTTTTGCATCATAGCGAGTTCGTACTCAGTCCGATCGATGTAGTCCTGTGCAATTTCTTCGCGGCTTGAAACGTTAAAGCGATCGCAGAGACCTTCCCAAGTCACTTTTTCAAAATAACTCGCCATGGTGTAGCCATCCGGAACCGGATAATCGGGAATCCGAGGCTCACTTAGGACGTGATACTCCTCGATTTTGGCGGCTACTTCTAGCGTATTAGCAATACCTTGGGTGACGATTTCTTGGGGCAGATGATCGCGAAATAGCCAGCTCATCTCTTCAGCAGACTTTAGATATTCGGTCCCGGTATACCGCAGGCGCTTTTCTTCAGAAATTAGTTTTCCAGTTTGAATACAGAGCAACGCATCATGAGCTTCTACGTCATTACAAGAAATGAAGTGAGAGTCATTCGTTACGACAATTTTAATATCTAACTCTTGAGCTATTTTAATAATTTCAGGATTCACCACTCGCTCTTCAATGAGTCCATGGTCCTGAATTTCTAAATAATAGTCATCCCCAAACCGCTCCTTATACCAACGGGCTACCTTTCGGGCCGCGTCAGGACGATTTTGTAAAATAGCCTGAGGAATTTCGCCGCCGAGACAGGCACTGGTGACGATCAAGCCTTCCCGATACTGTTCCAGATATTCTTTATTTACACAAGGCCGCCCAAAAATCCCCTTGCCTTGCTTCCCTTGAAGGTTTGAAATGGTAGTGAGCTTGACAAGATTCTTATAGCCGATGTCGTTTTTGGCGAGAACGATTTGGTGGTAGCGAGGGCGGCGTTCTTGCTTTTCGATGTCGCCATTGATAATGTACATCTCGTTGCCGATGATCGGCTTCACAGGCTTGCCCTTACAGACCTTCAGCAGCTCGATCGCCCCATACATGACGCCATGGTCGGTGAGGGCAATAGCAGGCATTCCCAGTTCAATGGCCCGATCGATGAGCTGAGGAATCTGGCTGGCACCGTCGAGAAGGCTGTAGTCGCTGTGAACGTGGAGACCGACAAAAGACATAACCATTCTCCGACGCAAAAGGACTAAACTGAGGTGCTAACCCGGTGACTAAGATTATAATCACTATATGTAGTAGGTCAAGCAAATGACACGATCTATCGGTAGCGCCGCCTTCTGGACGTTGGGATGATGGGTCAGGTGCGTTTTATTGACTTAGTTTATAGTACATTGGCACTGTTTTTAGGTCAAATCCTAAGGGAATCGCTATGAATTCGACGATCGAACTGATGACGGCTGTATTTGCCAATCCTCCAAAGCCCTTTGACCCGATGAATCAGACCTTAAAGGGGTGGGCTGTATTTTGTCTGCGCGATCGAAGCTTCAAAATTGCGACATTTTCGCCCAAGTCCGATTTTATTGTGGAGTCGAAGTTAGGGGATTCGTCGTTTAAAGTAACCCAGACAGCAACCGATGTCGTGCCGGGACCGATCGGTTGGGTCGTGGTGGCGGCTGATGGAAAAAGTGCGATCGTCGTTGCGCCTGAAATTTGATTTGAGCGTTGGAGGGAATTGAAAATACACCTGCGGCGTACGATCGAATGGATGACCGCAGACGCGATCGAATCAAACCAACTTCAATAATGCTTCACGAGACAGACTCATAACCGATCGTGCCCGTTCTGTGGGGTCCAACGTGAGGAGTCGTGGGATCACCGCCTCAAGTTCTGAGTCGATCGGCCCAAACTTAGCAACGAGCATTCCTGTAATGCTGGCGCGATCGGCTTCCTCTCGACCTTCTTTTTTTGTCGTGTTACGCCACTCTTCATAGATAGCATCAATGTTTAACATGATTTCGCGATCGTCTTTGCTAATCGTGCGTTGCTTCTTGATCATGAGCTGGAGTTTTGTGAATTTTTCAAACAGCCTCTTACAAAAATGCGATCGAACTGTTATTTAAAAATAGTTCGATCGCACTTTATAAATAATCGAATAATCTTACTTATTCGGTTGGGGAGTCATGCGCAGGTAAGGCTTGACTTCGGTAACGCCTTTCGGAAACTTCTTGATGGCATCTTCGGTGGAGATAGATGGGACGACTACACAATCGCCGCCGTCTACCCAGTTCGCTGGGGTGGCAACGCTGTAGTTATCCGTCATTTGCAACGAGTCAATCACGCGCAACAACTCGTCAAAGTTCCGGCCCGTGCTAGCGGGATAAGTCAAGCTCAGACGTAGCTTTTTGTGGTTGTCGATGATAAATACCGATCGCACGGTTAAGGTACTTCCCGTGCTGGAGTTGGGGTGGATCATGTCGTAGAGTTCAGACACTTTCTTGTCTTCGTCCGCCAAAATCGGATAGTTGACCCCGCAGGATTGGGTCTCGTTGATGTCGCTGACCCAGCCTTTGTGAGATTCGGCGCTGTCTACGCTCAGGGCGATCGGCTTTACATTGCGTTTGTCGAATTCAGACTTAAGTTTTGCAACCATGCCTAGCTCAGTCGTGCAGACGGGCGTGTAGTCAGCGGGGTGCGAAAACAAAATCACCCAGCTATCGCCAGCCCATTGGTGAAAGTTGATGGTTCCTTCGGAGGAATCTTGGGTGAAATCGGGGACGGTATCGCCTAGGCGGAGAGACATAGCTGATATTCCTTTAATAGTGCGGGGCACGAAAGCGTGTAGACCAAAGACTTTCCGACAGGAAATGTTCTGACTAGAAACTTTCTGACTACCGATCATGCCACAAAAGATCAGCATCCTTCGGCTTTGAGATAATCTTTCTCTCACTTAAAATCACGAAATGTACGGAAATTTGGATTCTCCAATGAACAGAAATGAACAGAGTAGAGCGCCAGTCATGATAATCAAGCCGATCGGGCGGTTGACCCTCAGACGATTTGCAACCGTAATTTTGCATAATTGCCCCAGGAACTCCGTAGAGATTAGGCGAAGATTATGTCTCCGATCGTCTTTTTTTGGGCAAGATATAGGAGCTAATCCACTTTTGTCCGGTCGAGCTTCGCCTTGCGAGGTACAGTTTGTAAGGCTGTTAGTTTGTCCTCCGCTCCGTAAAGTTACTCTTATCCGTAAATAACGCTGAATTTTTATGTCGAATGCTGCTTTTCTCACCGTTGACGATCGCGAACTCTCTCTCCGCGACTGTATGCGCTACCTCCAGTCCTCTGGGAAACTCCAGGATTTTCTAGGCGGTATCTTGCGTCAACATGTCCTTGAAGAAGAAACCGCAACCCGCGATGACCTGACCATCCCCGAAGGCGTGGTCGAGCAGGCCATTATTGATTTCCGACTCCAGCAGCAACTCAGCGAGGCTCCTGCATTTCAAGAATGGCTTAAGAAAAACGGATCCGATTATTCCACCTTTCATAAGCAAATCTTGGGTAATTTTAAAACCGAGAAGCTGAAGATGGTGGTGAGTGAAGAGCGCTTGCAGGAGTACTTTATTGAGCGCAAGTTATTTCTCGATCGAGTGATTTTGTCTCGAATTATCGTAGACAATCAGGACTTAGCAGAAGAATTGAAGAATCAGATTCAGGAAGGTTCTGCGACCTACGAGGAGTCAGCGCGCCAGTATTCGGTGACGGACGACAAAATGGTCAATGGCATGATGGGGCCCGTCAGTCGCGGAACCTTGCCTGATACCATTCGTGCCCAAATCGATGCGGCACAACCGGGAGCCTTGCTCGGACCCTTGGAACTCGAAGGCAAGTGGGGCCTGTTTCGGGTAGACGAGTTTCTTGAAGCGTCCATGGACGATGCCCAACTCCAACAAACGCTCCGCAACGAGCTGTTTGAGCGCTGGTTGTCGGAAAAAATTCAGAAGATGGACGTCAAACTCCAGATTAATGATTAGTTTGATGTCCCTCCGATCGTAGTTTGTGTCTCCAACAATAATATTATTGGAATAAAGAACAGCACAGAGCACGATCGACCTTTCCCCTTCTCCCTCACCCCCAATGATCACTAACGACCCCACCACTAGCATCCCTTGGGAGAATCCGCCTCTCTCTCATCTCACCTCTGAACAGCAGGTGCGTTTTAAAGATCAAGCGGATTTGCGGCGATATCGGCTGGGCGAACCGATATGGGGAGACGAGAATGCCGATGAGGTGATTTTGCTGCTGGCGGGAAAAGTTCGACTGGTGGATGAACAAAATAAATCTACTTTCCTTCAGTCGGGTGATTGGGTCGGGAGTCCGTTGGATTTGCCCGGTTATAAAGTGCGGGCGGCGGGTGATGGCGTGGAGGCGTTGGCGTGGAGCCAGGATCTGTGGGATAGCGTCCGGCGTCCTGAAATCGATCGTTTTTGGGCACTTCAGCGGCAGCGCTATTTGCCAAAAGTCGATGATGGTCCGCAAAACGTTCCCGGATTTCCCTTTGTTCCCGGCATCAATACCAGCGCCGCCTGTCTTACGATGGTCGCAAACCATCTGCAAAACCCCGTTCAACTGGAATGGGTACAGCGTCAGGTGCGCGGGCAAAAGCCTTCAGAACTCATCGAAGCCTCTGAAAAAGTGGGCTTACTCCTCAGGCGGATTACGATCGACTGGGCGGGGCTGCGACTGACGGATTTTCCGGCGATCGTCTTAAAAAATGGGCAAGATAACCCGCACTGGATGGTGGTTTACGGCATTCGCGGCGAAGGCATTATTATTGCTGATCCCATGAACCCTACGATGTCCTGTGAACGAATTTCGCGGACGCAGTTTGAAGCGCAGTGGGATCGTCAGGTTTGGCAGGCGGAGACGGTTCAGAAGCAAGATACCTTTAATCTGGCGTGGTTTCTTCCGGCAGTTTTGAAATATCGTGGGCTGCTGCTCGAAGTCTTGGTGGCTTCCTTGACGATGCAAATCCTGGGCCTCGCGACGCCGATGATTACTCAGGTGGTCATCGATCGGGTGATGGTGCAGGGGAGCGTTTCGACGCTGGATGTGATGGCGATCGCGATGTTGGGGATCGCATTTTTTGAGGCGTCTCTCGGGACGTTGCGGCTGTTTATCTTCACCCACACCGCCCGTCGGTTAGATCTGTCGCTCTCGGCGCAATTATTTAGACACCTCATGCGGTTGCCGCTGCAATACTTCGAGTCGCGTCGGGTGGGCGATACGGTGGCGCGAGTGCAAGAGCTGGAGAATATTCGGCAGTTTCTCACGGGGACCGCGCTGACGGTGGTTCTCGATAGTATTTTTGCCGTGGTCTACTTGGCGCTGATGGCGTACTACAGTTTGCCGCTGACGGGAGTCGCCCTCGCGGTGCTGCCGCTGTTTGCCATCCTTACCTTAGTTAGCACGCCCATCCTGCGCAATTGGCTCAACGAAAGCTTTAACCGCAACGCCGATAGTCAGTCTTTCCTTGTGGAGACGGTAACGGGAATCCACTCAGTTAAGGCTCACACCGCCGAAAAAGCATCGCGCGATCGATGGGAAGGACTGTTTGCCCGCTACATCCGCACCAGTTTTAAAGCCTCTACAACGCAAAATATTAGCGGCAACATTGCTGACTTCCTGACCAAGCTGTCGTACCTGCTCATCCTCTGGTTTGGGGCGACGCTGGTGATCAAGCAGGAACTGACGATCGGGCAACTGGTGGCGTTCCAAATGCTGTCGGGGCAGGTAACGGGGCCATTGTTGCGACTCGTTCAGCTCTGGCAAAACTTGCAGCAGGTCTTACTGTCGGTCGATCGCATTGGCGACATTCTCAATGCCTCACCTGAAGCCGAACCGGGATCAGGGCTAGTATTGCCGCCCCTGCAAGGTGAAATCAGCTTCGATCAAGTGGTCTTCCGCTACAATCCGAACCAAGAACCCGTGCTGAAGGGCATTTCCTTCGATGTGAAGCCAGGAATGCTAGTGGGCGTCGTGGGCCGGAGTGGATCGGGCAAAAGTACCTTGTCTAAACTGCTTCAACGGCTATATTTGCCGGAAGCTGGACGGATTACGGTGGATGGCTTTGATGTGAAAAGTGCGGATTTGCATTCCCTGCGAACCCAGATGGGCGTGGTGCTTCAGGAAGATTTCCTATTTAACGGCAACATTATCGAAAACATTAGCCTCGGTCGTCCGGAAGTTTCGGCGGAACAGGTAGTGGATGCGGCCCGAAAGGCGGCTGCCCATGATTTTGTCAGCGAACTTTCTCAGGGCTACGAAACCAACGTGGGAGAACGCGGAACGGCGCTTTCTGGGGGCCAACGTCAGCGGGTGGCATTGGCTCGGCTGTTCTTGTCGAATGCACCGATTATGATTTTGGATGAGGCAACCAGTGCGCTCGATAGTGAGACCGAACAGCAGGTGCTTCAGAATCTTCAGAAGGTCGCGATCGATCGGACTATCTTTATGATTGCTCACCGATTTGCGCCGCTGCGGAAGGCTGATTTAATTCTAGTAATGGAAAAAGGCGTTATTGTAGAACGCGGAACCCATGACGAGTTAGTCCGCAAGAAAGGGGCTTACTACGCACTGTTTGAACGACAAAAAGCGGCAGCTTAAAGGCCGATCGACTTAAAACCCGATTAACTTAAGAATCGATTTAAAGGAGGCATTTACCATGGCATTAATTGATATTGGCTTGGGGTCTGAGGATTGGACGCTGGATGATGTGAGCGAAGATGAACTCCTGGTCCTAGAAATTCAGCGGCGTCTGAAGGTCTGGAATTACGATCCAGGAACGCCCGATGCGGATTGGGGGAAGGCGACACAACGGGCCTTTACAAATTTTACGAAGGCGTTCAAATTGAGCGATGATGAATTGTCGCCTGCGGTAGCGCGTCAATTGTTAAAAAATCCCCCTACGCCCGTCAAAGCGCCTACGCCGATCGCCCCGCCTGCCAACATCAAACCTCCCACCATCGGAACTCCTCCTGGTTCTGGAACCTCTCCTACAACTGGAAATCCACCGACCACTAGCCAGCCGCCAGCCTCGAAGATTCCCACTCCCGTCGTTCCGGTGCCGACTCTTCCTAAAACGCTGAAGGAGTTTGGGGATCAGCCTCTGAACTGGTCGATCGATCGGATTAAAGGCAATCCCATCCTCGTTAAAGAAATTCAGACCCGCCTGATTTCTTGGCGGCAATCTCCGGGAGTTGCCGATGGCGCTTGGGGGGCAAAAACGCAAACAGCCTACGAGCTTTTTGCAAAAGGCAGTCAGTTCAAATTAGATGCGATGTCGCCTGAAATCGCTCGAAAGCTGCTTCAATCACCCCCTATTCCAGTCGTTCCACCTGTTGTTGAAAAACCTGTTGAAAAGCCGATTGAAAAGCCGATTGACTCGATAAAAACTCCGCTACCTGTTGTAATTGTTCCACCGATCGTTACGCCACCGATCGTCCCGCCACCAAAGGTTCCAACTCCTGCTAATCTTCGGGCGATCGTTAAGGGCACGAATACCATTCCCTTAGCCCAAATCATTGCAAGTCCTGCCCTAACCCGTGAATTTCAACTCTCTCTTGATGTTCTGGGCCACAACCCTGGAACTGCCGATGGTGCTTGGGGACAACGGACTCAACGAGCCTATGAAAGTTTCTCTCGGGCCTTCAAAGCGGATGCAACCGTCGTCTCTCCTCGCGCTGCGAAGTTGTTAATTGAACCCGAGATTCCTGGGATAGCGGTTCCGTCTCCAGCACCGAAAAAGCTAGACCAAGCAGACTATGAGCGCGTCGCAAAATCGATCGGATGTGACGTGGCGGCGGTGCGGGCGGTTGTTTCGGTTGAAGCAGCGGGATCGGGTTTTTATAGCGATGGGCGTCCGAAGATTTTGTTTGAGGCTCATTGGTTTTCAGACTTCACTGATAATCGTTACGATGACACGTTCCCAAGCATTTCTAGTCGGTTGTGGGACCGGAGTTTGTACATTGGCGGTGTGGGCGAGTGGGATCGAATTTATCGGGCGGCAAATGTCGATCGGGCTTCTGCGCTGAAGTCAGCGTCTTGGGGGCTGGGACAGATCATGGGTGATAACTATGGATCCTGTGGTTATAAAGATGTGGAAACCTTTGTGAAAGACATGCATGAAAGCGAAGGGAAACAGCTTCAGGCAATGTTTGGCTTTATCAAGAGCAATGGGTTAGCAACGGCGTTAATCCGTCAAGATTGGGCCACCTTTGCACGGGGTTATAACGGAGAAAGTTATCGTGCAAATGCCTACGATGAGAAGTTGGCGGATTCCTATAGCTATTGGAAAGGTTAATCAAACAAATCTATGCAGTGTTCATGATTCTAGAATACTAAGGAATGAGAATTGAGTAAGATCCATCATCTGTGGGTTGGGCCATCCTACCCGGACTCAAACCCAACGCCCAACTCCAACAACTCCAAATTCAATCCGAGTAAAACGATCGCTTGACTAGAGAAGTGCGATCGACTTGGGGATTCCTGACTATCAGCGAAATTATGTTTGGGGATCAAATGATGAACAGCAAAACAAATGTTCTAGATGGATTGAGTCACTTTTATTAAATGTTTCAATTCGTGTTGTTTATTTTGCAGAACAGGCGGAAACTCTAAAGTAAGAAGTTATTGATGGACTTTTTGAGTTAGTGGGACTGTGATAAAACAAACGAATTACCACAGAATCGAATTACTCAAAATCCAAAAGTATTTAAATCTACTTCCAAATTTCCCGATCGATAATCAAGTCTCCACACAATTCATCCAATAACCTTTAATCATTCGGTTCACCTCTAATGATTTCCTAATATATAGCAATCCTAATTGATTCGTGGGATGGGCATCCTGCCCGTTCAGGCTAGAAGCCCAAACCACATTCACAGATGAGACAGAATTGATGTGGTAAATCTCTCCATATCCTTCAACTCCTGATCTAGAGCCGCTAAAATCGAAAACCCCAACTCTATTTTTGAACCGTTGAGGCAGGGATTAGGCCTTGTATCCATAGATTCAAACCTATCAATTTAGGTTTATGCATAAGATAAGCTCATGAGTGGGGTTACTGATCACAACTTAACGTGACGCAATATTTTCGGTAAAAAGGTGATAATGGGAGTAGAGACATGTTTCGTTTAGTGGAGGTCGCTTGTATGGTTTTATCTGTGAGTTCGGTCAAAACGTCTGCGCCGAAAAAACGTCTGACGATTCAGTCTTCAGAGATTGCGGCAGATACTACGGTCATCCGATCGCTGGATTGGGATCGCGATCGGTTTGATATTGAATTCGCGCTAGATAATGGGACGACCTACAACTCATTCCTAATACGGGGTGACAAAACGGCCCTAATCGACACGTCTCATGCAAAATTTCACGATCTCTATTTCAAGACCTTGACGGAACTCATTGATCCTAAAGACATTGATTATCTGGTGATCAGCCATACCGAACCCGATCATAGCGGACTTGTTAAAGATCTGCTGGCGTTGAATCCTGAGATTATTGTGGTAGCTGCAAAAGTTGCACTGCAATTCTTGGATGATTTCGTGCATCAAGACTACAAGCGCAAAATGGTGAAGAGTGGCGAAACGTTGGACTTGGGTAAAGGTCACGTTTTGGAATTTATCTCTGCGCCCAATCTTCATTGGCCCGACACGATTTTCACTTACGACGCGGCGACTCAGCATCTCTTTACCTGTGATGCCTTTGGGATGCACTATTGTGATGACCAGACCTATGACGAAGATTTGGAACTGATTTCGGCAGATTACCGAACTTACTATGACTGCCTCATGGGGCCGAACGCAAAGTCGGTTTTGGGTGCCATTAAACGGATGAATGGTCTGCCGGGAGTGACGACCATAGCAACGGGTCACGGTCCGTTGATTCAGCACAATTTAGAAGAATTGGTGGGTCGTTACCAAACGTGGAGCAGCGAAAAAGCCAAGGCCGCGAAGAACGTTGTCATTTTCTACGCGTCTGAATATGGCGATGCGGATCAGCTATCGGGATACTTGGCCAATGGCGTTTTGAAAACTGACGTGTTGGTGGAATCCATTGATTTGTCTACCGCCGACCTGACTGAAATCCGTTACGCGGTCGAACTCGCGAACGGCATCATTATCATTATGCCGCCTCAAGGCAACGACCCGATCGCCATTGCCCTAAGTACCATTGTCGCGACGTCCAACAGCAAACAAAGCTACGGTCTGTGTGAATCGGGCGGTGGCAATGATGAACCCGTGGCGACCTTGCAGACTCGGTTCCAAGAAGCTGGACTGACCGCAGGCTTCCCGCCCATTAAGCTCGACGAGGGCAGCAGTAAAGCGGTCTATCAACTGTGCGAAGAATCGGGTACGGATATTGGCCAATGGCTCACCCGCGATCGGGCAGTCCAACAGATGAAGGCTCTTGATAACGATCTCGATAAAGCCTTGGGCCGTTTGAGCGGTGGGCTTTATATTGTGACGGCGCAAAAGGGTGACAATCGCAGTGCCATGCTGGCCTCGTGGGTTGCGCAGGCGAGTTTCAAACCGCTAGGTCTTACCATTGCGGTTGCAAAAGATCGGGCGATCGAATCGTTGGTTCGCGTAGGTGATACTTTTGTGTTGAACGTGTTGGAAGAGGGCAGCTATCAAAATCTGATGAAGCATTTCCTAAAACGATTTGTACCGGGTAGCGATCGTTTTGACGGCGTGAACATTCAGACGGCTCAAAACGGTTCTCCAATTTTGACGGAGGCGCTAGCGTACTTAGAATGTAAGGTGCAAACCCGAATGGAATGCAGCGATCATTGGTTGGTGTATGCCACGGTCGATCTAGGTCGATTATCCAATTCGGATGCATTGACCGCCGTTCACCACCGCAAAGTCGGAAATCATTATTAATGTAATGAATCACGGAAAAGTTCCGTAGGGGTCGATGTAATAGACCCCTGCGGGATCATTCGTTGATTGGTCAATCTATCTAAATCCATCTAACTTATCGGAATGCCCTATGCCTACTGCTACTCGTCCTCGTGATGTTCAAATCACTGAAATTGCCCCTCAAACCCTAGTGATTCGATCGCGGATTTGGGACCAACTTCGGTTTGAAGCAGACTATGCAAAGGGCAAAGGGACGACCGTAAATACTTACTTAATCCAAGCACGAGAAGTGGCGCTAATCGATCCGCCCGGTGGGTCGTTTACAACAATGTTTATTGAGGAGTTGCAGCAGCACGAATATTATCAACAGATTAATTATATTGTTCTCAATCATGTTAATCCCAACCGAATTGAAACCCTGAAAGCCCTGCTTCCGCTTGCTTATCGAGCCAAAATTGTTTGTTCTCACCCAGCGGCAAATACCCTCAGAGCCGCATTTCCAGACCAAGAACTCCCGATCGTTCCGGTTCGCGCAGGCGATGTGATTGATCTCGGTGAGGGACATGAGCTGAAGTTTATAACGAAGCCTACGCCGCGCCATCCCGATGGATTGTGCGTTTATGATTCTGCAACGAAGGTGTTGTTTTCCGATAAGTTGTTTGGGTGTCATGTGTGCAGTGATGAGGTTCTAGATGAAAACTGGAAAGCACTCCAAGACGATCGCGCCTACTACTTCGATTGCAACCACGCGACCCAATCCAAACAAATCGAAAATGCACTCGACAAAGTGGCTCGGTTCTCAATTAAACTCGTTGCCCCCGATCATGGGCCAATCGTTCGCTACAGTGTCAGTCGGCTGATGATGGACTACCGCGATTGGTGTGAAGCTCAAAGTCAAAAAGCATTATCTGTTGCGTTGCTCTACACGTCTGCGTACGGGAACACCGGACTGATGGCCAATGCGATCGCCCAGGGCTTGAGTGAAACTGATATTCAGGTTATGTCACTCAATTGCGAAATCGCGCCCCCGGATGAAATTACCGCTGCGATCGAACTCTGCGATGGATTTATCATCGGTTCTCCCACCCTCGGCGGTCACGCACCGACCCAAATCCAAACGGCCCTAGGATTGATTCTCTCGGGCGCATCGAAGACTAAACTGGCTGGGGTTTTTGGGTCTTACGGCTGGAGCGGCGAGGCGATAGATGTGCTGGAGTCGAAGCTGCTGAATGCGGGATATCCGCTGGGCTTTGAGACGTTGCGCTGTAAGTTTACACCGACAGATGATGTGCTTGGAACCTGTGAGACCGCCGGGATAGAGTTTGCAAAAGTGCTGCGCAAAAGCCATAAGGACCGGGCCTCAAAGCAAACCTCCGTGACGGAATCCATTGCCGATCGGACTGAGCAAGCCATGGGCCGAGTCGTGGGATCCTTGTGTGTGGCTACGCTTCAGCGCGGTGAGACAAAGGCTGCAATTATGACGTCATGGGTTTCGCAGGCTACGTTTAATCCGCCGGGAGTGACGGTTTCCATAGCGAAGGATGCGGCGGAGAACCTGCTGGATCACAACGGCGATCAGTTTGTGCTGAATGTATTGAAAGAAGGGAAAAATCTACGCCGACATTTTCTGAAAATCACAGCATCCGGCAGCGATCCGTTTTTAGAAGTAGAAACTGAAACGGCAGAGAATGGCAATCCAATTTTGAAAGATGCGTTGTCGTACTTAGAATGTACGGTGGAAAACCGGATGGATTGCGGCGATCACTGGTTGATCTATGCCGTGGTGAATACTGGCTCAGTGATTGAACCCACAGGTGTGACGGCTGTGCTGCATCGTAAATCGGGAAATGCGTACTAGTCGTCTGCGGCGTAAGTAAGCCCAGTATTGCAAACAATCCAAACAATCAGACCTATTGATCTATTCTTCGTTGGGTTTGGGGCACGGCAAGCCATGCCCCTACAAATCTATCTTCCAGAGATTGTAGCGATGGGTGTATGTAGGTCGCTTTGTGATAAAGGGCTTTGGTTCACTCAATTTCTCGTTTTATCCTTGGGCCAACGGCACTGACGCACTGACTGACCACGTTGCATCACCAGAAGACGTGTCACTGGAGAGATCTAAGACAAGCTGGTGATGATCGCTTAGACTTTCCCGATGTCCAACGCTTAGAAAGGTCATTCCGGACTCTCGAAGTTTCTGATAGAGATGCTTTTCATTCTTAGGATCAAGCGCACTTGTTGCTTCATCTAAAATTGCGTAGCTGGGTTTATTAAGTAACAAACGGGCAAAAATAAGCCGCTGCTGTTCTCCTAAAGATAGCACCTCAGCCCAATTTTTTACGGCGTCAAATCCACCATGTCGCTGCTCTAAATCCGGTAAATTAACTTGAATTAAAACATCCCTAAGCTGTGAATCTTCGATCGAGAGATCCATTTTTGGATACACCATTTGATCTCGTAGCGTTCCCAAAATCATGTAAGGCCGCTGGGGTAGAAACAGCATATCTTCCAATGGGGGACGCACTATTGTCCCCGTGCCCGTATCCCATAGCCCTACGATCGCCCTCAGCAAAGAACTCTTTCCACATCCACTCACCCCGCGTACCAGCAGCCCTTCACCTACGGGTAGCTCAAGCGATAGATCTTGAATTAATGTTCGCTGGCCATTAGGCGTTTGAAGGGTCATGTGCTCTAGGGCTAGATGATCGCTCGATTGAGTTTCTATTGTTGTTCGTTCTACGCCTTCGATTTTTCCATCCGTTTCAGCCACCGTTTCAAAGGATGCCAAAAAGGTATACAGTCGCTCGACCCCAGCGCCAAAGGTCGTTAACGATTGGAACCTTGCTACAATCAAGTTTAGTGAGAAAAACACTCGGATGAATGCTCCTTGAGCCTCCGTCACTTTTCCCACCTCCAACTCGCCTGCAAAAATTCCCGGTGCTACGACGATCGCGGGCAAAATAAAGGGAATAAATTCATAAGCATTGGTCAAGATGTTGAGATTGAGTTCCCATACAATTAAGCGTTTGAAGTTCTCAAAGACCTCGCCAAATCGGGTTTTAATTCGATCGGATTCGCACGCTTCACCTTGATAAAATGCGATCGCTTCAGCGTTTTCTCGCACCCTTACTAGACTAAATCGAAAATCGGCTTCTTTCTTGAGCTGGTTGAAGTTAATTTCCATCAAAGGTTTTCCAAACACTCCAATGGTTGTCAATGTCCCCACCAGTGCATACACGACCAAAAATAAAATTAACGGCTTAGAAATTCCCCATAGAACGCTGCTAAATGCGGCGATCGCCAACACCGAATCAACCAATGCTAGAAGGATGACTAGGGATTCTTGAGTAAAATTCTTAACATCTTCAGTAATTCGTTGATCTGGATTATCAATGTCAGAATGATTGATGTGATAAAAGGCACGATTTTCAAAATAACGATCAATAAAATCGCTCGTCAACCACTGTCGCCACTCCAATCCCAAGCGATCGCGCAGATACACATACCCGGCATAGAGCGGCGCGTAAAGCACCAATGTTCCTGCAAAAACAACAATTGTTTGCCAAAATCTAGCTTCATCTTGAGCCGATAGCGCGGAGATGAGTTCACCTCGCTTGTTATTGAGCAGCACGCTTAGTCCGGTGTAGCCCAAGGACATGACGATGACCACCAGAAGCAAACCCCGTGCTCGCCACTTCTGTTCACTAGACCAGTAGGACTGTGCGATCGCCCAGAACTGTCTGAATATGACTAGGTTAAATCGTTGCATTGCTTTTATTGATCCAGGGTGATTGGGTTGAGAGCCTTTCAAACGTAGACCTTTCAAACATGGACGTTCAATACATCTTGCAACATCCGATCGAAAAATATTTCCAGAGACGTTCCGGAGGCTTCGACCATCGCAGAAATTACGCTAGATTCAGCAAAAGAACAGTAGAGACCCGCTTCCAAAAACCACGGATCGCCTTGGGGATCGATGCGAAAATCAAACAAACTGTAATGACGACACCCCAACGCCAGATGAGCTTTTCGGGCCATATCCCAAACGCCTTTTGTAATCGGATCAGTTGCATCCACAATCCAGGAATGCGTGCTTTCTTTGGCGGCAAAGTCTAAATTTCCCGCTTCATCTTGTTTTAGCTTATCCGCATAGCTCCGAATGGGGCGAGTCGTCGCATCTAGGGCATACTCTTCCAGCGGCAAACAGACTAGTTCACCTGCATTAACAACAATTCCACAGCGCACTTCACGACCTAAGGGAATAAAGGTTTCAACGAGCACTTCGTCGGTGTGTGAAAGTGCAATCTGAAAGGCCGCATCAAAGTCTTCTACAGTGTGGACGAGCGAGACGCCGATCGAATTATCCCCATTCATCGGCTTAATCACCACCGGAAACTCAATCGACGGTCGATCGTCTTTTCGGAGCACTTCCCCCAGCGGCACAACGACCCCAGCCGCCGCAACCACTGCCTTAGTTTTCGCCTTATCTGCAACGAGCGCCATTAACTCTGCCGTGTTGCCCACATAGGGAATTCTAAGCAAGTCAAACAACGCCCTGTATTGCGTCATTCCCGGTACGCAGAACATCTGCGGCACCATAATATCAATCTTAAGATTGACGATCGTTTGGACTGCTTCACTAATAGATAATGGAGGTGTCTGTGCGATCGAATCATGACTTAGATCAGGTAGAAACCGCCATTTTCGATCGGGGGTGATGTAGGCAATGTGAAATTCATATCGTTCAGGATTGGCAGTATTGTCCAAACAACCTTGGGCGTAAAGTCGCGATAAGTCACAATAAAAATCATCGACAGCCGAACCCACCAAATGTAAAACTCGCAGTACTGACATCGCTCTAATCTCCTCCAATTTCTACTAGTTTACCAATGTTAAAATCAATCCGAATCCAGGGCTTCGGATAACGTAAATTTTTGATCAGCAGCAGTGGAATGTGCCAATGATGCACCATCAAAAATGGAAGTGGATCATCCCATTCAAAAATAGCGTCTTTTCCTTGAAAAATAATCTGTAACCGTTTCCAGGTCTGCGCTGGAGACCACAAATGCGTCACTAATCGCCAAATTTCGTGATAGGTCCAGTAAGTGCTGCGGCTTGTTGCTAAGGGCTGAACGGTCAACGCTAGCGGTTCTTTCTCTAAATAAGCCTTAGCAACATCAGGGTGATTGTAAAACATCGTAATGGCGGAGTGTGTGCGTGGATTGCACTCGATCGCATAAATCTCACCGTCATCATCGGCTTGAATGAAATCAAAGGAGACTTGACCCGTTAGCTTTAAGTGCTTAGTAAAGGTCCGAATCCACGCCTCAATATCAGGTCTACTGATAGACTCATAATTAACTTGAAAGGCCGAAGATTCACAGCAGCAATGGAGCTGAAGATGACCCTCCCGAACGGTACTATGGGTGCAATACTCCTGACCTGGAATGTACTCCTGCATAATCCAAGGTTTCTGCTTAGAAATCGGCAAACTGTTTACAAATGCAGCCGTTTCAGCGATCGTTTTGCATGGTAATTTTGTTAAGTCTAGTCGCCGGACAGAATCGTAGGGAATGCTTTTGATAATAAACTTCCGCGCAGCTCCTGTGAAGTCAAAGTCAATAACTTGCTGAGGATCAGTAATTAGGTAAGACTGAGGAACACGCAACTCAAAAGATTCTGCTGCCGCTGCAAAAGTGTACTTATCATCTAGTCGTTGGAGGGTTTCCACATTAACATGCATGACGCTGCAATGAGGAGAGAGAATGGATTGAACCACTGCATCGTAGTAACTAGAAACAGGACTACAAACCGGAACATAAACATCGACGTTCTCGCGCTGAACGATCGATAGCAGTGCCTGCGGATAGTCCGGGTGATCAGGATTAGGGACCGTATAAAAACGATCGATCGCCCAAGAATATCGATGCCCAGTTAGCCAATACTTATGTGCTTCGACCAAAATGACTCGATGCCCCGCCTGCTTAAACGATCGTGCAAGCTGTAACGCCTTGGTCATTTTTCCGCCGCTGATGAGAACAGTCTGGGGCGACGAAGCGACGACTTTAGTCTTAAGGGGCTTAGTGAGTAGGGCGATGAGTAATGCTATTGAGGTTAGCGTAAGATTGAGTGGCAATGCGAGTAACAATAACAACAGTGTTGCACTTGTCTTTAATCTTATTTTAAGAATTGACTGGTCTGTTGATTGATCTATTGATTGATCTATTGATTGATCGGTCGTCAAGCCTTGATTTCCCATAAAATTAACGTCTAAAATAACGTTCAAAAAATTAATGTCTAAAAAGCCTGAATTTCACTGTGAATTTGATCGTGAACTTGATCCGTATCACAGAGAAACCCAGGCCATGTAAATTACGCGCGTCGGATTAAGGTCAGCCCATCTCGAAGCGGTAACAGCACCTGCTCAACCCGAGGATCATCAGCAACCACCTCATTAAAGTGCGCGATCGCCGCTCCATTAGGTGTTGCTCCAGTTAGATAGGGCTGCCCTTGCATGAGTGTATTGTCAACGCAAATTAGGCCATTGGAGCTAAGGAGTGACGTCTTCAACAAGATGTCGAGATAATCTAGATATCCAGGTTTATCCGCATCAATGAAAACAAGATCAAACATCGTTCCAGAAGCCGCTAATTTCTTCAACGTGTCCAATGCAGGCGCAACATGCACTGTGATTTTGTGACCCACAGAAGATTCATGAAAACATTTCTGAGCAAATTCAGAAACATAGGCATCCACTTCGCAAGCAACCAGTTGACCATCGATCGGAAGTGCTTCCGCCATAGCCAAGGCTGAATATCCCGTAAACATGCCAATTTCTAAGATGCGTTCTGCCCGAGTTAAGCGAACTAGAAACTTTAAAAACTGACCTTCCACATGGCCAGACAGCATTTCTTGTTCCAAATGACGAACCGTTTCACCATCAGAAAATCGCTGACTCCAATCTTCCGTTTGAGTCCGCTGAACGAGGGCGGCCAATGCATCAGATTCGGGAGTCGTACATCGATCGAGATAGGGATCAAGTCCGGTCGCTAAGTCACAAGCCTGCTGAAGTTCGCGCTTAAAAACAGGGTCAAGGGTTTGAATCATCGCAGCCTGCTGAACAAGACTCTCTAGCTTAGCGGCTACGATTCCCACTGGGGTAACAGGTCTCACATTTAAGCTCCCACAGCAACAGGCATTCGGTCTAACGAGACGTACATATCTTCGCCGTTGCCGCCGCGCGGATGGAGCTGACAGAGTTCGCGGTGAACAATAAGTGCCGCGTCCAATTCAGTGCGCGTTAAGTCATTCATGAATCGACAGCTTCCGATCGGGCAGGGAGCTGCGGCTCTCTGAAGTCCATCGCGAGTTCGGCTAATGGACTCGGTGGCTTTCCAGAGTAGTTCAGACGTGAGATAAGGACTATCAATCGCCAGTCCTAACCGACTCATTAAGCCCAAAATCCGATCGCGATCGAGGATTGAGATATAGCCTCGCTGCTGCGCGATCGTCGCCGAAAATGCCATATCGATCGCAACACTGTGACCATGGAACATCGGGATTTCTGGCTTCAACTCCAGCGTCGGACTCCAGGTGTGACCGTAGGCAATCACTCGATCGAGGTCGAGTTCATGCAAGTTTGGCACTTCTAGCTTCAGCATCGAATCGATCGCATTGTGCGTCAACTGGTGTGAAATCTTGAGCAGGTCAGGGGTGCCATTGACATAGCCAAAATGGCTTTTCAGAAGCGCCTCACCATGGCTCTCCAAAAGTTCAAAGATTTCCTTATTACCCACGACTGCAATTTTGATGAGTTCAGCCATACCATTTCGGATTTGACCGATCGGTACTGTCTTCAAAAAGGAGAAGTCTAGAATGACCTTTTTAGACGCATGGTAAGCACCCAAACGGTTTTTCAACTTGCCATGATTCACCGCAACTTTGATCGCCACACTGGCATCAATTAGACCAATAAGCGAGGTCGGAACACGGATGTAATTAGTGCGACGACGATAGGACGAACAGGCGAAACCCGCGACGTCGGTCGTTAGTCCGCCGCCTACGACGAGCACAGGTTCCTTACGAACTAGGCCAAAATCAGCAAAAGCATCAATGATTTTTTCAAACGATCGCAAGGTTTTGTCTGGTTCCTTGATTGCGACCGGGAAAACCGTCAAATCAATCTCATAATGCTTGAAATAGTCCCGCATCTGATCGCCGTACAAGCCATATACGGTCGCATCAACAACCATCAAACAACGCCCAAATTGGCGGTAGCTATCCGCAATCTCAGGATTCTCAAGCTTGAAAGCACCATCTACGTAGAGTAGACTGAAGTCAATTTTCTCGTATCCTTCAATATGAAAAGCACGATCAGTTGATGTAAACGTCGCCTGAATGTCACCCATAAATCTCTATGCTGCTGTGTGGTGTGATGTAAACATTAGGATTCAGAGCACTGAGAAATCATAAATCCTCTGAAAAGATTCATCGGCACTAGATTACAAAGCTATCCCATTGAAAGAAACAGCCACAACAAACCCTCTCACCCAGTCGTTAAGAATAAATTAAACTTTATCCTTGGAATTCGTAGGCGTAAGGTTAAGTCATGCAATGAATGCAAGTCTCTGAATACCTGGAAATAAGCTTAGCGGATTTCTGACGTTTATTCAACAACCTTTCCCCAAACTTTTCCGATCGCGACCAAAAGTTTGGGGTTTCCATAGATGATTTCCGGACTTGAGTCCTGCATAGAGTCTCAGGAGTAGACATTTCAGGCAGCCAGCCATTCACATTAGCTTACTTCCGCAAACTGATCTGACTTCTGAATATATGTATTTTTGGTTACGTCCTTAACAAATTTTCAATTCTTTTAAATCATAGCATAATTGCAAATTTTTGTCTTAACAAAATAGGTGAATAGAGTTTGTTTTTGAACTGTATCTATTTGAAGCCAACTCATTAACTCCAAGTAAACCATTGAATAAGTGTCAGTGTAAACTGATACTCAGTAGCGTACCAACTGAAAATTGATCTGTTCTTGGGCGTACCATTGCTTAGATAGGTTATTGGAAAAACTGAGTACTATTAAAAGCTGTATTGGGAACAGTTCCAAAAGTCCCGATCGTTGGGCCATTGGGATTGCTTGGGTTATTACAGTCGTTTAGGGTGAAGAGTAATGCAATTGCTGGGGTAAAACTTACGCGATCGGTCTCTGGATTATTAATTTGCGCTGTTGTAGACTCAGCCAATCGTAGTGTCGATCGTGAATTTTGGAGACAGATTTTTCTTCTGAGGATTAGGGAAAGGGCGATCGCAAAAACACTCTAAATCATTTGTTAGTAATAAAATGGATCTGCCAAGTTGGCAACTATTTGTTGAAGAATCAATTACAATCTACTATAAAATATTACAAAATTTCAGAGAATACATGCCATGAATTCCGCCGTATTTCTGTTGCTAGAAATTTCAGTGCTGTTGTTTCTGTTTCGAGGTAAGTTTGCGAATTACGCTAGTTTCTGGCCGATACCTGAGTGGAGAAGACTGATCGGAAGTGATTGGGCTGGACGTTCCATTCTTCTTAAGAAAAGCCCAAAAGTGATGGCGATCGCCATTACCGTTACGATCGCGGTGTTGACGGGACAATGGGCCTCGGCTCAACTGACACCGATGCCATCTGATCTTGCTCCCCTCAGTAGTATTCCAGTTCCAGAGCCAGATAATCTAACTCAGTTTGTCGCCAACAAAACAAAGGTTATTGAACTTGGGAAGGCTCTCTTTTGGGATGTGCAAGTGGGGAGTGATAGTGTTCAGTCCTGCGCAACGTGCCATTTCCATGCGGGAGCTGATAATCGCTCCAAAAATCAGATTAGTCCAGGGCTGCTCACTCAATTACCGGGTGGCGCAAATGGATTCCAGATTGGCGGGGGTCCAAACTATCAACTGATAGCAACAGACTATCCGTTCCATAAATTGTCTAATGTGGACGATCGTAACTCATCCGTGATTGCTGATGCCAATGATGTCACCTCATCCCAAGGCGTTTTTGAGGGGGTCTTCAACGGTCAAAATCCAGATGGAACGGATATTGTGACGTTCAAGAGCGATCTCGATGGGTTTCGCGTCGGTAATGCCAATGTCCGCAAAGTACCGCCCCGAAATTCGCCTAGTACGATCAATGCGGTGTTCAATTACCGTAACTTCTGGGATGGACGAGCGCAACATGAATTCAATGGGCGCAATCCCTTTGGAAATCGGGATGCGAATGCGCGGGTGGTGAAAGCGGTTTCATCGACGCAACTGCAAGCGGTTCAAGTTAGCTTAAATAATGCCTCACTTTCGTCTCAAGCGGTAGGACCGCCCCTGAGCAGAGTTGAAATGTCATCGGCAGGGCGATCGTTCCCAACCTTAGGTGCCCGCTTCGCTTATAACTCAATGAAACTAGGGCGGAAGCTGACCCTTCTGACCCCGTTAGGCAAACAGGCTGTGGCTAAAGATGACAGCGTGTTGGGCCAGTATAGTTTGTCCCCACAAAAAGGGATCAATCAAAACTATACGGCTATGATTCGGGCAGCGTTTCGTCCAGAATATTGGAACTCGGCCATGATCGTCAAAGTGGATTCCAACAGTAATCCGGCTTCGTTTGTTGCGCCACCGGGACGTCCATTGCTAGAGGATGAGTTTACGCTTTCTGACTACAACTTCCCGCTTTTCTTTGGCTTAGCGGTGCAAATGTATGAGTCAACACTCGTCTCCAACGATACGCCACTCGATCGCTTTCTCAGTGGCACAACTTCCGCCTTAAATGCCCAGCAAAAGCGAGGGTTAGACGTCTTTAAAAACCAAGGCAAATGTATTAACTGTCATGGCGGAGCTGAGACGACCAAAGCCTCTGTTCGCAATGTTCGTAATCAACCCTTAGAGCGGATGATTATGGGCAATGGTGCATCTGCGGTCTATGACAACGGGTTCTATAATATTGCCGTCCGTCAGACCCTAGAGGATATTGGGCTAGGGGGAACCGATCCCTTTGGTAAACCACTTTCCATGACCCGACTTGCACAGGTCCAAGGCCAAACTCCTGCTGTTCCTGGAGAAGGGGGTGCGGTAACAGGACCCTTGCAACCCAACGAGCGTGTGGCGGTCAATGGTGCCTTCAAAACACCATCGCTTCGGAACATCGCATTGACCGCGCCCTACTTCCATAATGGCGGACAAAGGACACTGCGGGAGGTGGTCGAATTCTACAACCGAGGCGGTGATTTCCATGATCAGAACATCAATGATTTGGATGCTGACATTGAGAAACTAAATCTAACTGAAGCCCAAAAGCAGGATCTAGTGGTGTTCATGGAACAGGGACTCACGGATAGTCGAGTGTTGTTTGAAAAAGCGCCCTTTGATCATCCAGAGTTAATCCTACCGAATGGCCATCCGGGTAATACGACGTCTGTTAGTTCTGTTGCCGTGGCCGGGGGCGTGAACAATGCGATCGATAGTTTTGTGACGTTACCCGCAGTGGGACGGAATGGCGGAGTGGCGATCGATAACGCCACGTTCCCTCGATCGAACTTCTTAGTGGGTGTTACACCCCCCACCGTTACGCCGCCTTCTGGAGGGTCACCGCTTCAAAACAGCATTACCCAAAAAGATTGTCCAGCCGGAACAACTCTTAAGCTAATGACTGGGGGCTATACCTGTTTGAAGTAAGGATAAGATCATGAATAAGGACGGATTGACAAACTTAAGTCAAATCTAGAATTGACTGCCATTTTGGCACGATTGATCATCAGCTTGAATCTACAATCATTACCATCACTCTTAAGGAGATTTAGCCATGATCATTACGGATTTATCCTACGCAGATTCTCTTGAGTCTCCCGATATCTCGATGCTTAACCTTCAAGGTGGCGGTCGAATCAAACCCTATGCTTTTGCCAACTCAGTTGCCGCTGGAGATGCAATTGGCGGGAAATACGCAGCCGTTTTCACAGCAACCAACGTCTCGGTTCAAACGTCTCCTTTTGGAGCTACGGCTTTTAGCACGGCCAGTTCAACGGCGATCGCTAAAGGTTAATCGAGTCTACTGAACTATTGTTCTTTGATCTCTCCTCTCTTGGGTCGCAATTCCCAAGATGGGAGGGATATTTTTTTAGGGGCACTAGGGTGCGCGGCGTAAATAAGACCGATATTAAAATCCGTTGGGTTTGGGTACGGCATGACCATACCGCTCCAATCTCTGTAACCCGTATTTGCAGGGGCATGGCTTGCCGTGCCCCAAACCCAACGAGGAGGAATTGAGTCTTGGGCCGATGTTCGTCTTCACAGTCACGATATGATGGAGCTGCATAGTAGACTCACTTTATTTCCGAAGTATCCACCTTGGCACGCGTAAAGAAAGACGATTCTGTAAAACCTGGCGTGAAATCAGCCGCAAAACCCAGCGCAAAACCCGCCTTGAAACCCGATCGAAAGGTCCCTGAGAAGTGCCTGAAATGTTCGGCATTGCCTGCGATTCAAGCCAAACTCAAGCATGGCCCAGATGGAGACGGCTGCTGGGATTCTTCGCGCTGTCCATCGAGGCGGTCCTATGCAAAGAATCGCGATCGAATTAATTTGTCTAGGTCTCGCAGAAGAGCTGCAACCCTGCCTCATTTACAGGTGGATGCTACGGTGCTGGTTGCAACTTATGCGGTGCTGCATGTCTGGCGGGACGCTCGGGATAGTTCTCCGGTTCATGCCTTAGGGATTGACGTCTGGCATGGAAGCGATCGGATTTCCACGGTGCCGACCATAGAATGTGTGGGAGTCGTCCCGAGTCAGGTGCATGGCTATCTTCAAAAAGTGTTGACGCTGCTCGAAACGCAGTACGGAATTCGCAAGTTTGCAGCGATGACTCGGCATGATCCAAGTACGTGTCCGGTGGCCTCTTGTTCGTTGCAATATCGGGAACCTTAAGCCATGTCGCCAGCCCTAAATTCATCTATTCAACAACTCAGCCTGTGGGATTTGCTCGATTCCGCCCACACTCAAGAAACGATCGGAGATCTGGGGCAAATTTGGACGGCCTTGGAGGCAGAAGTCGCGCTGAGAGATGCTATCGGGGATAAGCTAATCGTCTCTGCACAGACCATTGAACAGGTTGCTCAAGTCTTTTTTGAACGGGCTTTGTCAACCTTTGAACAACTCGATGCCAGGGTCAGCCGCGAAGGTCCAGAAATGCCAACCGATGCCTTCGATCGCTACGTTCGACAATCTATGGAGGTGGAGTTTGATGATTATATCGAACCGCTAGAAGCCTTGCCTCGAAAACCCATAGAACCCAGCGATCGGGACATTTCTGTGATCACTGAAAACATGGAAATTGAAACTCTGTTGACGTTAATCGGAGAAGAAGAGACCCCACAAGATCCCGCCGCCATGATTCGAGCCTTGGCGGGAGACGATGACCCGAAACACTGGATTGGACGGGTTCGGGGATGTTTGGACACTTACCCAGAAGGGCGATCGTTTTTGGTGGTGCAGCGGGAGGCACAGTTAGAAATTGTGGAAGCTTGGCTAGGGACTCTGTTAGGCCAAATCCAAATGAATCAGGTGGGTGAAGGTGATTTCTACGCGGGCGATCGGTTGTGGGTGAAATTGTAGGAAAAATTCGTTCGCTAATTAAGCATCGCTAATTAATCATTTTGAGAACCCTTTTGGGAACCCTCTAAAGTAATCCGAAATCGTCTGAAATAGCTGTTCTAAGATAGGTGTCTCGATCGCATTTCTTTTATCAAATTGTGGTCGAAAAACACCACGGAAAGCTTGAGTGTCGATCGAACCCCAAGCAAGGGACAGCGTTTTGGATTGAGTTACCGATCGGCTTTGAAGTATAGTTTCTACGGGTCTACTCCCCAACTCACACCCTTTAAGGAATTCACTTCATGTCTAGTCTTCCTGCAACATCGCCTTGGTCTAACTGGACTACGCCCGGTCAGCCTGAATCTCACCGCCTGCTTCTGCTCGGATCGGGAGAGTTGGGGCGTGAAGTGGCGATCGAGGCCATGCGGTTGGGGATTGAAGTGATTGCGGTGGATTCTTATGCCAATGCTCCGGCGATGCAGGTGGCTCATCGATCGCAGGTGATTAATATGCTGGATGGTGACGCGCTCAAAGCGTTGATTGAACAAGAGCGGCCCAGCTTAATCGTGCCTGAAGTCGAAGCGATCGCAACCCAAACCTTAGTCGAACTCGAACAGTCCGGCTGGCGCGTCATTCCCACCGCACAAGCCACCCTGCTGACCATGAACCGCGAAGGCATTCGTCGGCTAGCGGCTGAAACCCTAGGATTAAAAACCTCACCCTACCGCTTTGCCGAAACAGAAGCAGAGTATTTGCAGGCCGTGAAAGACGTGGGATTGCCCTGTGTAATTAAGCCCGTGATGAGTTCGTCCGGGAAGGGTCAGAGCACGATAAAAACGGAAGCGGACGTGAAGTCGGCTTGGGACTATGCTCACGCCAAGGGTCGGACTCAGAACGATCGGGTGATCATTGAAGGCTTCGTGAATTTTGAAACTGAGATTACGTTACTCACCGTTCGAGCCATAGATGGCACACACTTTTGTCCGGCGATCGGCCATGTCCAAGTGAATGGTGACTACCGTGAGTCTTGGCAACCGTGTGAACTATCAGCGTCAACGCTAAAACAATGCGAAGAGATTGCGTTGAAGATTACTGAAGCCCTCGGAGGCTGGGGACTTTTTGGGGTGGAGCTATTCATTGAAGGGAATGCGGACGGTGAACAAACCGTCTACTTTAGCGAAGTCAGTCCGCGCCCTCACGATACGGGAATGGTCACGATGATTAGTCAAAATATGTCCGAATTTGAACTTCATGTTCGGGCGATCGCTGGATTGCCTATTGGGGAAATTACGTTACTCTCTCCCAGCGCATCCTCGGTGATTTTGGCCACCACCACCACCGACAACCCCATCTTTACAGGCGTCAATGAAGCCCTGAACGTCCCGACGAGTAAACTCCGCATCTTTGGCAAACCAAACGCTCACCCAAATCGTCGAATGGCCGTGGCTCTAGCGACAGGTCCGACCGTAGCCCAAGCGCGCGAACGGGCCAATGCTTGTGCGAGTGCGATCGTTGTATCCTAATAGATAGCTAAAACTCTAAAGAGAACTATCCGTGCTTGATCTAAAATTACTGCGGGAAAATCCCGATCGCATCCAAACCCAGCTCAACCGTCGTAACGGCAGCTTTGATATTCAGCCCATCCTAACGCTGGACACAAGCCGCCGCGAACTGGAACAAACGCGATCGCACCTTCAGACCCGCAGTAACGAAATCGGCAAACTCGTTGGACAAAAGATGAAGTCAGGAACCCGACCCGATGATGCAGAAATCCTCGCCCTCAAAGCGGAAGGCAACCAAATCAAAGCCGAACTCAGCGAACTCGAACCCCGCGAAAAAGATCTTAAAGCCGAACTCGACAGGCTTCTCCTTCAGCTTCCCAATCTCCCCAGCAATAGCACCCCCGACGGCAAAAGCGAAGACGAAAACGTCGAAATCAAACGCTGGGGCGACGAGCACAAACCCAAACATGCTGTTCTACCCCACTACGAAATCGCCGAAAAACTAGGCATCATCACGAGCGATCGCGCCACCAAAATTTCCCAAACCCGCTTCATCGCCCTTCTCGGAGCCGGAGCCGCCCTAGAACGAGCCTTAATCCAGTTCATGCTCGATACCCAAATCAGAGCAGGCTACATCGAAGTCATGCCGCCACTCTTGGTCAACTCCGAATCCATGACCGCCACTGGACAACTGCCAAAATTTGCTGAAGAAAGCTTTAAGTGTAGCGACGACGATCTGTGGCTCATTCCCACCGCCGAAGTCCCCGTCACCAATCTCTACCGGGATGAAATTGTTGAGGCAACCGAACTTCCGATCAATCATTGTGCCCACACACCCTGTTTTCGTCGGGAAGCCGGAAGCTATGGCCGCGACACCCGAGGACTGATTCGCTTGCATCAATTCAACAAAGTCGAACTCGTCAAACTGGTCCGCCCCGAAACCTCCGAAGCCGAACACCAAACCCTGCTTCACCATGCCGAAGCCATCCTCGAAGCCCTAAATCTCCCGTACCGCACTATGGAACTGTGCAGCGGCGACCTCGGTTTCGGCGCAGGAAAATGCTACGACCTCGAAGTGTGGCTCCCGTCGGCCCAAACCTACCGCGAAATCTCCAGTTGCTCGAACTTCTACGATTTCCAAGCCCGACGGGGAAATATCCGCTTCAAAGAATCCGGCCAGAAAGGAACCCAGTTTGTCCATACGCTAAATGGCTCAGGACTCGCCGTGGGTCGCACCATGGCCGCCGTGCTGGAAAACTACCAACGATCGGACGGTTCGATCGCCATTCCCGAAGTCCTCAAACGGTATTTAGGCCGCGATACACTATGAGCCTCGTTGGGTTTAGGACACGGCATAGCCATGTCCCTACATTCTCTGGAACGATAGATCTGTAGGGGCATGGCTTGCCGTGCCCCAAACCTAACTAGACGGAAAGCAGGAGCTAAGGGTGGCATACAGCAGTTTTGACATCGAAAAAGTCGAGACCGAACTCGGCATCACGCTGGACTACTCACAAGACCTGTTCCATGACACCCAACCCATTCCGCCGTCCGCTTGGCTGAGTCAAACCCTCAGTATTTTTCTGCCCATGGGGACAACGTTGACCACCGAAAAATCACGATCGGAGTTCATCATCGCCCCGGTTCTCGGTGACGTCGCTCATCAGACCCACGAAAAAATCCTGCTGTTTTCCGGCAACGAGTTCAATGTGGATGTCGATCGGGGATTGAATGGCTTCTGCGATTTTTTGATCAGCAAGTCCAGTGACCCGACTAAAATCCAAGCCCCTGTTTTAATGATTGTGGAAGCTAAAAAAGAAGATATCTTTAGCGGCGTCGGGCAATGCATCGCCGAACTCGTCGCCGCCCAAATCTTTAATCAACACCGCAACCAGCCCCGATCTCGTCTTTATGGAGCTGTGAGCAGCGGTAGCAACTGGAGATTTATCGTTTTAGAAGGCACTACGGCTTATCTCGATCGCACGGAGTACTACATCTCCCAAGTCGATAAAATCCTAGGCATCCTTCTCTACGCCATACAATAAAGGCACAAAGAAAAAACCAAGAAAATCATCAAAAAAGGGAGGTGCCGCAGCATCTCCCCAAATTTTTTAAATGAATAGACATTAAGACCAATAAGTACCCAGCCCTATTCGGCTGCGCCACCTGCATCTTCAGCGCCGCCCTTGCCTGCTTCGCCTTCAGTCTCGTCCAGTCGATTGTCATCAAAGCGACGACGGTTGCCGTAGCGGCTGTTGGTCGTCCGCTTCCGGAACTTGCGTGCATACGCCAAATTACGCAAAGCTTTTTCTCTTTTTAGGTTGCGGCGTTTAGCCATGGTCTTCCTCTACTTTGGGATTGCGCCCGAAAAATTCTCACAGTGGTCAACGATACCACAAATTTCTCGTCTCATACTGCTTATGGTTTCTTCAAATTGAGTTACAACTCATAGAAACCGCTGATGAATCGCTACAGAAACTCTTAAGTAAAGCGCATCGACTTCCTGATATGATTCACATTGAACTGGTTCGCGAGTAGCGGAATCGGGCTTGGAGTGCGGCTGAGAGGTCGATTTCTGGGTCAGATTTGCGGGATGCCGGACATGGGGTTGCGATCGGCATAGTTCTAAAGATTGATTAAGAATTAGAAACCTATTTTTTGAATCGGTCCACGTCCTCTGCTATCGTTCGTGAAGGATTTCACATTTCACAGGAAGGGAGATTATGTCTTACGCGCAAGCGAGAACTCAGTCCAAAGCCGGGTACAATGC
Source organism: Synechococcales cyanobacterium (assembly GCA_043764895.1). Taxonomy (GTDB): domain Bacteria; phylum Cyanobacteriota; class Cyanobacteriia; order Leptolyngbyales; family Leptolyngbyaceae; genus JAAFJU01. Next base: position 9,308 of record JAYUJY010000115.1, on the reverse strand, counting down.
CGGGGTTCAGGATTACAAGCTTACTTATTACACACCTGACTATACGCCAAAGGATACGGATATCCTGGCCGCGTTCCGGATGGTTCCTCAACCTGGCGTACCGCCGGAAGAGGCAGCAGCAGCAGTCGCCGCTGAGTCTTCAACGGGTACTTGGACAACGGTTTGGACAGATTTGCTGACCGACCTCGATCGCTACAAGGGTCGTTGCTACGACATCGAACCCGTTCCTGGCGAAGAGAACCAATACATCTGTTACATCGCTTATCCCCTCGACTTGTTTGAGGAAGGATCGGTTACCAACCTTCTGACCTCTTTGGTCGGTAATGTGTTTGGTTTCAAAGCGTTGAAATCGTTGCGTTTGGAAGATCTTCGGATTCCCGTCGCTTACCTCAAGACGTTCCAAGGACCGCCTCACGGGATTCAAGTTGAGCGCGATCGTCTTAACAAGTACGGTCGTCCAATGTTGGGTTGTACCATCAAACCTAAGTTGGGTCTGTCTGCGAAGAACTACGGTCGTGCAGTGTATGAAGCACTTCGCGGTGGTTTGGACTTCACTAAGGATGACGAGAACATCAATTCCCAGCCGTTCCAACGTTGGCGCGATCGGTTCTTGTTTGTTGCAGATGCAATCCACAAGGCGCAAGCTGAAACGGGTGAAATCAAGGGTCACTACTTGAACGTGACCGCTGGTACCTGCGAAGAGATGCTGAAGCGTGCGCAGTACGCTAAAGAACTCGAAATGCCCATCATCATGCATGACTTCTTGACGGCTGGCTTTACCGCCAACACCACGTTGTCTCACTGGTGCCGCGACAATGGCGTCCTGCTGCACATTCACCGTGCAATGCACGCCGTGATTGACCGTCAGAAAAACCACGGGATTCACTTCCGCGTCTTGGCGAAATGCCTTCGGATGTCGGGTGGGGACCACATTCACACCGGAACGGTTGTGGGTAAACTTGAAGGTGACAAGGCTGTTACCCTCGGTTTCATCGATCTCTTGCGTGAAAACTACATTGAGCAAGATCGATCGCGCGGTGTGTACTTCACTCAAGATTGGGCGTCTATGCCTGGTGTGATGGCCGTTGCGTCTGGTGGTATCCATGTGTGGCATATGCCCGCATTGGTAGACATCTTCGGCGACGACTCTGTGCTTCAGTTTGGTGGTGGTACTTCTGGACACCCTTGGGGTAATGCTCCTGGTGCTAAGGCGAACCGCGATGCACTTGAAGCTTGCGTCCAAGCCCGTAACGAAGGTCGCGACCTTATGCGTGAAGGCGGCGACATCATTCGTGAAGCTTGTAAATGGTCTCCTGAATTGACAGTCGCTTGCGAACTGTGGAAGGAAATCAAATTTGAGTTTGAAGCACAAGACACCATCTAATAAATGGTCGGGATGCGTGGTCTGAATTTTCCCTTTCGACAGAGGGTGAGGGATAACTTCACCCTTCCTGAAATATGGATCTCAAGCGGATTGCGAACGATACAACTCAAACGTTGATTAGCTACTTGACTTATCGTGCCGTTCAAGTCGTTTACGAACAGCTTGATGAAACAGACCCGAAGCGTGCGTACTGGCTCCATCAATTTGCCTCCAGCGAAAGCATTAAGGATGGTGATTTGTTTATTGAGAAGCTTTTTCGGGAGCGCCAGGATTTGGCTTTTCGGGTATTGACGGTGCGAGAAAGTTTGGCGGTGAGTTTGGCGGATTTCTTGCCGGATATGCTTCGTTCAGGAATGAGTGCGGCTAATCTACGGCAACGATCGCAGCAGTTAGAGCGCATGACACAGGTGAGCGTTGAAGGAGAGAGTCCAGAGCAAGAGCGTCCTAGCATTTAAGATGATTTTGAATTCTTTACTCTTGATTTTTTAACGACTAATTACTGAGAAAACTCATGAAAACTCTGCCTCTTGAGAAGCGCTACGAGACTTTTTCCTACCTGCCTCCTTTGACCGATGCGCAAATCGCTCGTCAAATTGAGTACACGATGGAACAAGGCTATTTCCCTTGCATCGAATTCAACGAAAATCCCGATCCGAAACAGTATTACTGGACGATGTGGAAACTGCCTTTGTTCAAATGTAGCTCTCCCCAAGAAGTGCTGTCTGAAGTACAACAGTGCAAATCGGAATTTCCGAAGTCCTTCATCCGCGTTGTCGCATTTGACAACATCAAGCAATGCCAGGTCATGAGCTTCATCGTTCATAAGCCCGGTCAAAGCAGCAACAGCGGCGGCGGCTATCGCTACTAATGTTTAGCGAGTAAGGCTTAAATTTAGATCTGACCCGTTTAGATTGAATTTAAGTTGAATTTTTGAAGTGGGATTGACGATCGTCGGTCCCATTTTTTTGCCTATTTTTTGCCCCATTTCTGGTAAACCCAATGGCAGACCCTCAGTATGGTACGTTAGCTAGGAGTTCGATCGGTTCTGGTAGCCCATTGTCGCTAGAGGAAACGGGGAAAGTTCGGTGTGAATCCGGCGCTGTCCCGCAACTGTAATGGAGAGTACGAGTGTTGTCTTTGTACTGTCTGAGTCAGAATGCCCGCCGATCGAGTGCATTTTAAATCATCTGCGAGGTACAGAATGAAATCATCCATCCAAACGTTAACCTGGCAGCGGACTGAGCAATTTGTCTTATCCGTGCCTGCGCAAGCTGTTCTTTATGTTGTGCTGTGGTCACTCATTATATGGCTGGTGTTTTTTAGCACCTATCCTGCGGTTCACGGGGCCGTGCATTCCCTTCGCCATCACACCCTCGGCGTGAGCTGTCACTAGTCCTTTTACGATCGCAGGAATTTCTCATCATGTTATCAAAATTTAAATGGTCTTCGTTGCTGGGTGCCCTGTGTGCCGTCAGCATCTTTAGTTATGCCGTCATTGGGTTTACCCAGTCGCCCCAAGCGTCTATTGCGCTGACGACCGAACCGCCCATGAGTCAAACCTCACCGTTAGAAGCTGAAGCAACCGCCTATCTTGGGTCAGGACAGTACAATGCTCCTGTGCAGCTTAAGTTTCAGGCCAAAGATGATTCGGGCGCACCGCTAAACAATGCGCGGGTGCATGTTGAAGTGATGACGCCGCCGCCGACACCGTGGTTCACGACTGATTTTCCGATCGTTGAAGGGACGACGCTGTTGGATCTCGTGGCCGATGCTCCGACGGGCGAGTTTCAGATGGAGCAGGTGTTCCCCATTCGCGGAAACTATGCGCTCAAGGTAGACGTGACGCCTGTCGTGGCCGGAGCCTTTACTCCCATTGCTCAAACGTTAAACTTAAGCGTTCCTGAAAGTTCGCTTAAGCTGATGTACTTCCCAATCCTGCTCGCGATGTTGCTGGCGATCGGGTTTGGCGGCGGCTGGGTTATTGGAAGTCGGAGAACGGTGCGATCGGGCGAAATTGCTCCCCGCAAGGTGCGGTTGTTGCTGAGTGGTGTAACCGTGATTGCGATTACGGCGTTAATGTTCTTCAACATCAGTGCTGAATTCGCCACAGCATCCGAAGACAGTGCTCCTCACGATCAATCAGCTAATCACGCAGCCCAGCCTAAAGCCGACCTCTCCGGTTTGATTCAGTCCCAAGGATTGACACTAGAACTGACTGGCGATACCCACACACAGGTCGGTAAACTCGCGTCGTTCCAGGCCAAACTGACTGACAGCCAAACGGCTCAACCGATCGGCGATGCGATTTTTCGGGTTCAGTCGATTCAGCTTGAAAATAACTGGGTTGCCTTTGCGTATCAAGGGGTTGCAAATCCAGCAGGAACGCTTGCATGGCAAGAGCAGTTCTTTGATGGTGCGCCTCACAAAATCCAAGTGAATGTGTCACCCGCGCCCAATTCAAAGCGATCGTTCCAACCCTTCCAAGTTACTCGCGAAATTGATGTCGAGGGCATTGCTCCGCCGATGACTGTTCGACTCATTAGCTTGGGGTATTTCACAGGGCTTTTAGCGATCGGGCTGATGATGGGATTTTGGGTACAGCGTCGTAACCTGTCGCAAATTTAGTTCATCTAACGATAAAAAACGATCGCACGTCCTAAGGCTTTAGAGCTAAAGGAGGTGCGATCGTTTTTAATTTAAGTGGCTAATTCAAGCAACTCACTAAAGCTTACAGAGGGAGAGAGAGCAAATCCGGGAAAAACCGATTGAGTTCAATCAAAATACCCGCTGTAAAGCTCAACAAAACCATGATCAGAACAGGAGCAGAAGAAAGATAACGAGTCATGATACAAGCCTCCAAAGACAAAACGGGTTTTCAACAGACCAAAAAATCTAACGAGGAGAAACAGTAATTTCGTTCTCTTTCGCAGACAGCTTACCCGTCGAAATTTCGCCGAATGCCGCCAAAGGCCAAGCAAACCCACTAAGCATGGACTTAATGGCCAGAGGAACATCGATCGTGATTTCCTTCGCTTCGGGGTTAGGACCCTTCTGGATGGCTTGAAGATAAGCACGACCGACCCAGCCGATCCAGCCTGCGATGTAGAGGAACAAGATTCCCGGAATAATGAATTCGCCCATGTGTGCTGGGTTATCCACAATCAGGTGAGGCAGTCCTTCTGGTCCGCACAGCAAACCTGCTTTCGAGTACTGCTCATAGCGTTGCGCAGCCGTAGGGCTAGTTGAAGCCTTCATCCGTGTAGCAAACGCTTGTGATTCACCACAAGGCGTCAAATTGTCATATGCAGCTTGAGCTGGTGCCGTTTCCACGAAACCAAACCACAACATTACTGCTAGAACGATCGCAAACAAACGTCGCATGGAGTTCTTTCCCTTTAATTACAGTTTGCAGAACTTGCACAACCGAGTGGCCGTGCCTGATCTTAAACAAATAGGATTTAACGTTCCAACTTCCATGAATCAAGACTAGAGAAACTCGATCGCATAGAAAAGTCGAAAGTGTTGGGTTCGGTACCTCACTTGTCCCATAAGGGTTTAAGCTTAGTAAATCCAGAAATTCCCATCCAAAAGTTACCAGCAAATGGCAACGATATTAGCAATTGAAACAAGTTGTGACGAAACGGGGGTGGCGATCGTTAAGAATCGTCAAGTTCTCAGCAATATTGTCGCCACTCAAATCGAAATTCATCGGATTTTTGGCGGGGTCGTCCCTGAGGTTGCCTCCAGACAACACCTCGAAGGGGTCAATATTGCCATTGAGCAAGCCCTGACCGAATCCGGCTTATCCTGGGCAGAGATTGATGCGATCGCCGTCACCTGCACTCCCGGACTCATCGGTGCGCTCCTGGTCGGGCTAATGGCCGCAAAGACCCTCGCGATGATCTATGGGAAGCCGCTGTTGGGCGTCCATCACTTGGAGGGCCATATCTATGCGTCTTATCTCAGCGAACCGACCTTAAAACCGCCATTTCTTTGCTTACTGGTTTCAGGCGGACATACCAGTTGGATTCACGTTCGGGACTGTGGCCAGTACGATATCTTGGGCCAGACGCGGGATGATGCGGCGGGAGAGGCCTTTGATAAAGTGGCGCGGTTGATGAAGCTAGGCTATCCCGGCGGACCAGAAATCGATCGACTGGCCGCGAGTGGAAATCCCAAAGCGTTTCCCTTACCTGAAGGACGTGTGTCGTTGCCGGAGGGAGGCTACCACCGCTACGATGCCAGTTTTAGCGGCCTGAAAACCGCCATGATGCGACTGATCAAATCACTGGAAATAAGCTGTGCCGAAACGGGATGTGAACTGCCGATCGCAGACTTAGCGGCTAGTTTTCAGTACACCGTTGCCAAAGCCCTCACCAAACGATCAATAGCCTGTGCCTTGGATCATGGATTGAGCACGATTGTCGTCGGGGGAGGGGTCGCCGCTAATCAAGGCTTACGATCGCAGCTCACTCTCGCCGCAATCCCTCACCACATCCGCGTCCTCTTTCCCCCTCTCAAATACTGTACGGACAATGCCGCCATGATTGCGTGCGCCGCCGCCGAGCACTTCGATCGAGGTCATCGATCGTCCCTCAGGTTAGGCGCACAGTCAAGGATGCCCGTTTCACAGGTCATGGATCTCTACGTCTAATCTATCCAAACCGAGTCTGCGGCTTAAATAACCCAGCGATTCAATACTTCTTCGTTAGGTTTTGGGGCACGGCGAGCCATGCCCCAACAGATCCGGGTTGAAGAGACTGTAGGGGCATGGCCATGCCGTGCCCCAAACCCAACGGGATTTGGATACAGGTCTTATTTACGCCGCAGACTACTAGTCCTAAGCCATGACCTTTGCTTTTGACCAAACACCTTGGTCATCCTCATCAAACTGCTCCTGAACAGTCGTCCAAGCCATCTGTTCTGCTTTCGTTTTGTCATGGGTCTCTTTTAGAGCCGCACAATAACGATCGACAAAAATGGTTTGAGCCTCTGACGAAAGATGGCTGCGAACTTCAGGAGAAAGATCGTCTGGACCGTTGCATTCGATCGACGCTCGTGGCAAGGGCGCGTCAGAAGTATGAATATCTTTCGCACCTGCGCTTTCGAGGAGCAATTGGTATTCCCCAGTCCTATCGGCAGGCACTTCCAGCATCAGGACAAATTCGCCCGCTCCCAACTTAGTTTGATAGAGAGCCGCCTGTTTTTCTGGCATTCCTAAAGCCGTCAGAACTGAGACGAGTCCTGCGCCAGCACTCCCCGCCAGCGCACCACTCGTTGCACCGAGCAATACAGCGCCGATCGGACCTGCTGCGACAATGGGTCCAACAAAGGGAATGAATAACACCCCGACGCCCGAGAGCAAACTTAGGAATGATCCAAACAAAGACCCAAAAATAGCGCCACTTCGTAACCCGCCCAAGATCACATCTCGTTTGGAGATAAATCCTGTAATTCGAGTTTCAGACTTGAAGTTACGTCCCATTACCGAGATATCTTCCTTTGGAATTCCTCGATCGATTAAGCGCCGCACAACATCATCAATCTGACTCTCTGTCTCAAAAACAGATGAAATGGTGCGTTCTACTTGAGATTGCTGAGACATGACCTGAGACATTGGAAAACTCCTTTACGTTGGATGTACGTTGGATGAAAATTCAATTGCTACTGCCAGTTATACCGACAATATTAAAGTGATAAATCAATGCATCGATAGAGATCGAGACCTAGTTTTAAATCCCTCATCTCTATCGATCGCCGTAGCTAACTTAGCCGCCAACTATCCGATCGATCGGATAAACTGGAGCTATATTGAGCCAGCATTAGGGCCAAATTATTATTTGATTGCGGATGCAGCATTTTCTGCCGCTTCTTGGACGACGTTGGGAATTTCCTTAGAAGCTTTGTCTAAGTTTTTCTTGAGATTTTTCATCCCACTTTTAGTTCCTTTAACTAGGTCATTCTTTTGATTCTCTAGTCCCTCAGAGATATTGCTTTGAGCCTCTTCAGCCGACTTGCGGACCTTATCGGGTAGATCTTCAAGACTCTGATTTTCGTTAACCTTTCGTTTGGCCGTATCTACCAATTCACGCGTTTTGGCTTGAACGTTAGATTTATTCTCTGGAATACCGTAATCATAGACATTGGTTTCTCTTCGGGTCTCTGGAGTCTTGTCGGAAAGTTCTTTCTCAAGCGCCTGCACACCCGTTTTCGATGAAGGTGCTGACATACTGGATGGATTGCCTGCGGAATTACTAGGTGCGTTACTGCACGCGACCGTCAGTAAAAGCAGAAATCCGACTAAAAAAGTACTGACAATCCGACTCAACTTAAAGTCTATTGCCCATTGCTTCAGTCCATTCATAATGATTCTCCGTTGGTTTAGCTGGGTTAAAATGAGGTGAAACTAACTAGACGTTGATACGGTTAAGGTTGATGCAGCTAAGAATTTATGGGGTCTTGCGATAATCGACATCCATCCAACAGCGCGGCAGACTTTCTCCGGATAAGAAGGTTAAATTTACTTTTCCGTAAGTAGTTGGATCCTGCTCTTCTTCTCCTGACTGAATGCGCCCCAGAATGTCGTGCTCATTAGGATTAATCAGCATCTCAACATCTTGGATCTCAACCAAAGCACCATCTAGCTCAACTGAATTAGCGTCTTGCTTAAATTTTAAGAACATAAATCTCTTCCTCCACCTGTATAAAGTTTATGTGTAAAGTTCCTATGCAAAGGACTTGCCCGCGATAATGTTTGCGCGCGAAATGTCTATGCAAAGTATGTGTACAGGTTAGGCATTTTTGGCGATTATTCTATCTCTCATCTGATGTATCTATTATCTTGGATAGAGGACTAGCACCTATCCCTTTAGGGCGAGAGAGCTTCAGCCCATTTTTTATATAGTGTGAGAGCACATGAATGACATTGGGTAATAGGTCTAAAAAATGGCAGCTACAAAACAGTCTCAACATAAACAAGATGCAACGAAAGAATCAGACAAAAAAGAATCAGATAAAAGTACAGGAGCAGACGATCATTCTGAACTTCTAGAAAAGTTAGATAGCCTTTCAGAAGCGCTAGAAAACGATGTGAGTTCGGTTGCACCCGATGCGGCATTCACATTAATAGACGACTGGCATAGCCTCGTGCAGAAGACGAAAGGAGCCGATTTTAAAGAGGTTGCTACTGGACTTAAGGAGTTGCAAAAGCTTCTACAGCAGGATGATGCAGGCCATGAGGTCGGCGAACTCCTCAGCCATTTAGGTACGCTCACTAGCGACATGGCGGCTGACGCTGATAAAGGTCTTAAAAAGTCTTTGAAACACCTCAGTAAACAGCTTTCTAAGGTCGGAATGTCTTTAGTCAAGGAAGACGATCGCAATCACCTTGAAGAACTTGATTCACTCGTTGAGACCCTTGACCAAGATGTAAAGAAAATCGATTCTAAGTCATCCATGGGAGACCTCGATCGGTGGACTGACTTGCTTCATAAGTCTGACGAAGATGATCTCAAGGCGATCGCGAAAGACCTCAAAAAATTAAAGGATGCCCTTAAAGGAGGCAAAGCCAAAGGTTCTGATATTAGCGAGATGTTAATCCAATTAGGTGAACAGACCGCTGAGGCTTCTTCCATGGCAAACAGAGGATTCAAAGGCGCAATCAAGACGTTGGGTAAATCCTTAACAAAACTCGGAAAATCGATCGAATAAAATTTCTCTAGGCCGCTACATTCTTAGAAAAGATCATTAAAAAAGCCCCCGGATAACGAGGACTTTTTTTTAATGTATTTTTTGATATATTTCTTGATGGATTAGTCTGGCTCAGGCTAGTACTGGCGTAAATAAGATCTGTATCCAAATCCCGTTGGGTTTGGGGCACGGCATGGCCATGCCCCTACAGTCTCTTCAACCCGGATGTTTAGGG
>JAYUJY010000114.1:0-26956 GCA_043764895.1 Synechococcales cyanobacterium | reverse complement strand
CGTGCCAACTTGGGTATGGAAGTAATGCACGAAAGAAATGCACACAACTTCCCACTTGACTTGGCTGCTGGCGAAGCTGCACCTGTTGCAGTTGCTGCACCTGCAATCAACGGTTAATTTGGATTTATATTTTACCGAATGAGTGAGTAGAGTAAAAGCCCCTTCTGGAAACAGTAGGGGCTTTTGTCTTGGGGAGATTTATCAGTGAGCTAGTCGTCTGCGGCTTAAATAAACTAGCGATTCAACTCCTTCTCGTTAGTGTTGGGGCACGGCGAGCTATGCCCCAACACATCCGGGTTTAAGAGGCTGTAGGGGCATGGCCATGCCGTGCCCCAAACCTAACGGGTTTTAATACAGGTCTCATTTCCGCCGCGCAGTACTAGTTTTATTTACGCCGCGCAGTGCTAGGCCCGATCGTCTATCCAGACAGACCAGAATTTTATTGCTTTTCACGCTCATCTGCATTGAATAGGTCTTGCCTCACCTGCTGTTGCACCAACTCTCGAAATCGTCGAATGGGTGGAATTTGGAGTCGATCGTTTGTGGTTACCAGTACAACCTCTCGGCTAATCACAGGATTAGTGGTTGGACGCATTACTAGCATTGGGTCTAAATGCAAATCCGAAATAGCACCCTGAGGCAATAGCGCCATTAGTTCACCTTGCCGAACCACTCCCCGAAAAGCGTCTAGCGTATTTAGTTCCAGCGCCGCATTAAGCTTTACGCCTTCGCGTTGAAATTGTTCCTGAACGAGTCGCTGCATTCCGTAACCATCTTTGAAAACCACCTGTGGGTAGTGGACAAGCTTACTCCAAGGAACAGCTATGGCAGAAGCCAGTGGATGGTCCACGGACATTAAGACCTCCACAGGTTCGGTGTAGAGCAGATCCACGCTCATCTCTGGACTTGCGGTGAGGAAGCGGTTGTTCATGACGATCGCAATATCCACTAGTCCATCCTTGAGCACCTTGAGCGCGCGATCGCTCCCCAGCGACGTTACCCGCAACTGCACTTCAGGATATTCTGCGCAAAATCGTTGCAACACGGGAGGCAATCGGTACGCACACACGGAATGAATCGCTGCGACACAAAGTTCGGGCTGTTTTCCCTCTAAGAGATCAGCGAGTTCGTGGGTCGCCATTCGCCATTCTTGATAGATTTTTCGGGCGCGAGGGAGGAATCGTTCCCCTGCAACCGTGAGCTTAACTTGGCTAGTTCGATGCAACAGCGGCATCCCCAAAATGCTCTCCAGGGTTTGGATTTGACGGCTGATCGTGGATTGTGTAACGTCACATCGCTTGGCGGCTTGCTGAAAACTGCCCGTGTCTGCGACTGTGAGAAAAGCCTGTATTTGTTCAAAACGCATGGGAGTTGAGAATGAAGAATTGGGAAGTGAGAATTGGGAAGTGAAGACGGGCAATATTAGCCGCGCCATTCAGTCAGAGCAAAATGAATGCCGTTTTGGAGGGCGTCAGGCAATGGGAGGGCGGATTGGGATTTGAGCCGATCGAACGCGATCAATGGATCGATGAGCTGGAGCGCATGGAGGATGTGAAGGCGGAGACTGGGAGCGGGATGGATGAGTTGCTGAATCAGGGGATCGATCGATCGGGGATCTCTGAGTTGGCCGAGAGCCGTAATCGCTAAAGTCCGATCGATCGGATTAAGATTTTGCTGCTCTAGACATTTCAAAACTGTATACAAAGCGATGTGTTTAGCAATCGGAGTCTCCACTCGTCCAAGAAGCCGAAAGATTTCTGATATCACGTCTGAATTGGATTTGTTCTGGATCGAAATATTTGTTTCTGTCGTCACACTTGTCATAACATACGCACCTAATCCAACGATCGCGTCTTCGTAGCCTAACGTGTTGCCAATATGAAAGAGCGATCGGGCGAGTTCGAGTCCGAGAAGGGTTGGCAGCGGTTGGTGAAATAATGCTTTTTGCAATGCAGAAATGGAATCTTCGTGATTGATTCGTCCGAGACTACTGGCCGCTGCACAAGACACCGAAATTTGGATATCCCAGAGTAAAGGAACCAGATGAACGGTTCGATCGAAGGCTGAAAGTGTCTGACAAAATCCGATCGCCATGGCCGCTGTCTGTCGCACGCTCGTTACGGGATCGCTCAGCGCCTGGATGAAAACTAACCCTAAGCGTTCATCTTGAAAACTACTCAATGCCTCAAGCGCCACCGTGCGAATGTCGGGGTTCTCGTCAGTGACGACGGTGAGCAGCAAACTCAGCGTGTCTCGATTGCGAATGCCGGAGAGGATTTTTACCGCCAACAGTCGAGTTTCACCTGTGGCTAATAAGGGAGGAATCCGATCGAGGATGGCATTTCCCTGCTGGATTAGGACCGATAAAGCCATGGCTTGCAAATCTGGCGCTCCGGACTTTAGCACCTCCAGCAGCCGAGTCAGCCCTGCATCTCCCGCCCAGCGGCCCAACATTCGGATGCCAAACCATTGCACATCCGCATCCAGATCTTCTTCTTGAAGCCACTCTAGCAGCGGCTCGATCGCCCGATCGCCCAGTTTAGGTAGCACATTTGCCACGTCCCATCGCACCTGAAAATCTCCCCATTCCAACGCCAGGACGAGCGCCTCAATCACCGAGTCCTGTTGCGCTTCAGTTAACAATAATCGTTCTTCCCTTAAGATCGCTTCCGCCGATCGCACCACCGAAGCCCAATCCTGAAGCGCCACCGATCGCTGCAAGAATGCAAAAGCAATTCCGTCGTTCGTCTCTGCTAAGAAATCCATTTCTGCCCCTGTGATTCTTAAACTCAATGACTTCACCTCTATGTTTAACGCGGTCTAACGCGGCTGCGAAGACACCCAAATCTCATCTCCCCGCATCTCCACGTCATACTGCTTCAGATTTTTGGTGACCGGACCTTGCAGCACCCGGCCATCTGATCCAAACCGTGCGCCGTGACACGGACAGATAAATGCGCTGTGCGTCTTGTTCCAGTTCACCAAACAGCCTTGATGCGGACAGGTTGGACTGATCGCCGCCAGTTTCTCCGGACGAAGCAGTTTTTTCGCGTCTTTGCCACGTCCATATTTCGGGTTTGGGTTAATGACTAGCAGCGGCTCACTCGAAAACTGCTCCTGCAAAATCCGTCCTTCTTCCTCTAAAAGCTTCAGACTCCCCACATTTTCAAAGCCGCTCTTGCCCGATCGCCCCTTATTCCCGCACCCGCTGCCTAGACCACTCCCCACCGCCAGCAACAGCCACCCGCCGCCCCACCGCCGCAAAAACGATCGCCTGCGCAGTCGTCCTCGTAAAATGTTGGTCATCCCTCTCTCCATTGGTGTTCCTCGCGCCTATACTCAATTGCCTGTAGTCGAACTTTAAAGACTTTTTTGCCTTTATTTCTCAGAGCCTATCCAGAAATTGCATTTACATCTTGCAATTTTTGCATTGATTGCAACATTCGGTAACACTAGATACGATTGACTATTCTAATCTCCCGTACCTTGTCACTATGGCAAGTTCTTCCGGGAGCACAGGCCAAAAAGTAAAGCCTTCTAAGGGCGGATTCCTCTATGACCAACACCTTTCCAGTGACGAATACCACTCCAGCACTCAGTTCCATTTCAACCAAGACGACGGCTGAGAAACAGAATAAGTTTGAAAAATTTAAAGCTGAGAAAGATGGGCTTGAAATCCGATCGGACTTAGAGCATTTTGCCCAGATTGGTTGGGAAGCGATGGATGAAACCGATCGCATTCACCGTCTGAAGTGGCTCGGGGTCTTCTTTCGTCCGGTCACGCCGGGGAAGTTTATGATTCGGTTGCGAGTTCCGCATGGCATCATGACATCACCCCAACTGCGGGTCTTGGCAGGTATCGTACAGCGGTATGGCGATGATGGCTGTGCTGATATTACAACCAGGCAAAGTATTCAGTTGCGGGGTATTCGCATTGAGGATCTGCCCGATATTTTTCGCCGTTTTGAATCGGTGGGTTTGAGTAGTTTGCAGTCGGCGATGGACAATGTTCGCAATATCACTGGGTCTCCGGTATCAGGGCTAGAGGCATCCGAACTGTATGACACGCGCGAGTTAGTCCAGCAAGTTCAGGACATGATTACTGACTCGGGTAAAGGCAATCCAACGTTCACTAACTTACCCCGAAAGTTCAATATTGCGATCGATGGCGGACGTGAAAACTCGGTCCATGGCGAAATCAATGACGTGGCTTTTCTGCCTGCTTTCAAGGGCGAAACGTTTGGCTTCAATGTCCTAGTCGGCGGCTTTTTCTCGGCGAGTCGGGTGGCCCCGGCGATCGCCATGAATGTGTGGGTGACGCCGGATCAAGTCGTGGCGTTGTGTGAAGCAATTTTACTCGTGTACCGCGATCATGGATTGCGCGCTAACCGTCAAAAGGCTCGGCTGATGTGGCTGATTGATCAGTGGGGCGTTGAGAAGTTCCGTGACGTTGTTGAACAACAGATCGGATTTACGTTAGAACCCGACGCCGAAACTGATGCGATCGATAGCGTTAGACGTGATCACATTGGTCTGTATCCGCAACAGCAATCGGGACTCAACTATGCCGGGTTGTGTGTGCCAGCCGGACGGCTTGAAGCCTCGGATATGTATGAGTTTGCGCGTCTTGCAGAAGTCTATGGAACGAGCGAACTGAGGCTAACGGTCGAACAAAATATTATTATTCCAAATGTTCCGGATTCTCGCATAGAACCTTTGCAAACAGAATCACTGCTGCAAAAGTTTTCGATCAATCCTGGAATGCTAGAGCGAACGCTGGTGTCATGCACAGGCGCACAGTTCTGCAACTTCGCAATGATTGAAACTAAACAGCAATCGGTCGCGATGGCGCGGGATTTGGACCGGGATGTCGAACTCACTCAGCCCGTCCGGATGCACTGGACCGGATGCCCGAATTCCTGTGCGCAGCCCCAAGTGGCTGACATTGGTGTCATGGGCAGCAAAGCCCGCAAAAACGGCAAAATGGTCCCTGGCGTGGATTTGTTCACGGGCGGTAAGGTCGGCAAAGATGCGCATTTGGGCACCAAGACCCAGACGGGCATTGCGGTGGGCGACTTGCGCTTGCACTTGAGGCGGATGTTGGTGGAGGACTTTGGTGCGACGCTTCGATCGGGCGTCGTGCTTGAAGATTTGGCCCCCGAAGCGATCGTGACTGAGATTGCATCTGTGCCTGCGAAGCTTGTGCTTGCTAAGTCTGGCAAAACCCTCGACTGCACCGAAGCGGATTTTATCCTTGACGTGCTCGAAAAATCGGGAGTCTCTGCCGACAGTCTGTGTCGTGGGGGAACCTGTGGCACTTGCAAGCAGATGATCACGGATGGCGTTGTTACTTACGATAGCGCCGTCTCTGGGTTGAGCAATGCCGATCGATCGTCCGGGTACATTTTGGCGTGCAGCGCCCATCCCAAAGGCACCGTGACCCTAAACCTGTAAACACTTCTGTATCACTGCCAGCGTGAGATAGGCTGACCCTAGGTCCGTCAGTCACCCGATATCTCGTTCTGGCATTGAATTCCAATTGATTTTAGAGATGCGATCGGTTTCTATTCCTAGGTTCCAGAACCGCGTATTTCTAGGTCCGTCACTCATCTTTATTTCACTCACTCATCTTTATTTCACTCATCTGTCACTCATCTTTCGGACAAAATCAATGACAAACATTACCCGTGGTTTTTCGCGCAGAAAGTTCATGCTCACCGTCGGTGCAACCGCAGCGGGCACACTCTTAGCGCATGGCTGTAGTTCCGGTGGCACTAGCTCCTCATCTGGTCCTTCTAGCGTTCCTGCTGTTAATAGTGGAACAGGAGATGCTCCCGAAACCGATACCGTTAAACTGGGTTTTATTGCCCTGACGGATTCGGCTCCTCTAATCATTGCTAAAGAAAAAGGATGGCTTGCAAAATATGGCCTGAAAAATGCTGAAGTTGCGAAACAAACCTCTTGGGCCACAACCCGCGACAACCTAGAACTCGGAAGTACTAAGGGCGGCATTGACGGCGCTCATATTTTGACCCCCATGGCTTACTTCATGGCAGCGGGTAAAATCACGAAGGGGAACGAAAAAATCCCTATGCAAATCCTGGCGCGCCTAAATACCAATGGGCAAGGGATTTCGATTTCTAATGACTACGCTGATTTGAAGTTTGAGGCGAAGGCAGAGAAGCTAAAAGCCAAGATTGACGAAATGAAGAAGGCGGGTAAAAAGTTTCAGTGCGCCGTCACGTTTCCTGGCGGGACTCACGATTTATGGATGCGGTATTGGCTGGCTGCCAACGGCGTCAATCCCGATGATGATGTGGACATCAAGGTCATTCCACCGCCCCAAATGGTGGCCAACATGGAAACTAAGGCGATGGATGCATTCTGCGTGGGTGAACCTTGGAACCAGCGTCTCGTGACTAAGAAGCTCGGCTACAACGCTGTCACTACGGGCGAACTCTGGAAAGGACATCCCGAAAAATCCTTGGCCGTTCGCGGGGATTGGGCTGAGAAGAACCCGAAAGCGGCGAAAGCGTTGCTCATGGCCGTAATGGAAGCCCAAATGTGGTGCGATAAGGAGGAGAACAAAGACGAGATGTGCAAGATTATCGAAGGCGATAAGTACCTCAAGGCTCCTGCATCGGATATCGTCGGTCGATCGAAGGGTGACTTTGATCTCGGCAACGGTCGTAAGCTTGAAAAATCGCCGCTCCTGATGCAATTCTGGCGCGAAACGGCATCGTTCCCCTATAAGAGCCATGACAAGTGGTTTATCACGGAAAATATCCGTTGGGGTAAGCTCGCTGAAGAAGATTACGCGCTCGTGGATAAAATCAACAAGTCTGACGTTTGGCGTGCAGCGGCAAAGGCACTCAAGGTTCCCGATGCAGAAATTCCGAAGACGGATACTCGTGGGAAGGAAACGTTCTTTGATGGCATTGTTTTCGATGACGCTGATCCAAAAGCTTATCTAAGCAGCCTCAAAATCAAGAAGGCTTAATCTAGAATTTCTCATTCATTCAATCTATAGTTTCTTCCCTCTTCAAGGAGAGAAGCTATAGGTTAGTTTTACATTGATTTAATCCCATAATCATCCATCGGAGAACTAAGGCTATGGCAGTTACTTCTACTCGTAAATCGTCTTTAAATGCGGCCAATCCGATCGCAGAGAAAGCACAGGAAATCGTACAGCTTCTCATTCCGCCGATCGCTTGTACAACGATTGTATTAATCATTTGGCAAGGGCTTTGTTCGGCTCCCGGTGGCAAAATGCCTGGACCGCTTAAGGTTGTTTCGCAAACAACAGATGCGCTGATAAATGGCTTCGGTGAAGGAGGAATTTGGCTTCAGTTGTTGGCGAGTTTGCAGCGGGTGGGGATTGGATATACGATGGCGGCGATCGTGGGAGTTGCGATTGGGGTGACGATCGGGATGAACAAGTTTCTGCGTCAAGGGTTCGACCCGATGATCCAAATTTTGCGGACGATTCCGCCGTTGGCTTGGTTGCCGATTTCGCTGGCGATTTTTCAAGATGGGAAGCCTGCTGCGGTGTTTTTGATTTTTATTACGGCGATTTGGCCTGTGATTATTAATACGGCGGTTGGGGTTCAACAAATTCCAAAAGACTATACTAATGTGGCAAAGGTGCTTCGGCTTTCGACGACTGAGTTCTTTTTTAATATTCTCATTCCTTCGACGGTTCCTTATATCTTCACGGGGCTACGGATTGGGGTTGGGTTGGCTTGGTTGGCGATTGTGGCGGCGGAAATGTTGGCGTCGGGAGCGGGTGGGATTGGGTTTTATATTTGGGATGCTTACAATGCGGGGAATGAGAACAGCATGAGCCAAATTGTGATGGCGGTGTTCTTGGTTGGGGTGATTGGGTTGATTCTCGATCGGTTTGTGAGCTGGTTGGGATCGTTGATTGTGGCGGAATAAACGATCGGATGGATTTTGGGTGGTTGTTGGGATGTGGATGATGCGTTGCTTCGCTTAACGCATCCTACGTTGGATTTGTTGGATTCTCGGATTTTTTGTTAATACTCATTGGACTTTGATTATGACTATTCTGGTTGATATTGATCATATTGATAAGGTCTACCCTCTTGCTAAAGGGGGAGAATATGTTGCACTCAAAAATGTGGATCTGAAGATTCATCAGGGTGAATTTGTTTCTTTGATCGGTCATTCGGGTTGCGGAAAATCGACGCTGCTTAATATTATTGCGGGGTTTGAAAATGCAAGTGTGGGCGGGGTTGTGTTATCAGGGAAGGAAATCACTGAACCTGGTCCCGATCGCATGATGGTGTTTCAAAACTACTCGCTATTGCCTTGGCTGACTGTTCGCCAAAATATTGCGCTAGCGGTTAATAAAGTGTTGACGGATGTGACGAAAGAAGAACGCGCGCAAATTATTGAAACACATATTGATCTCGTGGGATTACGCGCTGCGGCAGAGAAGACGCCGGGTCAGCTTTCTGGTGGGATGAAGCAGCGGACGGCGATCGCGCGGGCATTGGCGATTCGGCCTAAGGTGTTGCTGCTGGATGAACCTTTTGGGGCACTCGATGCGCTGACGAGGGGAAACCTTCAAGAGCAGTTGATGGCGATTTGTCAGGCGAGTAGTATGACGTGCGTGATGGTTACGCACGATGTGGATGAGGCTCTGCTGCTGAGCGATCGTATTATTATGTTGACTAATGGACCGAGTGCGCATATCGGTCGGATTTTGGAGGTGAATATCGATCGGCCTCGTCAACGACTTGAAGCGGTTAATCATCCCGATTACTACAAGTATCGGGGACAAATCATCACGTTTCTCAATGAGCAGAAACGCGATAAACGTCGTAAAGTTCGTAAAGCGAAGGATGTTGCAGCGATTCCAGCCGTTGCAGCAGTGACAACGCTAGAGAAGACACATATTACGTTTGGATATGTTCCGACGACGGATGCTGCGCCCCTTGTGGTTGCGAAAGAAAAGGGATTCTTTAAGAAGTATGGATTACACAATGTGGAACTGGTGGCGGATTCGAGTTGGCAGACGATTTCAGATGGACTGGCGAACCGTCGTTTAGATGTTGCGCAATTGCTGGCGGGAACGCCTCTTGCAATGGGATTGGGATTGGGAAATAAGCCCCGTATTCCCATCGTAACGGGAATGGTTTTGGCACGAAATGGCAATGCGATTACCCTCAACAAAAAGTTCTACAATCAAGGGGTGCGAACGCTCAAACACCTCAAACGTGCGATCGCATCAACACCCGAAGAAGCACACACGTTTGGAGTCGTGGACCAAACCTCTATGGGTAGCCTCCTAACCCGCTACTGGCTTGCTTCTGGCGGCATTGACCCCGATCGAGATATTTCGATGTCTACGCTGTCGAGTGCGGAGATGAAAGCGGGATTATCTAAAGGGTTTATCGACGGCTATCTGGCATCCGAACCGTGGAATACGGCAGCGGTTAAAGATGATACGGGATTCATCGTTGCAACTGACCTTGAAATCTGGGATGGACACCAAAATAAAGTCCTAGGTGCAAGGGAAGATTGGGCACAGGAAAATCCGAATACTCACATCGCCCTGATCAAAGCGTTGATTGAAGCCTGCGAATACTGCGACGATCGCCGCAACCGTGAAGAAATTGTTCAGCTTTTAGCACGGCCCAACTATCTAAATGTTCCCGCTGAACAACTGCGACCGGGCTTCCTTGAACCCTATCCGCGCAACAGCGATCAGCCCGCAGAAATGCTCGTCCGGTTCAACCAGTACTACGTCGAACAATCCACCTGTCCTCGCCAGCTTGAAGCCCTCTGGATCATGACCCAAATGGCCCGATGGGGATTCACGCCGTTCCCGAAAAATTGGAGTGAGGTCATCGATCGTATTTACCGCAAGGATGTCTATGGTCAAGCTGCACGGGAATTAGGACTTCCTGACACTGTAGACGAACAAGTTCCGGTCAAATTATTTGATGGTGTTATCTTTAATCCCAATGACCCTCTGAGCTATCTCGACAGCCTTCCGATTCGTCAAGAAATCCGCATCGAAGAAATTCCGATCGACGTTGTCCAGCCTCGATCGTTGCGTCTTGTTGCCTAATTAATGCGATCTAATCTATTTCCTGCTTGAGCTTTTGTCAGTCCTTATCACCCCCAATTTTACCCATGCAAACTCTTACAAATGCGCCTACAAAATCGACGACAAATAGTGCGAATACGCCATTTTTGTCTATTGATAATGTGAGCAAGGTCTATCCCACTCCGACGGGAGACTATACCGTTCTCGATGGGGTCAATCTAACGGTCAACGAAGGTGAATTTGTCTGCGTTATTGGTCATTCTGGCTGCGGCAAGTCCACCTTGCTCGATATGGTTTCGGGCTTCAATACGCCAACGACGGGTCAAGTGTCGCTCAATGGTCAACCGATCGAAAAACCAGGTCCCGATCGCATGGTCGTGTTTCAAAACTACTGTTTGTTGCCCTGGAAGACGGCTTTTGAAAACGTCTATCTAGCGGTCAATGCAGTCTATCCAGATAAAACCAAAGCTGAAAAAATCGAAATAACTCAAGCTAATATCAAACTGGTCGGTTTAGAAGAAGCGGCGGATAAGAAACCAGGGCAGCTTTCTGGTGGGATGAAGCAACGGGTTTCTATTGCCCGCGCGCTTTCTATCCGTCCCGAAATCCTGATTTTGGATGAACCCTTTGGCGCATTGGATGCGATTACCAAAGAAGAACTCCAAGAAGAACTGCTTGATATTTGGGAAGAACATCGCATTACGGTAATGATGATTACCCACGATATTGATGAAGCTTTATTCCTAGCCGATCGCTTAGTGATGATGAGCAATGGACCCTCTGCAAAAATTGGTGAAGTAATGGAAATTCCCTTCGATCGACCTCGCGATCGTGAAGTCGTCATGGATGACCCACGCTATTACGAATTGCGCAATCATGCACTGGATTTCCTGTACAACCGTTTTGCACACCACGAAGATTAATCCGCCTAAATAGTCTTCTTTTAAAACCCTTGAAACCCTTTTACTAATTGGTTTTCCAGGGTTTTGATGCACCTCACGCGACTCATCTAGCGTATTGCGATCGCAGGGTTCACTCTACTTCTTTCACAATAATTCCTAATAGAATTGACACCAATAAGGCTAGATTTGCGGGGACTGCATAGACGTTTGTATCGCGGTAAAGGATTTTGTTTGATCTGTCCAAAAAGCCAAATTTCCACACGTCCCCCGTTGTCACCGCGCCATAAACCCTAGGAGCGGTTGAATTTGTCCATTGATCTAAGGCGATTAGTTCTGCTCCAAGCTGCACAAATCCTCGCGCAATATCTGCATTCTTTGCTTCAATGACTAACAGTTGAGACTCACTCTGAATCAAATAATCTAAATTACCCCGCAGCCAGTTACTGACATTCACTGCATACTCAATCTTGATTTTTTGATTCACAAGACTACAGACCTCAAACAAAATCGGCGAAATTAAGATCTCCCGCCGTGCCATTTCCGTCGTCACATCTATTAACTGTAATCCCCGATTAATCCGTGCTTCTAAGGCCGACAAAAACTGAGGCGATCGAAGCGCTTTGGGCAAATTTAGATTTTGGCTTTCTAGTTTCACACCCAACTCCGCAAACAACTCTTCCGGATCAGCGTTTAGCTCAAAATATTTACTAAAAGTATAGGTCTGATTGAGATCGAGAATTGAAGGATGACCCATGGTGGTGACTTGACCGAACAACATCACTTTAGCGTAGCGCGTCAGAACGTCCGATCGCCCCTAACTAAAGTTCGATCGCAGGTCCCGATCGATCGTACAATTGATCTCTATCTAGTCTGCTAATCCCCGTGCGATCGCCCATGACTTACGTCCCTCTCCACCATAAATATCGCCCTCAAACCTTTGCCCAGCTTGTGGGACAAGAGACGATCGCCACTACGCTTTCTAATGCATTGCTACAAAACCGCATCGCCCCCGCCTATCTCTTCACAGGCGCACGCGGGACGGGGAAGACTTCTAGTGCGAGAATCTTTGCAAAGTCGTTGAATTGTATTCAAGGCGATCGGCCTACCCCTGAACCTTGCGGGGTTTGTGAGGTGTGCAAGGAAGTGGCACGGGGCGGAGCGCTGGATGTGATTGAGATTGATGCTGCGAGCAATACCGGAGTTGATAGCATTCGCGAACTCATTGAGCGCGCGCAGTTTGCACCTGTTCGTTGCCGTTATAAGGTTTACATCATCGACGAGTGCTTAACAGGCGATTCATGGGTTGTGACCGATGCTGGACTGATGCGCATTGATGACCCAAATCTTCAGGGTAAAAAAGCACTGAGTTATAACGAGAACACTGGTCAGTGGGAACTTAAGCCAATTCTCCGATGGCTCGATCAAGGCGTTCGCCCGACAATGATTTTGAAAACAGGTTCCCGCGAAATTCGATGCACTGGGAATCATTTGATTAGGACAGATACTGGATGGATTCCCGCCCGCAACGTAAAAGAAGGAATGAAAATCTTATCCCCTGTAGCCGCGAGAACGCTAGTCGCTGCTAGTAATCAATCTTCGCGTGACGGTCGAAATGCATCCAATCGTTCTTTCACTACAAGTTTCGAGATCGTTGAAGCGATCGAAACTGGCGTTGCTGAACCTGTTTACGATATTGAAGTTGAAGACAATCATAATTTCGTTGCGAATGGTTTACTTGTTCACAACTGTCATATGCTTACGTCAGCGGCATTTAATGCGTTGCTTAAGACATTGGAAGAACCGCCCGATCGGGTAATTTTTGTGTTAGCGACGACTGATCCTCAGCGGGTGTTGCCCACTATTATTTCGCGCTGTCAACGCTTTGATTTTCGGCGGATTCCATTGGATGCATTGGTGCAACATTTAGTACATATTGCAAAACAAGAAGAGATTTCGATTGCACTGGATGCCTTAAACCTGATTGGACAGATTTCTCAAGGTGGACTGCGGGATGCGGAAAGTCTGTTGGACCAACTTAGTCTTTCCGCTGAACTTGTTACGGCTGAAAAAGTGTGGGATCTCGTTGGTGCAGTTCCAGAACGTGACCTCATGGCTTTAACAAAGGCGATCGCTCAAGATGATGCCGAAGCGACCCTAGATCTGACTCGTAAACTGATGGATCGTGGACGAGAGCCATTGATTGTGCTGCAAAACCTAGCTAGTTTTTACCGGGATCTGTTGATCGCGAAAACGTCTCCAAAGCGCAACGATCTCGCCGCCATTACACCTAGCACCTGGGCCGAGATGACGGAGTTTGTTCAAGCTACGCCACTGTTCTGGGTGCTTCAAGGTCAGCAGCACCTGCGATCGTCCGAAGTCCAACTGAAACACACCACCCAACCCCGTCTCTGGCTAGAAATCACCCTAATGGGCCTCCTCCCTAGCGCTCTAGGCGCGACTGCCACTAATCCTGCCATTAGCACGACCCCGATCGCCCAACCCGCCGCCCAACCCGCCATCAGAGCCACCGCCCACGCCTCCCCACTGCCCGCTCGATCGCAGCCCCCCGCCGACCCCATCGTCGTACGGGCAGCGATTCCCGCGCCCTCTACCCTTGCGCCCTCTACCTTTACGCCCTCTGCCATCGCGCCCTCTACCCTCCCCCCGATCGCCTCCACATCCCCCGATATCGACCTCCCCGCCCTCTGGCAAGCCATCATCGCAAATATCGACGAAGCCCCCAGCCGTGCCATCCTCAGCACCAACTGTCAGCTCATCGCCATCAATGGCAGCGACATCAAAATCGGCGTCACGCAGAAGAACATGTTGGAGATGGTCAAAAAACGATCGGCCCAGCTAGGAAAAGCCTGCACCAAAACCCTCAAACGAGGTGTCAAACTCTCGATCGCCGTGATGCCGGGAAAGCCCCCGGAGGTCCAGCCCACTCCGACCTCGGCTGAACCTCCTCTCTCCTCCGTAAGGGCCGCGCCCCCCGTGCCCTCCTATCCCGCGCCTACGCACCCAGCCCATCCCGCACCTCCCATCCCACCTGCATCACCGATCGCCCCCCAGAGCGATCGCCCCACGCCCGGAATCGATCGCTACTCGCCTCCTAGCAGCCAATCCTGGGACGTCGATGAACTCACTCGCGCTGCCCGAAGCCTCGCTGACGCCTTCAGTGGAAAAATCATCAACCTCGACGACGAGACTCCAGCAAATGACGAGACTGAAGTCTCTATCCCGAGCATTGCCGATATCATGGGCAGTGACGGATTAGATGCGTTAGACGATGAAGATAGTGAAAGCACCCCGTTCTAGACCATCGCTATAGACAAATCTGCTATAGACAAATCCGTTGTCCCCAGGGCATTTGGCTGGGAAACCTTCTCCCATTCCCTTCGTAGCAGTTAAATGCTTGCACCCGTCCATTCACTATGCCGTACACCGCAAACGCATCGGTTTGATCCAACCCAAAGGTTACGGTCCCTGGCTCATTGCAATTTTGGAGCACCTGACTGGCTAGAGTCTTCATCAGAATAGGCGATCGCAAAATGTCTTCCCCGCCCCTGAAAACAAATTGGTAAGCACTTGTCTTGTTGTTAGGACGCCCTGAGTAGCCACCTAAAGGATAAGTTCTAAATCTCACTGAGATCGTTTTGGGAACCTCATCTAACTTTTTTACCGTCGAAGCAATGGCGATCGTACAGACTGACGGTTTTGGGGATGGCTCTTTAAGTTGAACCATTGGAGAGGCTGTATTGGCTAATCCTGTACTGGCCAGAACTGACAGACTCGCGATCGACGTTATCCATTTCATCATGGGAATTACCCTATTTCTGAGGAGCTAACCCCAAAGACGCGATCGACTCAGAATAGTTTCGAGGATTATTTCGTTTGTGGAAGCCAAATATAGCCGTCAGATTAATCTAAAATTTCACCGATCGCGCGTGCAAACTGACTTCCTTTCCCAAATCCTTTGGGAGACTGAGCCTGAGCCGCGTCCTCATCCATGAGCGTCTGAACCTGCTCTCCCAACACTGATTCGATTGTTGTATCCAGTGCCCTTAACTGCTCTAAGCTCACAAATGTTGACGCCTGCTCATTCACGTAGTGTTTTAACAGCGTGATCATCCGATGCTGCACCTCCGATCGCAACTCCTTTAGTTTCATAAGCCGGGTGACTTGGAACTGTTTTTCTAATCCGACTTCTAGGGCGATCGCCGTCATGGACATCCCTTCTTGGTGAAATAGCCGCAACGCCTTGAGATATTGGTAAGACTTCTCGCCCTGGAGCGCCTGCGATCGCGCACTCACTGAGTCTTTCAATGCTTGCCGTAACGCCTGCGAAAACGCTTCGCGGTACATGGTAATAAAGGCATCCGCTGCTCGATCGTCCTCGCTCTCTCCCTCGGGTGCCGCAATGTCCATCTCCCGCGAATCTTCATCGCCTGTGCCATGAATCGAGATGGTGTTCATCTTACCGCTGCGAACCGCAATCCGATCGGCCCTTAAACGAGCCGCCAAGGACTTCAACTGCCGCAATACCTCTTCACCCGCCACGCCTAGATCCCTTGCCATCTCATTCAATTGAGCCTCGGTGGGCTGCGGACAGGATCCTTTTGCTCCGGCCTGACGGGCGATTAACCGATCACGGCGGTACACCTCATGGTAGGACTCTAGAACCTTTAATCCTTGGGTCATTTCAACGATCGTCAGCGATCCTAGGCAAACCCGCTGGAGCTTTCGAGGCGTGGTGTCATTCAAAATCGCCCAGTCGCTGAGTAAATAGACGCCGCACTCTAATAAGAACTGATTTAGCTCCCGATGATGTTTCACCAATCGAATCGTCCAAGTTGATAGATTCGCTCGCTGCGGGTCAAAGGTTTCTAATATTTGCCGCGCTACGGACTGATAGTGGCTCACCTTTGTCCAAGCTCGCCCATCATCATCTAGGACGAGTGGGAACAACTCCGATCGCCGGACCCCATGCATCTCCCCAAACTGCAACTCTAACTGGATGCAGGTTTGCTCAATCTGCTTCGAGATAAAACAGCGCAAACTGAGTTCTGCCTCAAGCCGCGCTGTCTCTAGTCCAGACTCTGGTCGGGTCGGACGCGCAATGGCCATTAACGCGGTTTGCACTGGATTATGGGGTACTGGATCTACAACTTCTGGAAACTGTGATTGGAAGAATTGCCTGACCTCGGGCAGTTCTCGCGATCGCGTTAAGCCCGTTGCATCCAACTTCACCAATTTCCAATAGCGGTTCGCGGTAGTCATTTCAGGTTCATTCTCATCGATAGGTCATAGCCTTCAGTAGTTCTAGCGTAGGCGGATTTCTCGGCATCGCCAAGACCTATCTAACAAAAGTTCTGTAACAGATTGTAATAGTGTGCATTTGAGGATAGTATATATGGAACATTGAATCTGAATGCGATACCAAAGCGCAGAAAGAAACAAGGCTCATTGCGATAAAATAGCGCCAAACTGTGTTGATGACTCTGGTTATAGGTCTTCCTAGTCCTGAGTCAGTGCGAAAAGCGAAGCAGTTGTCAGGCGCGATCGCAGCAGTGCGACAGCTTAATCCTTTTCGTTCACGGACTCTTAAATTTATACATGGGCAACAAGCCAACGATCGCGGTTTCTCACTTGGGCTGCGAAAAAAATCGGGTTGATACGGAGCACATGCTCGGACTTCTTGTACAGGCTGGATATCAGGTTGACTCTGACGAAGCGCTTGCAGACTACGCCATTGTCAACACCTGTAGCTTTATTCAGGCTGCTCGTGAGGAATCGGTCCGCACCTTAGTCGAAATGGCTGAGGCGGGTAAGAAGATTGTGATTACAGGCTGCATGGCCCAGCACTTTCAAGACCAACTTTTGGATGAAATTCCGGAGGCGGTTGCTATTGTAGGGACTGGAGACTATCACAAGATTGTAGATGTGATTCAGCGGGCGGAAGCCGGGGAGCGGGTCAAGGAGGTTAGCTTAGAGCCGACTTATATTGCTGACGAACTGGTTCCTCGTTACCGGACAACTACTGAAGGAGTGGCCTACGTAAGAGTGGCGGAGGGATGCGATTATCGATGTGCTTTTTGTATCATTCCCCACTTGCGTGGAAACCAGCGATCGCGGACGATTGAGTCTATTGTGGCTGAAGTGAAAACTCTGGCTGCGGAAGGCGTTCAGGAAGTGATTTTGATTTCGCAGATTACGACCAATTATGGGTTGGACATCTATGGTGAAGTCAAGCTCGTTGAGCTGTTTCAAGCCCTTGGTGAGATTGATATTCCCTGGATTCGGATGCACTATGCTTATCCGACTGGACTCACTCCCAAGGTGATTTCTACAATGCGCGATACGCTAAATGTCTTGCCTTATCTTGATTTGCCGTTGCAGCACTCTCATCCTGAGGTTCTGCGATCGATGAATCGACCCTGGCAAGGTCGCGTTAACGATGGTATCATTGAGCGTATAAAGGAAGCGTTGCCGACTGCGGTGTTGCGGACGACCTTCATTGTCGGATTTCCTGGTGAAACCGAAGAGCACTTTGAGCACCTGTTAGAGTTTGTTAAACGGCATGAGTTTGATCACGTCGGTGTCTTTACCTTCTCCCCGGAGGACGGGACACCTGCCTATGATTTACCGAATCAAATAGACCAGGACGTGATGGATAGACGGCGGGATGCCTTGATGGCAATCCAGCAGCCGATTTCGCTGAAGAATAACCAGGCGCAAATTGGCAGGGTCGTAGATGTGTTGATCGAACAAGAAAATCCGGAAACGGGTGAATTGATTGGACGATCGGCAAGATTTGCGCCGGATGTGGACGGTCTCGTCTATGTTCGCGGGGAGGCATCGCTGGGGACTTTAGTTCCAGTGGCGATCGATGATGCGGATGCGTATGACCTGTATGGTCATGTGGCAACTGCGGCAGATTTGATTCAGCAGACCGCAGTTGCTGCCCGATAACTTCTGCCACATTTTTGAGGGTGGGTTGTGACATTACTTGCAGCAAACCCGTTTGAGTAGCCCTATTTTTGTTTGGAAAAAAACGAATGACGACCACTTTTCTAAGTTTGGGAATTTCTGAAGAACGTGCCTTATTTCTAGAGGAACAAGGATATACACAGCCGACTCCGATTCAAGAACAGGCGATTCCGCATCTGCTGGCGGGAAGCGATGTGATGGGAATTGCGCAGACGGGGACAGGGAAGACGGCTGCGTTTTCTTTGCCCATTCTGGAGCGCATTGATCCGACTAATAATGCGGTTCAAGCATTGATTTTGACTCCGACTCGGGAGTTGGCGGTTCAAGTAAGTGCGGCGATTCGTAACTTTACGACCGACAGGCGGGTGAAGGTTTTGCCCATTTATGGCGGACAGTCCATTGACTTGCAAATCTCTCGCCTTCATCGTGGGGTTCAAGTTGTCGTTGGGACTCCGGGCCGGGTGATTGATCTGTTGAATCGCGGCAATTTGAAGATCAATGAAATCAGTTGGTTTGTGCTGGATGAAGCGGATGAAATGCTTAACATGGGCTTCATCCAAGACGTTGAGCGAATCTTAAGTGCTGCTCCTGTTGAGCGCCAGACAGCGTTCTTCTCGGCAACAATGGAGCCATCGATTCGGAAGCTGGTTTCGCGGTTCTTGAAGTCGCCTGTCGATGTGAAGATCGATCGGTCTGAGGAGACGCCTAGCAAGACTAATCAAGTGGCTTATGTCATCCCACGGGGTTGGACTAAGGCGCGAGCGCTTCAGCCAATTTTAGAACTCGAAGATCCGACGAGTGCGATTATCTTTGTGCGGACTCGTAAGGCGGCGGCGGATCTGACAGCTCAACTTCAGGCGGCTGGGCATAGTGCGGATGAGTATCATGGCGACTTGACTCAGAGTCAACGCGAACGGCTTTTGGTGCGCTTTAAGCAGCATCAAGTGCGGTGGATTGTGGCGACGGATATTGCGGCGCGAGGGATTCACGTTGATGACTTGACCCATGTGATTAACTTCGATCTGCCGGATAGCTTAGATAGCTACGTTCACCGTGTGGGCCGGACGGGTCGGGCTGGGAAAGAGGGGACGGCTATTTCGATTGTGCATCCGCTCGATCGTCGCAAGATTCAGGACATTGAGTATCATGTTCGCCAGAAGCTTGAAATCCGCGATGTTCCGACGCGCGCTGAAATTGAAGCGAAGCACTTGAACGACCTCAAGACGCAGATCAAGGAAGCGCTTGTGGGCGAACGGATGGCGTCGTTCTTGCCGATTGTTTCTCAGCTTGCGGAAGAAGGCTTTGAACCTCATGCTATTGCGGCGGCGGCGTTGCAGATGTACTACGATAAGTCTCGTCCAAACTGGATGGATGCGGCGGCAGATCCAACAGCGGATGAACTAGCACAAGATCGTCCTCGTAACAATCGTCGTCCTCGCAATGGCGGTGGTGGTGGCGGTGGTCGTTATGGAAGTGGTGGTGGCGGTGGTCGTGCTCGAACTCCTCGTGGGGAGAATGCGGGTCGTCCTGTGCTGAAGAGCTAGGTTTGATCTCGTTAGATTAGCTTAATTAGATTTTAAAGAAGAGGGGCATTCCAGTTGGAGTGTCTCTCTTTTTTGTATTTTCTAAAGTTCTATTCTAATTTGAGCGATCGTTTAATTCGGTCCGAGTGAAAGGGTGAAATCAAAATTTCCAGTACCGACGTTGGTTGTCAGCGTATTCATAATTTTGTCTTGGTTATCGTGGGGACCACAAAAGTAAGAGGGTTTGCCGTCTCGCCCAAAGGAAAGCGGCTGGAGTGACTCCAATCTTGGACCCAGGTTTTCTTTGGCTTGCTCGAAGTCGGCGTGGGGCTGGAATCCTAGACTCGCTGCATAGTCCACGACTCCAAACACGACGGCTTGGGCTTGTTCAAGGGAAATTTGTTGAAACTCTTCTCCAAAGGTGTTTTCGAGATGCTGCTTGAATGTTTCATACTTTTGTCGATCGCCCTTTTTCAGGAGTGTATCTTTGACGCCTAAACACCAATAGTCAATCAAAAATCCGCTGATGGTGTAGCTATGATTTTCACAGCGAGCAACCAGAACTTCTCCTAAGCCAGAGGTGGGATTCTGCAAGTCCTCTTGGTTAAGGAGGTGCCGTGATGCCGTGCGATTGATAAAACAGCCCACAAGCGGAGGCAGGGTTTTGGCGATGGGATTGAGTTCGTAGTATTCACGCAGAAAAGCATTTACTTCCGAAGGGCGGAGACCCATCTGACGCGAAATTTCTTTGGCCGACAACTTACGATCGCGCCATTGAAGAATTTCTTGGGTTTGTTCAGGCGTCATTAATTGCGGTCCTAGCGATTACAGCACTACATTTTCATAGCACTATTTTAATCAGTGGTTGTCAGTGGTCGTCAATTAACCTTAGGTGTTATTTACTAAAAGCCCCTGGAAATCTATTTCAATTTCTAGGGGCTTTCTGATGGAGTATTTGTGATCTCTCTAAAAATTACCGTTTTACGACCTGGGTGGGGTCGAGGTTAATTAAGGGTAATGCGCCACTTCCCATGACTTGGGGGAATTCGCCGTTCCATTTTTCGATCGCCTGTTTTTGGAGGAGTTCTGGGGTCAGGGTTTCGCGGAGAAGGCGTTGGGCTTCGGCTTGTCCTTTAGCGCGGTTGATGGTGGCTTCGGCTTCTTGTTCGGCTTCTTGGGCGACGTAGACTGCACGCTGGGCACGCTGTTCGGCGATTTGTTTTTCTTCAACGGCACGGGAGAACTCGGGGGAGAATTCGAGATCGACGACGCTGGTGTCGAGGATGATGATGCCGTATTTTTCAAGGCGGGCTTCGAGGGCTTTGTCGAAATCTTGTTTGAGTTCTTCACGGCGGGTGATGGCCTCTTCTACGGTGCGGCGTGCGGCGGCAACTTTGAAAGATTCTTGAGTTTGAGGGGCGATGATTTTGGAGACGATGTTTTGTAGAGAGCCTTGGGTTCGGCGGATGTTGACGGCTTGAATGGGGTCAAGGCGGAAGTTGATGGCAAAGCTGGCGGTTAGATTTTGGAGATCTTTTGTGGAGCTTTGGGCGGGAACTTCAAATTTTTGGACGGTCAGATCGTAGATGTCTACATTAGAAATCAGCGGCGGTTTGAAGTGTAGTCCTTCTAAGAGCACTCCATCTTTTGCGCCTCCTAGCACGCTGAGAACGCCTGCTTCACCGGGATTGATAATTACGATTGAGGTGAGCGCCAAAACTGCAAAGAGAAGCGCGATCGCAGCAACGATCGCTTGTTTAGTTGTAACGGTAGAATTCATGAGGCTCTCTTGAAGTTTAGGATTTGAGGCTTGGGATTTGAGGCTTGGGATTTATCGAACTCGAACGGGTACAGCGAGGGGCGATCGCAGTTTTTGATACTGAGCGACCACTTCGCGGAACTCTGCCCCTTCGAGGGTTTCTTTTTCAAGCAGTAACTCTACTAATTCGTCCATGAGTTCTCGATTCGCCCGCAGCATGACTCTTGCTTCTTCGTAGGAACGGATGGCAATGTCACGAATTTGGGCGTCGATTTTCTCGGCGATGTCTTGTGAGTAATCGTTTCCTCGGCTCGATTCATCGCCGCCCTCAAGTGCTACGGGTCCGAGGGAGGACATGCCGTACTGGGTGACCATTCGACGGGCGATTTGGGTGACTTTGTTGATATCGCTGCTGGCACCGGAGTCCATTTCATCTTCGCCAAAGACTTCTACGTCGGCGGCTCGTCCACCCATGAGAACGCGGATTTTGTCTAGCATCCAGGCTCGGGTGTAGAGTCCGCTGTCGATGGTTTCTTCATTGGGGACGGTTTGGGAGAAGCCTTCAATGCCGCCCGATCGGGGAATAATAGTGACTTTGTTTAGGTCATCTGCATTTTTGAGTAGGGTGGTCATGAGGGCATGGCCGACTTCGTGATAGGCGGTCATCCGTTTTTTCTTGCTGTCGAGGAGCGGATTCATGCTTAGGCCGATGGTGATGCGATCGATCGCGTCTTCGACTTCCTGCATGGTCACTTCGTCGAGGCGACGACGGGCGGTTAGGATGGCGGCTTCATTGAGCAGGTTGGCGAGGTCGGCACCGGAAAAGCCGGGGGTTCGACGGGCTATTGCATCTAGGGAAACGCTGTCGGCGATTTTTTTGTTTTTGGCGTGGACTTCGAGGATGCCGAGGCGACCGCTGTAGGTCGGCAGATCGACGGAGACTTGGCGATCGAAGCGTCCGGGACGCAGGAGGGCTTGGTCTAATACATCGGCTCGGTTCGTGGCGGCAACAACAATGACGCCGGAGTTTCCCTCAAAACCATCCATTTCGGTGAGCATTTGGTTGAGGGTTTGTTCGCGTTCGTCGTTGCCGCCGCCGATACCGACGCCACGCTGACGACCGACGGCATCAATTTCGTCGATGAAGATGATGCAGGGTGCGTTTTCTTTTGCTTTTTTAAAGAGGTCTCGAACTCGGGATGCGCCAACGCCGACAAACATTTCGACGAATTCGGAGCCTGAGATGCTGAAGAATGGGACTCCGGCTTCTCCGGCGACGGCTTTGGCTAGCATGGTTTTCCCGGTTCCGGGGGGGCCGACAAGCAGGACGCCTTTGGGGATTTTTGCGCCGATCGCTGTGAATTTTTCGGGGGTCTTGAGGAAGGTGACGACTTCTTGGAGTTCTTCTTTAGCTTCTTCGATGCCTGCGACGTCTTCAAAGAGGACGCCTGTCTTGGCTTCCATTTGGAAACGGGCACGGGATTTTCCGAAGCTCATGGCTTGGCCGGGACCACCGGGAGAGTTGGCCGATCGACGGAGGATGGCCATGAGTCCGCCGATTAGGAACATGACGATTAGGAGCTGAAACAGCATTCCGGTGAAGGCTGCACTGTCGGAGGTGTTTTTGACTTCGACGGGAACTTTGAAGTCGTTGAGGGTTGAGAGGAGTTCGGTGTTGCCTGTTTCAAACAACATGACATCGGCGGGTTGTTCTTTAGCCCCGGTGTTGTTTTCCTTTCGGGCGTTTTTAAAGTAAACCTTGGCTGTGCGCTGGGTTTCGTTGATTTCGACGCGATCGACTTCTTCTTTTTGAGCTTTTTTAATGAGTTCGCTGTAGCTCATGGATGGTGGCCGCTCGGCTAAAGCTGGAGCAGTGATTGCTCCCAAGGTCATGGCTTGAGTCAGCAGTAGGGTCCAGAGGATGTTCCCTTTACGCGGGGATTTTGGGTTGCGGGGGTGGCTCATGGACTGAGAGAGATGGGAGGACTGCTTCTTCATGCCGATGGTTATGCCTAGCGGGTGCGGGACTTGGATGATTTGAACGATTTCTTCTCTAGTTTACCCTTCACAAATTAAGATTGGCCGATAAAAGTTTAAAATCTGTCGATCGTTGCATCGTTTATCCATGGTTTAATCGGATTTGGTAGGCGGTGTGCAGTGGTGTGCAGCGGCTTAGGCTCGTGAAGTTGGGTTGAATAGATTAGGTTGAGCTATGAATATCGGTGCGGTTGAGGCGTTTTTGGGCGGGAATTTGCGTTGGGTCGGTCGGTCATGATGAAGCGAGTGATTGTGAGTGTTGCGATGGTGTTCGCCTTGGGAGGCCTTATCCGTTGTCAGCCGAAGACGGTCGTTGTGGGGGATGGGATGAGCGGTCGGATGACGTTGGGGACGACGGCTAAGGTGAGTACGATTGATCCGGCTGATGCTTACAGTAGTTTTGCGGGAATTTTGCTCTACAACTTGAGCGATCGGCTCTATACCTATAAACCGGGCACGTCGGATTTGGTTCCTCAGCTTGCGACAGCTATGCCGACGGTGAGTGCGGATGGATTGACTTATACGATTGGGCTGCGATCGGGGGTGATGTTTCATGATGGGGAGCGGTTTGATGCGCAGGCGATGGTTTTTTCTTTAGAGCGATTTATTAAGAGTAAGGGTGCGCCGTCGTTTTTGTTGGGGGATGCGATTGAGTCTATGCGGGCGAGTGGTCCCTTGGAGCTGAACATCAAGCTAAAGAAACCTTTCACGGCGTTTCCGGCGCTTCTGGCTTTTTCGGGGGCTTGCGCGGTGTCGCCGAAAGCCTACACGATTAAGGAAGGCGCGTTTAGGGCGAAGGCGTTTGTGGGGACGGGCCCATACCAGTTGGTGGAGTTTGGGGTCGATCGGATTCGGTTGGATCCTTTTAAGGCGTATTGGGGCGAGAAGTCTGCGAATAACGGGATTACGGTTCAGTTCTTCTCTAACGAGGCTAATCTTTTCAATGCGTTTCGGACTGGGGCGGTGGATTTGGCGTTTCAGAGTTTGGCGATTGAGCAGACTGAGTTGTTGAAAAAGGAGAGCACGACTCAAGGTTGGCAGGTGATTGAGCAGGCGGGGAGTGGGATTGATTACTTAAGTTTGAATGTTAAGTCTGCACCGCTCGATCGGTTGGAGGTTCGTCAGGCGATTGCGGCGGCGATCGATCGTTCTGCTATTGAGGGTCGGGTGTTTCGGAATCAGGTGACGCCGCTTTATAGTTTGATTCCGCCGACGTTGCCGGAGCAGGTTCCGGAGTTTCGCGATCGCTATGGTGTGACGGGTGATGCGGAGTTGTCTAAGCAGTTGTTGAGGAAGGCTGGTTTTTCTGCGGCGAATCCTTTGAAACTTGATCTGTGGTACCGATCGAATCTCTCGAAGGATCAGCTTACGATGATTGCGATTAAGGGTCTGATGAAAAAACGTCTTGGGGATCTGGTGAAAATCGAACTCAATGGGGTTGATTCGGCGACGGCGTATAAGAATCTTGATAAGGGCGTGTATCCCACTTTTTTGCTGGATTGGTCGCCTGATTATTTGGATGCGGATAGCTATATTCAGCCGTTTGTGGATTGTACGAAGGGGAGCGCTGGGGGAGGCTGCGAGGAAGGGTCTTCGGCTCAGCAGGGTTCGTTTTACTTTAACGATCGGGTAAATCAGTTGATTGCTGAGAGCCGTAAAACGCAATCATCGAAGGCTCGTCAGGCTACTTTTTCGGAGTTGCAGTCTATCGTGGCTCGGGATGTTCCGTTTATTCCGTTGTGGCAAGGTCGGGATTATCTGTTTGCTCGGAAGGGGGTTCGGGGGGCTTCGCTGGAGGCGACTCAGAAGGTGCCTTTTGTGCGGTTATCGAAGTGATGGGGTTAGTTTTGGTCGGGTGGGGTTGCGAAGCGTGAGTATTTTACGAGGTCGGAGGTTCCGGAGGAGACGGCGAGGAGTCCGGTTTTGATGTCCTCGAAGTAGATGATTCCGCCGATGCAGCCTTCGACGTGGAAGGGGCCGTGGAGAAATTTGTAGCGATCGATTTGGATGAGCAGGAGGTTTGTGTTTTTGATGGTTTTGCCGAAGAGCTGTTTGCAGATTTGTTGGAGGATGGCGCTGAGGAGTTCGTGCTTGATGGGCTGGCCTAGGTTTGTGAATTCGGCATGGTCGGCGAAGTGATCCATGTAGTACAGCCAGATTTTGGCGAGGTCTTTTTCGGTGACTAGTTTTTGTTTGAGTTTTAGGAGGCGATCAATTTTCATGGGTGGGGCGGGGGGAGAGGGGCACGGGATGCGCGCCCTTACGGGTGGGAGGAGAATGGAGGGGATATGGGGGCTATGGCATGGTGAGTTCGCCTTGGACTTCTAGACGTTTGTAGCTTCCGATGGCGACGAAGCGATCGGTGAGCTGTTCGACGGCGGCGGGGGAGAGCCAGCCCATTTGTTCCATGAGGTGGATGGCGGTGGCGTATTTGGCGCGGTTGGCTCCGTCTACGATTTTGATGGCGAGGCCCATGCCTTCGCGGACTCGACCGAGGCATTGGATGCCTTCGGCTCCGGATTTGCTGACGATTTCACCTTGGGTCAGGCGCATGACTTCGGTGTCAAATTCTCCGGGTCCGGCTACGAGGTCGGGGTGCTGGGTCATGGCGCGGACGATGCGTTCGAGGTCGACACTTTCGCCGGATGCAAGTTGGGCGTAGAGGACGGCCATTTGACGCAGTTGCATGAGGTAGGTGGGTGCGCCGCAGTCGTCACGGGCGATGATGAATTCGGCGGGGGGGATTTTTAGGAGGTCGGCGAGTTTGTTGAGGATGAGCTGTTGGACGGGGTGGTTGCGTTGGAGGTAGGTGGTGGTGGGGAGGCTGAGTTGTTTGGCGGCGGCGAGCATTCCGGCGTGTTTGCCGGAGCAGTTGTATTGGAGAGAGCTGGTTCTGCCATCTGGGATGGGGCATTGGAGGGCGCTGGGGTCGATGTCGGCGCGCCATAGGATGTTGAAGACTTGGCGGGTTTGGTCGATGTGGCCTTTGTGGGAGCTACAAATGATGGCGAGGTCGCGATCGGTCAGGTTTAGACGCTCCATGGTGCCGCTGCTGGTGACGCAGATGGCTTGGAAGGGTTTGAAGGCGCTGCGGATGAAGCTTTCGTATTCGGGGTCTCCGGCACTCAGCATGATGCGTCCTCGATCGTCGCAGAGGACGGCGTGGGCGTGGTGGATGGATTCGACGATTCCTTCTCGGAGCAGTCGAATCTGGAGTTCTGGGGTGTGGCCTCGGCGTCCTCGGGTCATGGTAAATGAAGAATGAAGAATTGGGAATTGAGAATGGAAGAGGGAGAGATTAGTCTAGGATGGCCCAGATGATGCTGGCTAGGGTTAAGCCTAGGAGCAGTCCGGCAGCGAAGATGAGGGCTTGTTGGAGTTTTTTGACGATCGGCTGGACTTCATAGGTGACGATGAGTTTGTCTTGGTTGAGGAAGTCGGTGGTTTTTTCCCACATCTGGCCATCATACCAGCCGCTTTCTTCGTAGAAGATTTTTGGGGCGAGAAGGCGGTTTTTGATGTAGTTCCAGCCGAGATAAAGGCGGATGAGGAGGAAGAAGGGGATGAGGGTGGCCCCGGCTGTGCTGATGAGGAACCACTGTAGGGGGTAGTCGCTGATGGAGTAGCTGGCGGCGGCGGTGGGGGCGCTGATGAGGAAGGCTCCGGC
>JAYUJY010000113.1:0-5523 GCA_043764895.1 Synechococcales cyanobacterium | reverse complement strand
CGGTTTGGAGTTCGCGATCAAATTGTATCTGTAAAACGTTGATCAGATCAATGTTTCAGCCCTAAAAATTCTTAGAAGAAAGTCAGAGGCTATCTAAGGTGTCTTAAGACATGCTCAATAGATAACTTACATGGAGTTGACAACTCGGATCCAAGCAGGTGATTTATGCTTCTTCGGATCCAAGCTTATAATTGTCTTTGTGCCCGATTTTTAACTTGACCTCTTGAGTTGCCTCTTGTAATTGGCGCTTGAGTTCTTCCTTGCTGGGAAGGTAAAGTTGGTACTGAGCAGCGAATATATTGGCATCTTTGGGAAGGGTGAGTTCTACGAGTGCATCTTTTTTGCGTTTGCAGAGGACGATGCCGATGGTCGAATTTTCGTCGAGGGTTTTAATGTGGCGATCGAAGTAATTGACGTACATTTGCATCTGACCGAGATCTTGATGGGTGAGTTTGTCGAGTTTGAGATCGATGAGAACGTAGCAGCGAAGTAGACGGTTGTAAAAAACGAGATCGACGTAGAAGTGGTCTTCCTCGAAGCTAAAGCGTTTTTGCCGTCCCTCGAAAAGGAATCCTTTGCCGAGTTCAAGTAAAAAGTTTTCAAGTTTATTGATGATGGCAGTTTCGAGTTCGTTTTCTGAGTAGTTAGGCTGTTGGTCCAGATCGAGAAATTCTAAAATGTAAGGAGATTTAATCGCGTCGCGCGGAGATTCGAGAATTTGTCCTTCTTCTGCGAGTCGTTTGATTTCGGTTTTATCTCGACTGAGGGAGAGACGCTCGAAGAGGGCAGATTGAATTTGACGTTCCATTTCACGGGTGGACCACTGGCTTGCGCTAGCTTCAATTTCGTAGAAATTTCGCTCGTTAGGGTCTGTGATGCTGATGAGGATTTGGTAATGAGTCCAGCTTAGGCGGAAATTCTGGCTTAACTGCGAAAGGTCGTTAGGTAATTCACCAGGCACTGCCTGGTAAATGTCTGGATAGGTTTGGTAAAACTGTCGAAAATTCCTGAGATTAGAAACCGAACAGCTTGGGATACCCAAAGATTTTAAGTTTTCGGAAAGTCTAGTTAGAAGCTGACTCCCGTATTGAGCACGATCTTTGCCTTGTTGTTCAAATTCAACGAGGTAGTAGCCAAAGAGCCAATTTCGGATGACTAGAGAGAAATTGATTGCCTGGGTTGCTTTTTTCTGGAGGGATAAATGAGTGGTTGAGAGAGTCTGAACCAAGTTTTCAAGATTCATAGGTGCCTTTGCGATCGAAATTGAGATTCAGAGATTGGTTTTTTGTTTCAGTTAAAGGAATTAATTTTTTTTAGTTGATGGGTCTGTCTTGAGCCAAGCGTCTTCAGGATTGAGATCTTGAACTGAGCCTGTAATGATGTTCTGCCA
The DNA here is from genome assembly GCA_043764895.1 of Synechococcales cyanobacterium. GTDB lineage: Bacteria > Cyanobacteriota > Cyanobacteriia > Leptolyngbyales > Leptolyngbyaceae > JAAFJU01. Next base: position 4,133 of record JAYUJY010000113.1, on the reverse strand, counting down.
AAGCTCATCAGGAGAGATGCCGCGTTTTTCCGCTAGGTAGGCAATCCGGACTCGAATTTTTTCTTCTCGCTCCTGTAATTTTGCACAGAGCAACGTAGATGCCTGTGCCGGAATAGTACGACCATTGATCCAGGCATCAATGGTCAGCAAATCCATATAGAACTCACCTCCATCAGGGATGGATATTCGGCTAGTATCACGAGATTTTGCCACCATCGGACCTTAACTTTTTAATTTCACCCTTATTGTGCCCGTGTTGCCGTCTACATTCTAGTTTTATTTTTACAGCATAAATAGGACAAATTTAATACAAAAAATGTACATATTAACAACTTTGTATCATAATAATCTTAGAAACTATTGGAATACAAGGGTTTCTAAGAGTTTCAAAGGGTTCCAAGAGGTTTAGAAATGATTATTGAAATTGTACAAAATTTGCAAGTTTATCGATATCCTGTCCCCGAAACCTGGACGGAGGTTGCGAAATTCCTTTCGGTTTCAGAGCCAACATTGACGAGTTGCCGGAAGGCATTGGATCGGTTTGAAGAGCCGATCGGGCGTGAATTGGTTGAAGAACTGCGCCAGATGGTTCGATTTTGTGAGATGCGAAATCGAGGGGGTGGCGGGAAATGTACCCGTGGAGAGTTTGTCCGGCTAAAAGGCTGTGGCGAATTGGACCAACGGTTGGAAAGGCTTGGAATTATTTCAGTCGTTAAATCAGAGGAGGTGGGTTCGTGAGCAATGGATTTAAGAATCAGTCAACGCAGGCAATCTATGCGAAGTACAAAATTTACCCGGAGGATGCGCGATCGATCGCCCAGGCGTTAAATCTAGGGAATGAGCCATTTAGACCCTTGGATGTCGAAAAGATTGTGCAGTTTGCGCAGCAAGCAAGAGAGGTTGGATTGACGTTGAAACAGGCGATCGCGCAGTATCGGCAGGTCCAGTCCAAAGCTATGAATTCACCGGAAGTGCCTGTAAATGCTTCGCTTCCAGCTCACTTGCAATCGTTACTGATCCAATCCGCAGATCGTGCGCAGCAGGAACTTGAAACCTTAGACCGCACGATTTATGAACAGGTGGAACTGCCCGCTGCGCAAGCCGCCGTCCAACGAGTGTTGGCCTCTGACGGAAATATTGAGCATCTGATGGTGAAACTGTTGCAGGAAGAAATGAAGACGAAACCAGGACGTCTAGGAGGACTGGTATTGCAAGCGGTGGGCCACTTTCGGACGCCAACCTTGCAAGGGACCGAAACCCGATACCGTCTCTCCTCATCCGGTGGCTAAACCCAGATCCGTCTCGTCCCCCAATGTATTTATAGGAGAAAAGCCCAGCATGAATCCATTCATTGATCGTGCCTTAGAGAACCCAACCGGAACGGCGATCGCCCTTCTGAGCAGTGTCGCCATCGTTGCCGGACTGGGAATCGGTGTCCACCGTGGAGCCTTCAACCCTGATCCCCTTCAACAACAACTCGAAGCCAAACAGCAAAACCACGCACTACAGAAACAGGCGATCGCGCTGGCTAACGATCGGTTCGATGCAGGCTGTGAAGGGGTTTTCTACCTGAAACCGGGTAGCAGCACCTACCAACCCTTGACCGAAAATGTCGGCGTCCTGTCCGGCGAATACTGGCAGCGTTGGAACAAATCAAAACCAAAACCAAAACCAAATCCCACTGATTTTCTCCCCGCCGGAACCACTGTCTGCGATGCCTATGGGAATGTCGGCATCCTGATTCCAGACCCAAAAAAGGGACATGCTGTGGTCTCTGACTTGCTGAATACACCCGATCGAAAGCGCATCAGCGCCATGATGAACCGCTACCCCAATGCAAACCGCCCACAAGTCGGGAGCTGAATATGTCTACTTTTAACGGTTTCAAAAACCTTAGAAATACTCGCATCGTCCGGGATGTAGAGGATAACTGGATTCTAAAATCGGTCCTCTGGATTCTCTTCCTTGGGCTTCTCACGGGATTGATCACGATCGCGATTATCAATATCCAACCCTACGCTATTCTCCTCGCCAGCGTCGGCAGTCAAACCACCTGGGTCTTTAAGTTTCCCTTGCTTGGACCCCTACTCAAGAATCTGTCCGTCGGCGCATCAACGATCGGAGCCATCCTCGTCTGGGCACCTGTTCAAATCCTGGAATGCTTATGGATTCTGATCGCCCTCGATGCCAAAGCTCAGAAAGCCGCCATTCGAGAGTCGATCGCCCTGAGCGAAGAACTCGAACCTTACCAGGACGATCGCAATGCCGACACCCGTCGTGCGGTCAAACGAGTCAGCCGAATTCCCTTTTTCTTCATCAAATGGGCAGCCGTTCTCGCCCTCGCCGCCTACACCTTCGATCTCATTGTGGGCCTCAAAACCTATCCAGTCTGGAAAGACTGGCAAACCTTCGGCTTCTGGCTGAAATCCATGAACCCGATCTGGCTTAACTTCGACAATGCCCGCGACCTAGGCATCATGCTCTTTAGCTTTGAAGCGATGCTGATTTTGGTCGTCATCGTCGGTCAATGGCTCTTCTACCGAGAAACGGAGGAAACCTGATGCTAGCGAATATTTCAGGCGATCGGGTTCCTCGCCTACTCCACCGCTATGCCAATCTCCCCAACCTAAAACTCGACCAAATTGAAGACCTCGCGGATGAAGCACTCAAAGGCGTGGTCAGCTCATCCGCGTTCCCTTTAGTGACGGGTCTGGCCGTGGGCTTTGGAATTGCGGGGTTTTCAGGGATGCCGATCGTGGGAGCCGCTGCTGCTGGATACTTTATCTATTCTGCCGTAGAATCTGCGCTGCAAAAGGGAAAACAAGCCGAATACATCAAGGATGTCGGTGTGATCGGCCATGCGTTGAAGGAATCGGATTTAGTTCGGTATGCCGAAATCGTGGGAGTGGACGCGGCGATCGGTGAAATCCTGCAAGCTTATCAGGACGGTCAAACCATCACGCCCGCAGCCCGCAAACTGTGCCAAGCCATGGGCAAAACCCCGAAACGCCGAACAATCGCAACTTTCCTGGAAGAAATCCAACAGCTTCAAACGCTACCGGATATGAGTTCAACCCCATCGCCCACTTCAACCCCATCGGCAAACGCGCCAACGATCGCAGGTGGGACCTGCAAGATTCTCACGGTTGTGGACGATATGGTTAATCCAGTGCGATCGTCCTACATTTCTGCGCCGCCGCGAACTGGAAAAGGAATCCTGATCGCCCTTGCCATGGGTGAATTTAAACAGCGTTATCCGCAAGGCTCCCTCTACACCTACACGCCAAAACAAGACCCCAAAGAAAATTGGTATTGGACGTCATCTGACCAACACTTCAACCCAGATTTAGATCAGAACCCAACTCGTGTGGCGCAAAGTCTCTATGCAATGATCCGCCACTGGCAAAGTTTATCCAGTTCCCCCGCAGCCCCAATCCTCTTCGTCTGCGATGAACTGTCCGCCACCCTATTCCGCCTAAAACCCGTCAAAATGTCCGAAGTGGACGATACTCTATTCATCGAGGATAACCGCAGCTTTTCGGTGTGGCTCCTGGACTTCCTGATCCACGAAGCGAGTATGCGCCAATCGGTCGATCGCTTTGTGTGGGTGATGACCCCGCTCTGTACTGTTCAGGAATCCGGTGTCTCGGCCAGTGCATTAAAAAGCCTGCGCAACTACACTCTCGCTAGCCGGGATAACCTTAAGTTTGCCGATGGAGGAACTGCCGCTTTTGCCGCCCCTAAAATTTCATCGGATCACCCCCTCCTAGCCCGATACCAAACGATCGCCTATAGCCACGATTCCCAGACCTGGCTTCCGATTCCGACTTTATCTCCGCAAGACATCGCGCAACTATCTCAATCGGTTCCAACTCTAAAACACTGGGGTGATCCGCCGATCGCGACCACGGATTCAGCTCACTCGTGGAGTTCAATCAGTTCATCAGAAGTGTTCACCTGTGCTTATGCTAAATCCTTTATCGTGACTGATCCAGTGGTTGAAATCATCAACTCAGAACCCGACCCAGATAAACGAGAGGCATTAACGATCGCGTACCAATGGGCGATCGCCCGTCAAGAAAATGGTGCAGCGATTACGCGATCAGACTTCCTGAATCGTGCAAAGAACGATC
>JAYUJY010000112.1:0-5536 GCA_043764895.1 Synechococcales cyanobacterium | reverse complement strand
CCCGGCAAGCCAAGGAGTTGAGTAACAGTCAGTTGCATAAGGGATCTCTGATATCGTATTCTAATACGTTAGCATACTGATTACGCTAGACCCAAAATAGTCCCGATAAATCCAACAACGGCGACACTACGGCTAATTTCACCGTACTCTCCAAAACCGACCGCCGAGCTAAATTATTGTAAGCCGTCCGAACGCGAACTAATCGATCGAGTTCCACCCTCGTCAACGTCGGAAGGTCCGTCTGCCACTCCTCAAAGAAAGCTGACTCATCAGATTCAATCAACCCAAACCGCTGTTCCAGATCGTAGAGGGTTATCTTGTCTGCCGAAATTGTTTGAAGCATTCGATCGTCCTCAGTGAAGTCATATTCCTAGTTTAACATTCCAAAATCTTTAGATTAGAAACCTGAACAATTTTAACGTTGCCGCAAAGAAATATGGTCCGTATCCATAATCCACAAGGCTTCCTCTCCCACTCCGGCGTCGCCCACAACCCCGCCAGCAGATTACGACGCTAAATTCAGATTTTATAGAATGCTGCGCGAAAATCAACTTAATATTTAAAGCTGAGTCGTTACTAAGTCTTTAAGGTGAACTGTGATGGGGCTGAAACCTATACTCAATCAGATTAGGCAGTTCACGCTCGCCTCGCAGTCGGTTCTACAGACCACCCTGCACGCTACTACGCAACTCCATCCTCGACTCAGTACGGTATTGGCCGTGTCTGGGATGATCCAGATTTTGGGGGCGATCGGACTGGTGGGTTATTGGTCCTATCGAACGAGCACTGAGGCGATTGAAACCCTAGCCGATCGGGTTTTAGAACAAGTCAGCGATCGGGTGGTGGAGCATCTCGGTCACTATACCGAGACTCCAAAAATAGTGACTCAAATCAATGAAAATGAGCTGAAAGATAAAAACCTCGATTCATCCGATCTTTCAGACTGGAATCAGCATTTAGTTCAACAAGCCCAAATATTTGACTCATTAAGCTATATCTACTTTGGAGATCGTAAGGGGCAATATGTCGAGATTCAATGCTTTGGAAAAAAGCGCTTTAAGTATGGCCCTGGAAAACCTGATTCAGGGCCAGAAGTTTCTATCTTTTCATTGACTAATAATGGCGATCGGGGAGCCGTTCAAGGTCGGCGATTGTACGATCCTCGCCTCCGTCCCTGGTATCAACTCGCGCTTCGTAAAAAGAAACCAAGTTGGACTTCGATCTACACTTTTACGGAAGAACAGTTAACCTTAGGCATCAGCTTTGTTCGTCCGATTTATGATAATGATGGTCAGGTAAAAGGAGTATTGGGAGCAGATTATGCGCTGCTTCAGACGCAACAGTTCTTACAGAATTTGCGGCTTTTAAAATCTGGACAGGCATTTATTTTAGAAGACGATGGAAACCTCGTTGCAACCTCAACAGGGGAAAATCCATTCCAAAAAAATCTCGATCGAATGAAAGGTGAAGATCATCCGAATCCAGTGATCAAAACCACCTCAGAATACCTACAAAAGCACTTAAAAGGAGAATACAAGATTAAGACACCTCAACGGCTTAATTTTCAGTGGAATACCAGTAAACAGCAGGTTCGGGTCGTGCCCTTCTCAGATGGAATGGGTTTGAATTGGTTGGTGGTGGTCGTGATTCCAGAGTCAGATTTTATGGGGGAAATTGATGCAAATCGTCGTCATATTCTGGTGATTTGTAGCATTGCGACTTTCATGGCTATTCTATCCAGCATTCTGACTACTCGTTGGCTGATGCGATCGATTTCAGCGCTGATTGAGAGCAGTCAAAAAATTGGATCAGGAAACCTAACCGATCCAGTGTTGATGGTGAAGCGATCGAGTTGGGAAGTGATGACCTTATCGCAGAGCTTAGAGGAAATGCGTCAGGGACTCAAAGGCGCACGCGATCGATTGCAAAACTATGCAGGCGATCTCGAACAAGACGTTCAAAATCGTACGAAAGATCTCACTGAACGAAATTTGGAATTAGCCGAAACGTTGCAGGATTTACAAATTAGTCAAGATTATTTGATTCGCTCTGAAAAGCTGGCATCGCTCGGAAAACTCGTCGCCTCCATAGCCCACGAAATGAATACTCCTTTGGGCGTTATTCGCTCGTCAACTCATAATGTTTCAATGTTCTTACATCAAGATTTAGAATCGTTGGTCATCTCGCTGCAAGATTTAGATTCATCGCAGTATGTCGCCTTGCTAGCTCTCCTCCAAAAAACACTCCAATCCGATCGGACCGAACGAACCATTTCCCGTGCCGAATACCGTCAAGCTCGCCAGAACATTAGCAATATCTTAGTCACTTTGAAAGTCTCTCAACCCGAATATATCGCGGACATGCTGATGGAATTAGGCTTTGATGACAGCATAGAGGCAGGGTTGGGGGAGCTTCAGACGATTTTAGAGGCGCACCAGTGTAGTGCTTTAGTGTCGGCCCTGTATCATGTCAGCACCTCTCAGCAGAGTCTCTGTGCGATCGAATCCGCAACGAATTCGGCAGAGGGCGTTGTGCAGGCGCTTCGGCTGTATGAATCTCAGGAGAACCAAGGCGCATTTGTGTGGGTGAATGTGGTGGAGAGCTTGGAAATGACGCTGAAGCTCTATGAGAACCTAATGCGTCGAGGAGTCACCATTGACCGGGATTATGAGACGGTGCCGCTGGTCTGGGGGTGCCCGCCGGAACTCAACCAGGTCTGGACTAACCTCGTCCACAATGCGTTGCAGTCCATGGACTGTCAGGGACGACTCCAACTTGATCTTCGGGTTCAGGGCGCTGTAGTGGTCGTCTCCATTGCCAACGACGGGCCAACCATCGCGCCAGATGTCTTACCGCATCTATTCGAGCCATTTTTTACCACCCGATCGCAGGGGGAAGGAAAAGGCATGGGCTTAACAATTGTCCGTCGGATCCTCGAAAAGCACTATGGGCAGATTGTGCTGGCTGACGCGACGAATGAAGTTTCCCCGTTCCACACCCGGTTTATCGTGACGTTGCCGACCGATTTTCGCGATCGAGGTGTCGTACTGTCAGAAGATAAATCTGGTGATTTTAATTAAATGGTTACTTTTTGACATAAAGATTCGTAAACTGTTAACCAGTCAAAAATTATTGGCACCTCCGTGTTGAGGCAGTGGGTATGCGGCAGTTTGCGTTAGCAGAGCGGGCAAGTCTAATCGGTCACAGTGTGGCGTTGACCTTCGGGTTGGCGGGGCTGCTGTGGGTGTTGCCCAATCCTGAATTTATTTCGGCGTTGCCCACCTTTGGGCAGCAGGCGTTTGGCTACAGTATGGCGGGGGGCGGAGTGGTATACATCATTCTGGGAGCGATCGTGATGTCGCTCTATGCCTACCAGGTCTTGGGGACGAAGCGATGGCTAGCTTTTATGCTGCCGTCCATTGGACTATCCCTATGTAGTGAGCTATTGGGGACGAGTACGGGCTTTCCGTTTGGGGCTTACAGCTACCTAAGCGGGTTGGGTTACAAGATTGCGGGGCTAGTGCCCTTTACGATTCCGCTATCGTGGTTTTATCTGGGGTTAGCGTGCTACGTGATTGCGCGAGCCGGGATGGAACAATTCAACCTACCTACTTGGCTGCGAGCGGTCAGTACGGTAGCGATCGGTTCGGTGCTTCTGACGGCGTGGGATTTTGTTTTGGATCCAGCGATGAGTCAGGCTAATTATCCCTTTTGGCAGTTCCAGGATGTGGGTGAACTCTTCGGAATGCCGTACCGAAACATTACGGGTTGGCTGGGAACGGGGGTCGTCTTTATGACGCCTGCGGCGCTTTTATGGGGACCGGAGAAACTGAACCTGACTCGATCGCAACTCACAACGCCCTTAGCGGTTTATCTGATTAATTTTGCCTTTGGGGCAGCGATTACCGTGGCGCAGTTGAACCCAAGTTTTTGGGTCATGATGTGCATTTCAGTATTGTTTGGCGTGGTGCCAGCGGTGTTGTTGTGGCGATCGGTGCCGACGGTCCTAGAGCCTCAGGTGGAGCCGGATGATGTGAAAGAGCCGATCGCGTTGTAGCGGATGAAAGCCGGGGGATGGGTGAATTTGGGTTGGGGGGTTGAACCTCTGGCGAACTGGGTTAAGGCCATTGCCCCCTATGGTTTCGGATTATTGTTTAAATTTTGGGACGGGTCAGACTGTGGTGCTCTTATTGTTGTTGTTACAGTTACCTGCGGTCTTTTTGCTGCTCAGTCGAATTCTGCGCGGACCTTTTCGACATGCGCCTCTTCAACCCAAATTGGGGAAATGCGATCGACCCGGTTCTGTTAGCGTAGTCGTCCCCACGCTCAACGAAGCCCTGCGAGTCGCGCCTTGCCTAGCGGGATTGGCGGCGCAGGATCAAACCGTGCGTGAAATCTTAGTCGTGGATAGTCGGTCCACCGATGGAACTGGGGATCTCGTGGTGGCCGCAGGACAAAAAGACGCTCGGTTTAAACTTATGACCGATGATCCCCTGCCGCCCAATTGGGTGGGTCGCCCTTGGGCCTTGCACAGCGGGTTTCTGGCTACCTCAACCGAGAGCAAGTGGGTGCTTGGGATTGATGCCGATACGCAGCCGCAACCTGGGTTGGTGGCCAGCTTAGTGCAGACGGCGGAATCTGAAGGCTATGACTTGATTTCTCTATCGCCAAGATTTATTTTGGTCCATCCGGGTGAAATTTGGCTCCAGCCTGCACTACTGATGACATTGGTTTATCGATTTGGGGCCGCAGGCGAGACCGGAAGTAGCGCCGATCGCGTGATGGCCAATGGACAATGCTTTTTGTGTAAACGATCGCTACTCGAATCGTTAGATGGCTACACGACCGCGCGAAACTCATTCTGTGACGATGTAACCCTCGCTCGAAACGCCGCAAAAATGGGCGCAAAGGTCGGTTTTCTCGATGGCGCGAACGTGATTAAGGTCCGAATGTATGACGGAATGCAGGAAACCTGGGACGAGTGGGGACGGTCTCTGGATCTTAAAGACGCCGCACAGCCCGGACAGGTGTGGTGTGACCTATGGTTCTTGACGATGGTGCAGGGATTACCGATAGCCCTGCTTCCACTGGCGCTGGTCCTCTGGTTTGGACTGGGCATCACAACGCTACCTGTGTTGGGGCTGCTGGTGACCAATTTGATGCTGCTGGTGATGCGGCTCGGCCTTGGCTTGGCGATCGCACCTTCTTATGATCTTTCGGGAGCAAACGGGAAAAGCTGGTTTTGGTGGTCTTTCTTAGCGGATCCAGCAGCAGTCTATCGAATTTTTCTGTCTTCGACCCGGCAGCCGAAGAGTTGGCGGGGGCGAACCTATGAGGGAATAAGCTAGTGGGTAGAACCCTGGGTAATTGTTTCAGATTGTTGCAAGGCATGAGGTGACGCGGGGCGATCGCATTTGTCCGTAGTAAAGTGGGATTAGATAAGCGGAATGAGTTTATCTTTTGATAAAAATAGGGAAGAACACTCATGGTTCAGCGTGGTTCTAAAGTTCGCATCCTGCGTAAAGAGTCTTACTGG
>JAYUJY010000111.1:0-27027 GCA_043764895.1 Synechococcales cyanobacterium | reverse complement strand
CCTTTTTTGATCCCGTTCTTACGGATATGACTCGATTCACATTCAGGGCATTTCATCAGGATTCACCTTAACTCATACACTAATTATGCAACGCCAAGATTTGCATCAGCCCGCCCGACAGCATCAGCGCACTCGACGCTTGGGGAAGCTGAGTTTGACTCGCATATCGGCCTAGGAGCGAGAGGACAGGTGCCCGAAACGTGGCCATCGCCGCCGCCCAGAGAAGAACAAGCACCACAAAAAGAAACTTCCCCACCGCCGCCGACAATCCCCACAGCGCCACCCACGGAATCAGCACAAACATCACCACACTCACCAACGCACCCGCCAAGACCAGCGGGAACTGCACCCCAAAACCTCGCAACGTCCGATCATTAATCGTCCCCGCCAACGGTTCGATCACCGCCCCCAACATCCCCTCGATCGCCAACAGCATCAGCCCCAACGACGGCGCATAGCCCAAATCCTTCAGCAACTTGGGAAGATACAAGTTGTACACCACCCACATCAGCACGATCGCCCCCTGCACCACCGCTACCGCCATCACGGGTCGCCACAGAATTGTTTTTTGCTGAAAAGTCATGGTGAATGTCGATCGCGGGAAAAAAGTCTACGCATAGATCCGATCGTCTCTTCGGGCATCCTACCCCTTCGCATCCCCCCATCGATGACTTTCTGTAATCATTCTGTAGATCATTCTCGAATGATAACGAGCCTCTATGTTCACCATTACAATATTAAATATAATGCAAAGAAATGTAATAGTCTCCACACAGAACTCAATCTTATCGACCCGTCGCACATTATGAGCAATGACACTCCCACAATTACTTCTAGTCCACTAAGCGATAATTTAGGCGCGAACGATCGCCCCAGTTTTGCCCAACTCATCGCCATTCCAGCCCTAGAGCGAAAAGACCACGCCATGCAGATTTGGCTCTTTTCAGGCGTCTTCTGGATGGTAGTGGCTGCTTCGATCGGCCTAATTGAAGCCGTCAAACTATTTTACCCTGAGTTCTTGCAGGGGATTCCCGCTTTGGCCTATGGCAGGCTGCGCCCCGTCCATGTAAACGTGGGCCTCTTTGGGTTCATGAGCATGGGGTACCTCGGGGCCGCATTTTATATGGTGCCGCGTCTCACACAGTCCAACTTGTATTCTGAAACCCTTGGCGTCCTTACCGCTTGGGGCTGGAACATCAACTTGCTCGGCGGACTGCTGGGAATTTTGATGGGATTTAGTAAGGGGAAAGAGTATGAGGAGCTGCCGTTTCCTTTTGACATGATGATCGGGATTCTAGAAATTCTGATCGCGGGGAATTTGTTTTCTACCATCACGATTCGGAAGGAACCTCGGCTATACGTGTCGCTGTGGTACATCCTCCTCGCCATCATCCCGTTCCCGATTTATTACACGCTCGGAAACATGATGAACTTCCGAGGCATCGAAGACGCGATCGTAAATTGGTTTTATAGCCACAACTTATTTGGTCTGTGGCTCACGACTCTCGGACTTGCCACTTTGTATTACATCGTCCCGAAGCAGCTCAACAAACCGCTGTTCAGCCATGCGATTTCGTTTCTGGGTTTTTGGACGTTAGCGGCATTTTACCCGTGGAATGGTGGACACCATGTGATTTGGGGTCCCGTTCCGGGTTGGGTGATGACGGCCTCGGTGACGGCTTCGATCGCCATGCTTATTCCCACGTTTGCGACCATGGTTAACTTTGGCGGCACGGCCTGGGGCGAATGGGGCTTGCTCAAACGCGACATTGGGTTCCGGTTCAGCATGTTGGCCTACCTGTCCTATGTGGGCACGTCGCTCTGGGGTAGCAGTCTCGCCATCATGGATCTGAATGCAAAACTTCACTTCACCAGCACCACTATTGCCCATGTTCATCTTGGTTTTGTGGGCTTTGGGCTAGCGGGGCTGGCGGCGTTTATTTACTTCTACCTGGAACGATCGCTCAAGCGTGAATATTCCAAACCCTTGGCGGAGTGGCATTTCTGGCTCACAGTCGTCGGTACGATCGGCTACGTGGTTTCCATGGGCACTCTCGGCTGGCTAGAAGGCACCCAATGGGAAGCCGGAAACTCCGTTCAAGGTGTCATGGGAATGCGCTATTGGTACAACGTTGCCCGTGCCGGAAGTGGCAGTCTCTTGCTCGTTGCCCAAGTCCTGTTTGCCTGGAACATCTGGCGCACTGTCACCCGTCCGGACAATCTGATTACGGTTGAAGCTATTGAAGCTGAAGTCTTTCATTAGTCGTTTGGGGCACGGCAAGCCATGCCCCTACAGCATCCGGGTTCCAGAGGTCGTAGGGGCATGGCCGTGCCGTGCCCCAAACCCAACGAAGAAGCGATCAATGCGACCATCGCGGTCACCGATTTCGACACAGGGGCTTTTACACCACGCAGTCCTAGTGCTGTTAGAAAATCTCACCTTTCCTCAATCCCCAAATACGTCCTATGAAAATTAAACCGATGAAATTTAAGTTCATCCGCGAGTTCCCGATCATCATTGCCCTGTCCATTCTCTTTGGTATCGCCTTTAGCGGTCTCGTCATCGCCCCTGTCTTCAGTCAAGACATCAGCGCACCTAGCGCCAAACTCGTTGCCTATACGCCGACCCAGCAGGTTGGCCGAGCCATTTACACCCGTGAAGGCTGCGTCTACTGCCACTCTCAGCAAGTCCGCAACGTCAAAGCCGACGCCAGTATGGTCGAAGCCTATGGCGTATCCAAAGCGGGGGACTACTACTACGACATTCCCCACGTTCTCGGGACGTCTCGCCAAGGGCCGGATTTGAGCAACGAAGGTCAAGTCTGGGGCAAGGAATCGGGCGACTACGCTCGGGAATATTTGATCGGACACTTTAAGAATCCACGGGAGTATAACCCTCAGTCGATCATGCCAGCTTACGATTATTTAACAGAACAGGAATTGTCTGACCTAACCGATTACATTCAATCCTTAGGGGCGTGGAAAGTTGATCCCCAAGAGGAACTCTAATCATGACGATCGCAACAATGACCGTATTAGCAAATCACGTCGCAGACCACATGACCGATCACATAACAGACACCATGAGCGATCCCAGTACAATGGCGGTCCATGGGAGTTGGTTTGGGGTCGGCGATGGGACGATCGTTGTTTGGTCCTTAGTGTGGGTCGTGATTCCCGTGGGGATCTTTACGATTCTGGGAATGCTCTGGGCAGGCAAAACTGGACATTTCAAAAATATCCAAGAGATTGCCGATCGACAGATTGAACTGGACGACTAGTCTTGGATTCCACCCTAGATGTATCGAAGCTCAATCCATTGCTGCTCCGCTGGTATGGCTATCGGGGGCGAGACTTGCCGTGGCGCAGAACGCGAGATCCCTATGCGATTTGGATTTCAGAGATTATGCTCCAGCAGACTCAGGTCAAAACGGTGCTGCCTTATTTCACCAGATGGCTCACGACATTTCCCACCTTGGACGCCTTGGCAAGCGCAGATGTTCAAGACGTCCTGAAGTCCTGGGAAGGGTTGGGCTACTACGCGAGGGCGCGAAACCTGCACCAATCCGCGCAGATCATTGTTGAGAAATTTGGCGGGGTCTTTCCGGAACGCTACGAGGATGCGATCGCACTTCCGGGCATCGGACAGACGACAGCGGGTGGGATTTTGAGTGCAGCCTTTGGGCAGGCATTGCCGATTATGGACGGCAATGTAAAACGGGTGTTGGCTCGGATGATCGCCCTAGACGTGCCCCCGAATAAGGCGATCGACGACCTGTGGCAACTGTCGCAGCAACTCGTGGAATACCCCAATCCCAAACAGGCGTCCGGTCGGGACTTCAATCAAGCCTTTATGGATCTCGGAGCCACTATTTGCACCCCAAAAAACCCGTCTTGTGAGGACTGTCCGTGGATGAGTCAGTGCAAGTCGTACAATCTAGGGATTCAACACCTAAGACCCATGACTGAACCCAAAAAAGCTCTCCCACACAAAATAATTGGCGTCGCGGTTATTTGGGACCAGCCTGGAACTCGAATTCTCATCGACAAACGCAAGCTAGAGGGCATGTTTGGTGGGATGTGGGAGTTTCCAGGCGGAAAGCTAGAGGCGGGAGAAACGATTCCCGAGTGCATTTTTCGTGAAATTCAGGAAGAACTGGGCATTGAAATTGCTGTTGAAGAAGCATTGATGAGCCTAGACCATACCTATAGTCACTTTAAAGTCACCCTAAACGTCCACCATTGCCGCTATGTTATTAAAGGCGAACCGATGACGATCGAGTGTGACGAAATAAAGTGGGTTACGCTAGACGAGTTGTCTCAATACCCATTCCCGAAAGCCAACCTTCACATTATTGATGCACTCCAAAAATTAGGGCCACGCCTTGCCTGAAATTCAGTCGTCTCTCACAAAATCCAGGATGCTTCTCCCGCGACCTACGCCGATTCATTGGGGTGCTAAAAATCCCTTAGATCGCGGTGCCATTGTCGGCACTCTCACGCAACGCCACCAACGCAACGTCATCGGCACCCATGGCGGCAGCTACAGCGTTTACCGATCGCTTTCCATAGCCTCAGGCGCGCTTGATCCGTCTCATCGCGCAGATTTGACCGATACCCAGCCGCTGGTCCAAATCCCACCCAATCCCGCTTGGCATGTAGGACCAGGCGATCAGCATCGCATTGTCTCCTTCGATCCGTGGGGAGCGTCCATCACCGACGTCTTCGGGCATTTGCTAACTCAAGGGGTCGATCTGCGCCCCACGATCGCCATCACCCAAGCCCACATTGATCTCCCCGAAATCCAATCTGCCATTCGTCAGGGCGATTTGTCCATCGACGGCAGTATTGTTAAGCCAAACGGCTCCCTCCAAGTCACCAAAATTGCGATCGACCCGGTGTGGTATCTTCCCGGCATCGCGATGCGTCTCGGCACCAGCGAAAAAAATCTGCGTAACGTCCTGCATGAACAGACGGGGGGAATGTTCCCAGAGTTCATCAAGCGCCCTGATCTGAAGGTGTGGCTTCCGCCCGTGGGCAACACCACGCTATACATCCTCGGTGATGTCAACGCCATTTCCAATCCCGATCGCCCGTTAGCCCTTCGCGTTCATGACGAATGCAATGGTTCAGATGTGTTTGGGTCAGACATTTGTACGTGCAGACCCTACTTAATTCAGGGCATTGAAGAATGCGTCAAAACGGCTCAAAATGGTGGAAATGGAGTGATTGCTTATTTCCGCAAGGAAGGCAGGGCTTTGGGAGAAGTGACTAAATTTCTGGTGTATAACGCTCGAAAACGCAATGGCGATCGCGCTGATCAATACTTTGAACGCACCGAATGTGTCGCTGGCGTTCAGGATGCCCGGATGCAAGTTCTGATGCCTGACGTGTTGCACTGGCTCGGCATTCAAACGATCGATCGATTTATTTCCATGAGTGATCTTAAGCACGATGCGATCGTTCAGTCTGGGATTTCCATCATCACCCGCATTCCTCTGCCGGATTCTAGGATTCCTGAAGATGCCTGGGTGGAGATGGAAGCCAAGAAAGCGGCTGGCTACTACAGCGAGACGCCCAGTCACTGGACTGATTTGCAGGCGGTTAAAGGCCGATCGATCGACCTGTAAGGAATCTGCTTGTTCAATTAAATAACGGAACTTGATGACGTCACAGCCCATGCGGCTAACGCGGCCAAGAACGGCCAATAAGGTTTGGATGAGTTTTCTTTATTGAGGTTTGGTTCGGAAACCTCGGGTATGTTGGAGTGCAATGCGGCGTCGGCTGGCGGCGTCGAGGAGTTCGGGATTGATGTGGAGAGCCTTGTCGTAGTTGTGAACAGCTTCGAGATGCAAGCCCATGCGACTGAAGGCTATTCCGCGCTTGTACCAAGCCCGATCGAAGCGAGGCTGAAGATGAATGGCCCGGTCGTAGCTCTCGATCGCCGCTTCACTTTTGCCGCCATGATCTAGGGACTTGCCTCGGCTGTACCAAATCAAGGGGGCGATCAGGGGCGCATTTGGTGATAGTTCGATCGCCTGATCGTAGGCTTGAACCGATTCTTCCCACCGTCCCAATTTCCGAAGAAGACTTCCGCGATGTCGCAGAATTTCAACAGGGTTGGTGTTCAGTTCCAAGGCCCGATCGAAACTCTCTAACGCCCTTTCGTGGAAGCCCTCTCCGCGCTGGGCTAACCCCAACGCAATCCACCCTTGGGTAAAAGTTGGATCTAAGGAAAGCGATTGTCTGTAGCTGTCGATCGCCTGTTCCATGCGGTAGAGCGCCTTCAAGACTCGGCCTCGATAGTGCCAAGCTTCCGCCGATCGAGGCGCAAGCTGAATCGCCTTGTCATAGCTGGTCAAGGCCTCTTCCTGAAACCCAAGTCGGCTTAGCGCATTGCCCCGGCGGAGCCACACCTGAGGAATATTGGGCTTGATTTCCAGCACCCGATTGTATTTTGAGAGGGCTTCTTTATGGCGACCGAGCCGCATAAGGAGATTGGCTTGATTGTGGTGCGCACTAGAGAAGTGAGGGCGAGAGATCAGCGCCCGATCGTAGCTCTCAATGGCCTCTTCATAACGGCCTAGATGGGTCAGTGAGAGTGCTCGGTTATACCAGCCACCCGCATAGTCTGGTCGTAATTTCAACCCTGACTCATAGCTTTTCACGGCGTCTTCATAGATATGGAGCTTCATCAGCGCATTCCCTCGGTTGTACCAGGTCTTGTGACTGTGACGGTTAAGGGTGAGGGCCTGGTCGTAGCTAGTAATCGCCTCCTCATAGCGCTGAACTGTCGCTAGGGCCATGCCGAGGTTGTTCCAGGCCGGAGAATAATCTTCCCGAATATTAATAACTTCCTTAAAAGACGCGATCGCATCCGAGACATGGTGATCCTTCATTAGCGCCTTCCCGCGCTCGTACCAGACCACATACCAATCCGGCTGATGGTCAATTACCCGGTTAAAGGCCGTCACCGCATCTGAAAATGAACCTGCCTGGACGGACCTCATGCCCTGCTGAAAGAAGGTTTCTGCACTGGATTGCTGAACCATGCTGAATTGCTGAGTCATAGATATTGTCGAAAACCAGCAAATACACTGAATACCCTATTTTACTAACTCAATTCCCAAAGCTTCTCTAAAATCCTTAAAAAGTGGATTAGACTTCATAGTCCACGTCATTTCTCTTCATATTTTGGCCTCTCAAGTTTCCCAGGCTAATTTTGGAGATTTAGACTTTAGACCTTGGCCTTAGAATCTGAATTCTGACGATCGACACTCTGGTACGATCGACACTCTGACGTTTTTTAACGCCACTTTTAACGATTTCTACTCATTCTCTTTACGGAAAGCACAGGCTATGGGCAGTACCTTCGGACAAGCATTTCGGATCACAACGTTTGGGGAATCCCATGGCGGCGGCGTGGGGGTCGTCATTGATGGGTGTCCGCCTCAAGTGGTCATTTCACAGGAGATGATTCAGTTTGAACTCGATCGTCGTCGTCCAGGCCAGAGCAAAATCACGACCCCCCGCAACGAAGCTGACCAGTGCGAAATTCTCTCGGGGCTACTCGATGGCGTCACTTTGGGGACGCCCATTGCCATTACCGTACGCAACAAAGACCAACGCTCGCAGGATTACGGCGACATGGCCGAAAAATATCGCCCTAGTCATGCAGACGCCACCTATGATGCAAAGTATGGCATTCGGGCCGTGGCAGGGGGAGGCCGATCGAGCGCTCGTGAGACCATTGGCCGCGTGGCTGCCGGGGCGATCGCCAAGCAGGTGCTGAAAGATTTGGCCCAAGTTGAAGTGGTGGCTTATGTTAAATCCATTAAAGATTTGCCAAGCATAATCGACCCAGCCACCGTGACCTTGGCGCAAGTCGAAAGTAATATCGTGCGCTGCCCAGATCCTGAAGCCGCTGAAAAAATGATCGCCCTAATTGAAGAAATGAGCCGTCAGGGCGACTCGATCGGCGGCGTCGTCGAATGCGTGATTCGGAACTGCCCCTTGGGTTTGGGTGAACCCGTGTTTGATAAACTCGAAGCGGACTTGGCCAAAGCGATGATGTCCTTGCCCGCGACCAAGGGCTTTGAAATTGGGTCAGGGTTTGCGGGGACGACGCTCACAGGCAGCGAACACAATGACGCCTTTTATATGGACGGCGATCGGGTTCGCACCGTCACCAATCGATCGGGCGGTATCCAAGGCGGCATTTCCAACGGCGAAGACATTATCATTCGCATTGCCTTCAAGCCCACCGCCACCATTCGCAAAGAGCAAAATACCGTCACCCGCGATGGCATTGACGTGACGTTATCAGCCAAAGGTCGCCACGATCCCTGCGTGTTGCCGCGTGCAGTCCCGATGGTCGAAGCCATGGCGGCCTTGGTCCTGTGCGACCATCTTCTACGTCAACGGGCACAATGTGGGGAAAGCTTCCTACATCAGAGACATTAGGTTTTCTCATCAAAACGTCCAACTGTCTGAGAGATACGTTAAGATTAGTTAACACAACACAACGACTTGGGATCATTCCATCCCGCGCAACAAGGAGAAACACCCAGTGAATAAACGGTGGAGAAATGCAGGACTTTACGCGCTTTTAGCGATCGTAGTTATTGCTCTCGGGACGGCGTTCTTCGATCGTCAGCCCGCGCCCAAAGAGACCCTGAAGTATAGCGAATTTATTCAACAGGTCGAGAAGAAGCAAATCCAGAAAGTTGCTATCAGTAACGATCGTAGCCGCGCTGTGGTGCAGCGTGAGTCCGGCGAGAAGATTTTGATCAATCTCGTTCCCGGTGACCAGTCGCTGATTAAGACGCTGACAGACAACGGCGTAGACATCTCGGTCTACTCTCAACAGGAAGAAGGACAACTGGTCCGTTTGGCTAGCAGCCTGTTTTTCCCAGTTGTCCTACTGGTGGGTTTATTCTTTTTACTGCGTCGCGCGCAGAATGGTCCCGGCAACCAAGCGATGAACTTTGGTAAGTCCAAAGCCCGCGTCCAAATGGAACCCCAAACTCAAGTCACCTTTGGCGATGTTGCCGGAATCGATCAAGCGAAATTGGAACTCGCTGAAGTCGTTGATTTCTTGAAAAATGCCGATCGTTTTACTGCTATTGGCGCAAAAATTCCGAAAGGTTGCCTTTTGGTCGGTCCTCCAGGAACGGGTAAAACCCTTCTGGCCAAAGCCGTTGCAGGCGAAGCAGGTGTTCCCTTCTTCAGCATCTCCGGTTCAGAATTCGTTGAAATGTTCGTTGGGGTTGGCGCATCTCGCGTGCGTGACCTGTTTGAACAAGCCAAAGCCAACGCACCTTGCATCATCTTTATTGATGAAATTGATGCAGTGGGTCGTCAACGTGGTGCAGGCATGGGTGGCGGTAACGATGAGCGCGAACAAACCCTCAACCAACTGCTGACTGAAATGGATGGCTTCGAGGGCAACACCGGAATCATCATCATCGCAGCGACCAACCGTCCTGACGTCTTGGATTCGGCGCTTATGCGTCCCGGTCGTTTCGATCGCCAAGTCACTGTCGATCGTCCCGATTACGGCGGTCGTCTAGAAATCCTTAACGTTCACGCTCGGGGCAAAACCCTCAGCAAGGATGTGGATCTCGATCGCATTGCTCGTCGGACCCCTGGCTTTACGGGCGCAGATCTCTCAAACTTGCTGAATGAATCGGCGATTCTTGCGGCACGTCGTAACTTGACCGAAATTTCCATGGATGAAGTCAACGATGCGATCGATCGCATTTTGGCGGGTCCTGAGAAGAAAGATCGCGTCATGAGCGAACGTCGCAAGGAACTGGTTGCTTACCATGAAGCAGGTCACGCGATTGTTGGCGCACTGATGCCCGACTACGACCCCGTGCAAAAAGTCAGCATTATCCCTCGCGGAAATGCAGGCGGATTGACGTGGTTTACGCCTAGCGAAGACCGGATGGATTCGGGTCTCTACTCCCGTTCCTACTTGCAGAACCAAATGGCCGTTGCTTTGGGCGGTCGCGTGGCTGAAGAGCTGATTTACGGCGACGATGAAGTGACCACCGGAGCGTCCAACGACCTTCAGCAGGTTGCCAACGTCGCCCGTCAAATGGTGACTCGCTTCGGAATGAGCGATCGATTGGGACCTGTGGCATTGGGCCGCGCTCAGGGTAATGTTTTCATGGGCCGCGACGTCATGGCCGAACGGGACTTCTCTGAGAAGACCGCATCGACTGTTGATGACGAAGTTCGCAACTTGGTGGATCAAGCCTATCGCCGTTGCAAAAACGTGTTGATTGAAAATAGGTCGGTTCTGGATCAATTGGCGGCAATGCTGATGGAAAAAGAAACGGTGGATTCAGAAGAACTTCAAGACTTGCTTGCTTCCAGCGATGTCAAAATGGCTGGCGTTGCATAAACCCTTAACCTAACTAGGTTCTAACCATCCATCTCAAAACGATCGCCCTTCAGAAATTAACGCTGAGGGGCGATCGTTTGTTTGAACGATATTAAATTTATATTAAATTCTTGTTTCTGAGAGAGTCTCCGAAACAAGACGGAGCATTCTGGTGGTAAATTCTAATATATGGCACGATATGGCTCAGCAAACCGGGAGAATCGGCATGGCGTTCCGTCGGATTTTAATTTGCTTAGATCAATCTTTTCAGGATCCCCTAGTGTTCCGTCGAGCGTTAGAACAGGCCAAACCTCACGTCAGCACGATGATCATCGTCCATTGCCTCAAGAAAGAGAGTCGCCCCACCGAAATTCCCGTAGGCGACCATACCAGCGAGGCGATTGGACTCTATGAGACCCTTCGCCGGGTCCAACAGCGCCGAGTAGAAAATGAGCGAAATCACGCCCAAAACACGCTCCAAACCTATGTCGATCACGCCCGTACCAAAGGCATTCCAACCCAAATTGACTGTCGAGCCGCCCAGCCAGAAGTCCACATTTGTCAATTGGCTGAAAAATGGAATGCCGATCTAATCGTCATGGGCCACCCTGAACGCAGCGGTCGGCGTCAAATCGGCTTTGATAGCGTGACTCAATATGTCCTCCAACGGGTTGGCTGTTCTGTGATGGTCGTGAACGGCGTCGAACCAAAGCAGAGTCTTCACGAGTTTGATCCTGTGTCAGAGCGCGAGAATTTGACCACACCTGCGTTGCCCAGGGCTGCCTAGTCCTCAGGCCGATCGGACACAATGGCGACAACAACGACGGTAATGTTGTCTCGTCCGCCTCGGTCTTTCGCTGCATTCACTAGGGCGATCGAGACCATATCGCAAGAGCGAATCGATTTAAGCTGGTTGCAAATAAGCATATCGGTCAGTTCTTCCGTCAGCCCGTCACTGCACAGCATAAATCGATCGCTGCCTCGTTCATCCACCTGATTAATTTCGATTTCGGTCCCTTCCGTACGGCCCAAGCACTGTGCTAGGACGTGCCGCATCGGATGAACTCGGGCCTGATCGTGGGTCAAGGCTCCGGACTGGACGGCCCGCGCAATCCAGGTATGATCTTCTGTGAGCTGTTCGAGATGTGCGCCCCGCATTCGGTAAAGCCGCGAATCGCCCACATGGGCACACCACACCTGCCCCGATCGAAACAGCAGCGCCACCGCTGTCGTTCCCATGTCTCCGCGTTCAGGATGCAGTTGCTGGTCTTGAACAATTGCCTGATTCGCCTTTAAGAATGCCTGCTCCAGCAAATCATGGGACGAATCCTCGGACGCCCAAAATCGCTCAAAATGCCCATACATTGCTTCCGTCGCTAGCCGACTCGCCTCCTGCCCGCCCGCATGTCCGCCCATCCCATCGGCCACCACAAAAAATCGCCCCTCGGGATCCATGTAGTAAGAATCTTGATTAACCGATCGGACTAATCCAGTATCCGTTGTTCCAGCGAAAAGACGTTTCATGCACAGACAGACTCAAAGTCAGAGAGGAAGAATTTAAATACCACAGCCTTTATCTAAGGCAATCGATCGAGTCGATCAGCCTTAATCAGTTGCCGAGTTAGCGCCACTGCCGCCACAATTGCCATCGTAGCCAACACCGCCGCAGGCCAATACAACTTATTCACGAGCAATATTGTCGCAGATAGCGTAAAGGAGCAGACCAATAGAGTATAGTTCGTCCCGACATTTATGCCACTCAGTTTTCGCAAGAGGCGATCGGTCTCGGTCGATCGGACCCGCACGCGCAGGTCGCCTTTTTCCAGTTTGTCGAGGGCATCATCTAGACGACGAGGCAATCCTAAGGCGCTACTGCTGACTTGAGCGGCTTGACGACTGAACTCGTCAAATATGTTTGTGGACAGATTGCCATTTCCAGGGCCAGTCTCATTGGACATGAGTTTCATCGCAAAAGGCTTTGCGACCTCCATAAAGTTAAAATTTGGATCGAGTCCTCGCCCGACACCCTCCATAGTTGAGAGTGCCCGCATGACGAAGGTAAACGTCGCCGGGAATCGGAACGGCTGCCCGTAAGCAATGTCGTATAGATCATCACTAATGGTCTCAATCGACGTTCCATCAAAGGGCTTCTCTAGGAAGTTATTCATCATATACTGCACCGATCGACGCACCGCACTCAAATCTGATGTGGGCACCAGCACGCCTAAGTCAATCAGCGACTGCACCACCCGTTCTGAATCCTTCTGCGCAATGCCCATGAAGGTTCCCATGAGCTTTTCGCGCGTCACGGCAGGCAGTTGTCCCATCATGCCAAAGTCGTAGAAGATGAGTTCTCCGGCCTGACTCACGGCTAAGTTTCCCGGATGCGGATCGGCGTGGAAAAAGCCTCCTTCTAGAAGCTGCTGCAAATACGATCGGGCACTCAACTGGGCAATGGAGGTGCGATCGATTCCTGCGGCTTCTAATGCCTCATAGTGGCTTATTTTGATCCCCGGCAAATATTCCAGCGTCAACGTCCGAGGTGACGCGTACCGCCAATAGACCCGAGGCACCCGAATCAGAGCATCGTCGCGAAAATTTCGCCTGAACAGATCCGCGTTGCGACCTTCATTGAGGTAATCAATCTCTTCCCAAAGGATTTTGCAGCACTCCTCGTAAATGCCCATCCAGTCTCGACCATTGCCCCATTTGGGATGACTTTGGAAATAGCTGGTGATGCCTCTGAGGATTTCAAGATCGATCGAAAATAGCCGTTTGAGTCCTGGCCGTTGGACTTTGACGACGACTTCTTCGCCTGTGGGCAACTGGGCACGATGGACTTGGCCTAAGCTGGCAGCGGCGAGGGGAATTGGATCTAGGTTGCGATAGATTTCACTGACGGGTTTGCCGAGGTCCGCCTCAATGATCGTCACCACTTGCTCATAGCTAAAGGCGGGCACACGGTCCTGAAGCTTCGACAGCTCATCGACAAATTCGGTCGGGAACAAATCCGCCCGTGTCGAGAACAGTTGCCCAACTTTAATAAACGTCGGACCCAACTCCAGCAAAGTCTCCCGAACCCAAACAGCCAACGATCGCCGTCGATCGCTCTGCGCTTCTGGGGTCATTTGGCCCTGTTGATAGGTCCACTTTTTGCCAAAGCGCCATCTTTCGTAAAGGAGTTGGAGGACAAATGCCCAGATGTCGATGAAGCGCCGCTGCCGAGAGTAACTCTCTCGATTCCAACGATAGGCACGATCGGTGTAGGGCTGACCCATGGGAAAAAAACCTATGCCTTAAAGCAATAAACAGAGAAGCTATCAAGATGAATGAGAACACAAGCAGACTAAGCAAACTCATAAGCCGCGTTTATTGTCCGCTAGCCTGACGATACCGTTGAAGTTCAGCGCGAGTCTCAGCGATTTCGGCTCTGAGATCATCGATGATAGCTTGAAGATCGCCTGAGGTGGGTGCAGGGACCGGGCTAGAAAACCCAGATGGACGGACCCCAGATTGTTGGGCAACGGTGGCTCGATCGTTGACCTCCTGTAAGAATTCGCGCGTCACCTCTCGACGTTCTGCGTCTAGTTTACCCAGTTCACTCAGCACTTCTGCTGCGGTCTCATTGGCTTTTTCAGTGAGGATTTCAGCGATCGCCCGTCCAATAAAGTAGGCATTTGTCCAAGGAGTCGTCATAGGGGTAGGGGCAAAGGGGAAGATTACAATTAGGATTTACTTAATTATAACGGGTAGACCCTGGTCTAAAGGCCCTTTTTGGGTGAGAGATTGGGACGTAGGGTCGATCGGGGAGCGGTTGGGGATCCGGGTTCGGTGACAGGCTCGGGACTCGGATCGCGAATGGGTGCAGGAGCGGGGACGGTTACAGACTCTGGATCACGTTGGAGGGGAAAGTCTAGAACGGTCGATCGATCGGATTTTTCCGGCCTTGAAGAGTTACCTAACCCTGGATCTTGGGGGAAGTCTGAGGGGACGGCGGTTCTCCGGTTTTGGGACGGGGTTAGTGATGGCGGGGGTTCAGGGTTCACTGGATTGTCGGGCGATCGCTCACTGGATTTTTCAGGCGCGGAATTGGGTTCAGTCGATTGCGATGGATTTGGACGAGCGGAGGATTCTGGCGCTTCGATCGGAATGTTGCCTAAGGTGTCTTGGGGCGGCTCGATGGTGCCTTTCCACTCGCGGGCCGGAAAAGACTGACCTGTATGAAAGAGACTCGCTCCCGGACGCTGGGCGGCATGAAAACGAAGCACTAGACCAAACAAAATGCCAAAAATCGCTGCAATTCCCGCCGTCCGTTTGAGCGATCGCATGGGCGGGAGAAGGGTTCTGAATGTTGAAGGTTGAGTGTTGAATGTTGAAGGTTGAGGGGGACGGGTCGAGGGGGGAGGAGAGGACTTCGCAAGTTGGGTCAGTTGGATTTGGGAGGGGGGTTGAGTTGGAGTGGGGTGGGTTTGAAAGGCCGGAAGCGTGATTGGGACTGCGATCGGAGCATTTGTTGGGGACACGATCGGAGCAGCGATCGGAGACACTGTTGGAAACACAGACCCTGGAGGAAGCGCCTCGGTGCGGTAGGGCGGAAAGGGTTCTGGAGTCGCAATGGGGGACAAAATTGGAGCAACTGGAGCAACAGTTGGGAGCGCAATGGCCGGAGTTGCAGCGGTAGAACGAGAGGCCAGTAAGGCCAGCCAATCATCGGCAGTTGCTGGACGATCGCTAGGCGCAGAAGCCATGGCCGATCGCAGTAAACGGATGGCTCCGGGTTTGAGCAGAGACAGAAGGGGAAGGCGATCGCTTAGCAGGGCATCGTTCGGGGCTAGGGTCGGCGAATGTCCGGATAGACAGGTGTATAAAATTGCGCCCAAACTGTACAGGTCCGCGCTTGAGGTGATTTTGCCGTGGCTGAGTTCTGGGGCGGCGTAGGGATTTTGTAGGGCGCTTCGTTCAAACAGAGACGGGATTAAGCTCGCCGCACTGCCGACTAGCACATAATCCTGCGAACCCGAATCCTGTGAACCCGATCGACGAATAATGTTTCGCGGATGCACGTTGCCATGGACGAGTCCTTGGTCTTGAGCGTGGGTCAACGCACTTGATATTTGCCGCAGAAGTAAAATAATGTCAGCTTCGGATAGGGTCTCCGATCGAAGCCGATCGCCGAGACTCGTCCCCACCACTGACTGCATCACCACAAAAGGCATCGCCTGAGGCATCGTTTCTTCATAGAAAAAATCCAACACCCGCACCAGTCCAGGATGCCGAATCCTCGCCCACTGCTGCGATCGCGACGCAAATTCCTCACACATCCGCCTATATTCAGGATGCGATCGAAAGACCGGATTAAGGGTTTTGATAACGACGCTTTGGTTGCTCTGAGGGTGCGTGGCGCGGTAAGTCCAGCCAATTCCCTGCTGATTGAGGACATGGTTAAGGAGATATTTTCCCTCTTGTAAGGTTGTCCCTGCGCCAAGTTGCATATGATTCTTATCCTGATGATCGATCGCCATAATCGCCATAATCGCCATAGTGTCAGTCGCCATTGCCCCGATTATCCTAACGCGATGGGCGAGACATTCTGAACGACTTAAGCGACAATTTAGGGTTTATTGACTCTAGCTTGTTTGGTAAATAGTAGATGCTTCAATCTATCCATCTCATGATCACCCACGGTAGCCGCAATGTTCGATCGCAGCAGTCCGCCGAGCAGTTACGATCGCGCATTGAGAGCTACCTCAACCCCGACCTATCGCCGCCCAGCACCGAGCAACGGATTGGACAACGCATTGGGCAATGTACGGGACAACGCATTGAGCACGCTGTCCTAGAAGGTGGAACCACCCCGCTTCACGTCCAAATCCTGCATCACGCTGCCCACGCTCGCGTTGAGGGCTTAGGCAGACTTCAGCTTTTACCGCTTTTCTTGATGCCGGGAGTGCATGTGATGGAAGATCTGCCGCAGGAAGTTGCTCTGGCTCAGAAACAGCTCGTCGATCGCGATCCCAGCTTCAACCTCTCGACCCTTCCCTACCTCGGGCACCATCTTCAAACCCGTCCCCAATCCCTCGCGTCAGCCTGGGGAATCGAGCCTGAGGGAGCTGCTGGGGTATCTTCTGGGGTAGCCAAGATTGTGCTGTCCCATGGCAGTCGTCGATCGGACAGCACCGTGCTGAGTGAACAGTT
Organism: Synechococcales cyanobacterium; assembly: GCA_043764895.1. Classification (GTDB taxonomy): domain Bacteria; phylum Cyanobacteriota; class Cyanobacteriia; order Leptolyngbyales; family Leptolyngbyaceae; genus JAAFJU01. The sequence goes on along the minus strand of JAYUJY010000111.1, from coordinate 10,442 downwards.
TGCGGCGTCGATCGGGGCGAGTTCGGCCTACTGGTCCATTGAGCCGTCGCTAGCCCAAACCGTTGAGCGATTGTTCACAGAGGGCTACGAAGAGATTCAAGTTCTGCTATATTTTCTATTTCGGGGTGGAATTACCGCCGCGATTGAAGAGTCGATCGTTGGCCTGCGTCAGTCCTATCCAGGGTTAAATCTCACCTGCAAATCCACGTTAGATCACATTCCAGAGTTCCCGAAATTTATTGCCGACGTGCTTCAAAATACGACCGTTCAAAACAGTTTTCCTTAAGATATTAACCTTCAAAATCGATCGGTGTTGCCCCATAGTTCCTATGCAGAAGTCAATCGGTAAAGTCTATCTTGTCGGCGCTGGGCCAGGGGATCCAGGTCTCATGACGCTGAAGGGGAAAGCGCTCCTAGACTGCGCCGATGTGGTGATTTATGACGCATTGGTGAGTCAGCCGATTTTGGACATGGCCAATCCGATCGCTGAACTGATTCATGCTGGAAAACGCAAAGGACAGCATTCACTTCTGCAAGAAGATACGACGAAGCTTCTGATTGAAAAGGCTCAGAACTACGCGGTGGTGGTGCGTCTGAAGGGTGGTGATCCGTTTATCTTTGGGCGGGGCGGGGAGGAAATGGAGGATCTGGTTGCTGCTGGAATTGAGGTCGAAGTGGTTCCGGGTATCACCTCAGGCATTGCCGCCCCTGCCTATGCCAATATCCCGCTAACCCACCGAAACTACAGTTCTTCGGTCATTTTTGTCACTGGACATGAGTCTGTGGAAAAATATCGTCCCTCGCTCAACTGGACGGCTATTGCGCAGGGTGCAGAAACCATCGTCATTTACATGGGCGTCCACAATTTACCGTCTATTATCACGTCGCTTCTAGCTGCCGAGCTTTCCCCTAAAACGCCGATCGCTTTGGTTCGCTGGGGCACTCGTCCGGAGCAATCGGAGTTATTGGGACAGTTGGATACGATTGTGCAGCAGGTGGAGGACTCAGGATTTATGGCTCCGGCGATCGCGGTGATTGGCAATGTGGTGAATTTCCGGGACAAGGTAAATTTTCGGGACAAGGTGATGGATTTGAATGACCCATGACGCACCCCTGGCGAACCGCCCCCTAGCCCCCAATTCTGGGGGGACATGAATTTCCGAAGCCCCCAGAATTGGGGGTTGGGGGCGGTTCGCCAAGGACTTTATTTCCACACAGATCCCCACCCCTAGGAAAAAACTATGACTGCCGCAAAAATTATCTACACGTTTACCGACGAAGCTCCGGCCTTAGCGACCTATGCGTTTTTGCCGATCGTGAAGGCGTTTGCGGGGGCGGCGGATGTGACGATCGAAACGAGCGATATTTCCTTAGCAGGGCGCATCTTAGCCAATTTCCCAGACTATCTGCGCCTTGAGCAACAGCAACCCGATACCCTGACCCAACTCGGCGAACTCGCGAAAACCCCAGACGCCAACATTATTAAATTGCCGAATATCAGCGCTTCGGTGCCCCAACTCATCGCGGCAATTCAAGAGTTGCAGTCGCAGGGATACGCGATTCCCGATTACCCTGCAACGCCTACAACCGAGGCTGAGACTGCGATTAAGAGCCGATACTCAAAGGTTTTGGGCAGTGCTGTCAATCCCGTTTTGCGTGAAGGAAACTCCGATCGACGGGTTGCGACAGCGGTGAAACAATATGCGCAGAAAAATCCTCATCCCGTGGGCGCGTGGGCCTCAGATTCACGATCGCATGTGGCGCATATGACCAGCGGTGATTTCTATGGGACAGAGCAATCGGTGGTGATTGATCAGGCCGTGGATGTCAAGATTGAACTCGTGGCATTGGACGGAACGGTGATGGTGCTGAAGGCGAAAACAAGTTTACTAGCGGGAGAAGTGATTGATGCGGCGGTGATGAGTGTTAAGGCGCTGCGATCGTTTTATGAAACCGAAATGACGGCGGCCAAGACCGAAGACATTTTGCTGTCTCTTCATGTCAAAGCCACGATGATGAAAGTCTCTGATCCAATCTTATTTGGCCACGCCGTGACGACCTATTACAAAGACGTTTTCACTCAGTATTCAGACCTTTTCAAAACCTTGGGAATCAATCCAAACAACGGTCTAGGCGACGTCTATGCCAAAATAAAAACCTTACCTGAAACCCAGCGTTTGGCGATCGAATCTGATCTCCAAGCCACCTACAAAACCCGTCCCAATCTCGCAATGGTCAATTCAGATCAGGGCATTACTAATTTGCACGTTCCGAGCGATGTGATTATTGATGCGTCTATGGCGGCGACCATTCGATCGTCGGGCAAAATGTGGGGACCTGACGGGAAAGCCTATGACACCAAGGCGATGATTCCCGATCGGAGTTACGCGATGATTTATCAAGAATGCATTGAATTCTGCCAAACCCATGGCGCATTTGATGTGACGACGATGGGCAATGTAGCGAACGTGGGGCTGATGGCGCAGAAGGCCGAGGAGTACGGATCCCATGATAAGACCTTTGAAATCCCAACGGGTGGCATCGTCCGGGTTGTGGACAGTTCTGGAACCACTTTACTTGAACATCCTGTCGAAAAAGGCGACCTCTGGCGTATGTGTCAGACGAAGGATTTACCGATTCAGGATTGGGTGAAACTAGCGGTGAACCGGGCGATCGCAACGGGACTTCCAACGGTTTTTTGGCTCGATCCATACCGTGCCCATGATGGAAATATCATTACTAAAGTGGGGCAATGTCTATCGCAATACGACATTACCGGGTTGAAGATTAAAATCATGTCCCCGACTGCTGCCATGCGGTTTACGTGCGAGGAGATCAAGGCCGGACGCGATGTGATTTCGGTGACGGGAAATGTGTTGCGGGATTATCTGACGGACTTGTTTCCGATTCTTGAACTGGGGACGAGTGCGAAAATGCTGTCGATCGTGCCGCTGTTAGCAGGTGGCGGGTTATTTGAAACGGGGGCAGGCGGATCAGCTCCGAAGCACGTCCAACAATTTGTGCGCGAAGGGCATTTGCGTTGGGATTCGCTGGGTGAGTTTTTAGCGGTGGCGGTGGCGTTGGAGGATTTGGGGACGAAGACGAAGAATGATGCGGCGTTAGTGTTGGCCGAAACGTTAAATACTGCAAATGGTCAGTATCTAACGAGTGCCAAGTCTCCGTCCTCTAAAGTGAATGAGCTAGATAATCGGGGAAGTCAGTTTTACTTATCGCTGTACTGGGCGCAGGCGTTGGCATTCCAGGATAAAAGTCCAACGTTGAAAGCCAAATTTACGCCGCTTGCCCAACAGTTAGCTCATGATGAATCCACGATCGTCACTGAGTTAAATGCATCTCAAGGCCGATCGGTGGATCTCGGCGGATATTATCATCCCGATGCCATGAAAGCCACTCACGCCATGCGATCGAGCGAGACCTTCAATGCTGCGATCGCGTCTTTGGATTAGTCTTCTTCGCTGGGTTCGGGGCACGGCATGGCCATGCCCCTACAATTTCTGGAACCCGGATCTGTAGGGGCATGGCTCGCCGTGCCCCAAACCCAACGAGGAAGAGTTTAATATCTAGATTATTTAAGCCAAAATGACTTGCGATCGACGCCCTTTAATAAATTTTTGAAATCGAATAACGGCCTAGAACTTCTTGCCCCCAACGGACCAGTTGCTCACTCCCTTCAATCATTAGAAGATAATGGCCTCGGTTGAGGTGGTGGCGAAAAAGACTGGCAGCCGTGCCTTCGCCCAAGAGACCCACAAACCAACCTGCAACAGCACCGATCGCAAAGCAGATCACGCCTAAAATCGGAATGAGCAGCAGGCGGGGATTGAGATCGATGAGCTGGCTAATGCGGGTATGGCCAAGGATTTCTAAGGCGACTCCTGCTACTAGCCCCAACGCGCCGGAGAGCACGCCCCAAAAAACCGCCTTACGGAATGCGATTTGAACCGGACGCAATAGGCCAATCCGATCGGGACTGCTGTACCCGGTCCCAACGATCGCCACATGCTCCGGTGAAATACCGTGGTAGTTGAGCAAACGATAGGCTTGGAAGGCAGACATCTCATCGGGTAAGACGATGACCGCTAATCGGGTATGACGGGGTGTTAAACCTTGTTTTTGGAGGAGTCGCCTGATCACTGCTGGTGCTGCCTACCTGACTGAAGGTTAATAAAAGATTAGTAACGGCTATGGGCTGAGTCTTCAACGCTGAAATCTCTAAGGCTTTATACTGAATTTTAGAAGGTCTTTCCGGAGATTCACAGGAGGCGATGACTAAACTTATAATTATTTGACAATAAAGGTCTCTAATGTCTATGTACCATTAGAGAATGTCTTTTGAAATCCTACATTTGAGTGATTCTATATGCCTCCTCGTTGGTCTAGAGTTCCGACCCGAAACGATCCGGATTATCGCCGTTTAGACGATCGCGTGACGTTTGCAACCCATGTAGCGGGTTTTTTGGCCGTCAACTCGGGTGTTTGGTTTTTCCGCATGATCCAAAAGGCAGATTGGCAGTGGCCGATTTGGCTGTCCGGCCTATGGCTTGCGGTTTTTATTTCCCACGCAATCTATGTGTTTGCGATCGCGAAATATGAAGATTTGCCCACTGATTCGCCCACTATCGACCCATCTTAGGGAGGATTGACTGCCATGAGCACTGCACAGGACATTGAACGGCTGGCTGGAGAACTGGGCGACCAGATTTATCTTGATATCGCAAAATGGCATCTTTACTTGCGGGATGCAAAACTGCATCTTCTGCTGGCGGACCAGCTTGGCCCGCTCGCCGAGGCAGGAGAAATCTCTGAGTCAGAAATTATCAGCACGTTGAATCAGACGGTGATTGAGCTGGGCGGCGGCAAGCAGAAATTACCGCTTTCAGAACTCATTCCAGCCTCTGGCATCCGTCGGGTCAGTGATGTATTGGGCGAATGGTCTCGATCGCTGTGATTATCCCTAAGACTCCAATGCCGCATAAGTTTCGTTACACGTTGAGCCGAAACCGTAAAAAGTAGCTGTTTCAGCTTGTAACGTCCGCCCCTCGGTGAAGCGGTTCTTCGATCGGCCCAAAAAATAAGGGCGATCTGACGATCGTCCTTACTGAATTAATTTAAATTACGTCTTACTTTAAAACTGGCTCTCGATCGCTCTCTATGGCAGCTTCGAGATGGGCAATGGTCTCTGGAGACACGTCAAGAACTGGCTCTGATTTCTTGTGTGGCAGACGAATTCCAATAAAAACGTCGTACCAGAAACTCGCCGGATCTTCAGTTAAAACACCCAAGGTCTGACGACAGCCTTTTTCATCTAACATCGGCTTCATGGCCTGATAGACGGGTTCATAGTTGTACCAGGGCACCGCAGGCCAGAGATGATGAACCAAGTGATAGTTCTGACCACCAATCAGGTAATTCAAAACTTTACTGGGGTAAACCCGAGCATTCATCCACCGATCGCGTTCCTTAAAGGGACGATGCGGCAGATAATCGAAGAACAGGCCCAAAACCAATCCTACGATCGCCAGTGGCGTAAACCAGAAATTAAAAATGTAACCTACGAACCCAAAGTGATACGACGCCAGCAGCAGTAAAACCGCTGAGGTCCGCGCTAAGATCCATTCCAGAAGCTCATACTTGCGCCAGAGTTTCCGCTGGAAAAAGTACACTTCGTGGTACAGAAACCGCGCATTGATCATCCAGAGTGGACCCATGGTTGAAACAATGTGATCCGGATCATTCTCAGGGTCGTTCACATGGGCATGGTGCTGCATGTGAACCCGAGTAAAGACCGGGAACGAAAAAAACAATAAAAATGCACTTCCATGACCCAACATGGAATTCACTATTTTGTTGCGGTGGGCAACACCATGACAGGCATCATGAATGACCGTTCCAACCATATGGAGAGATAGAAAGTTCAACCCGAACGAGATGTACCCCGCCCAGTGCAAACCGAAATATCCCCACGCCGAACCAATTGCGATCGCAACCGACGACACAAACATTAGTAAATTTGGATTGACGTTCCCAGGAGCAGGCGCACCGACCAATTCTCTCGGGACTGTCAGGGGCTGCTTTGCCTCCGACATCAGGCTTTATCTCCTTTCTCACACCCACGTACGAAGTATACACGATATGACGGGGGTGTGAAGTTAGGTGAAGTTTATGGGCTTGGGAACACTACGAGCATTGTCCCCGTCAAACCCTTCAGCACTCACACAATGTGGTTCGTAATTCAGAACCAAGGCTAACTACTATGACGCTCCAAACTGCTTCTTTCTCTTCTTCTTTTTCCCGTCGTTTTGGACGAGCTGGCGCTATTGCTGCTGTCTTGAGCACTAGCCTATTCAGTCTTGCTCCCGCCCATGCGGCTGATGTCGTCTTGCCAACCGATACCACTACGTCTCCTGCTCCTGTTGGCGGCGGCACGGTTCCCACTTCTGGAAGCACTGGGTCCACGGTCCCGACGGAAACGGGTAATGTCTCGATTAATGGCGTTCGGTTCTTCTGCGGTAACAATGCCGGACAGCCTACTGTTATGTATCAACCTGAAAGCCAACCCGATCGTGCTTATCCTTGGGCCATTCCTGGGCAGATGGGGGGCGGTTGGTCGCCTAGCGCACGGTGCAATGAGATCGCAGCTCGCCTTGAGAAATATCGTCCTGAGGGTCTGGTCGAAATGTCCACAGCGGTGGTCAATGGCTACAACACCATCTGTGTGACGACCGATCGCACGCCTGCTTGTCAGATTGTCCTGACGGTTCCCAATGGTCAAGATCCCGTTGCCACCCGCGATCGTATTTTCCAAAACTTGGCGTCGGCAGATGATGGTCAGATGATTCAAGGGGTGAATACCTTTGGTTCGGCTGGAAATGGTGGCTTGTTTGGTCAGATTGGTAATGTGCTCGGTGGTTCGGGTGGAAAGCCAAAGGCTAAGGCGGGTCTAAACCTGCGTCCGTTCCTCGATCGTGCAGATGGCGGAACGGGGCGTAAGCTTAACGGCGGCGTCTCCTTTGTGGCACCGAAGCCTGCTGTTGTTGCACCTGTAATTACGCCTGCTGTGGTCCCTGCTGTCGTTCCTGCTGTGGTCCCTGCGGCTGTCGCACCTGTCAAGCCTGCTGTTAAGCCCGTTGTTAAGCCTGTCCCGAAAAAGCTCTTCAAAGGCCGCGTCGCACCTAAAAACTAGCAAGCTGCGTTGCAATAAACTCTGAAAAAAGCCCTCTTGTCTTCTATTGACTAATGGGGGCTTTTTAGTGGTCTTCGATTGACTTTAGGCGTCGATTGCGCCTTTGATGGCGGCGGTGACGATTTTGATGGCAGGATGTTCGACGGCGGCATCTAGAGCGGCAAATCCGGCTTCTTTTCCAGCGTTGATGATGCGGTCTTTTAGCGTTGGGTTGTTTTCGATCGCTTCGATCGCTTTCATGGCAATTAGTGTGGGATTTTTTGTGGTGTCGGTGGCGGAAATTTGATCGAGGAGGGCTTTGATTTCTTGGGCAGCTTGGGTGAGGTTTTGAGAGTTGATGATTTTTGTTCCTGAAACATTGTCACCGCTGATGTTCTCTCCAATCATGCTATTGGTTGCATTGTTAGCTTCATATTTGTTCCCTTGAACTCGATCGCCGTTCCAAATTTTGTCGTTGCTCATGTTTTGGTCCTGTTGGTTTGCGTTGTAGATATTGATTGTGGGTGTAGCTGGTGTAGAGCTGAGTCTTCCACGAGATACACGTCGTCGATCGCGTTTTCCTGAATAATCCTCCAGGGAATCTTCAAAGTCTTCGGGATCTTCTTGAATCACGCCGTCGATCAGGCTGCGGACTTGGACGTCTTCGCCGCTTTCGTGGCATTCAATGGTGTAACGGTTGCGATCGAGGCAGGTGTGGAGACGATCGAGGGTGAAGGTGAAGGGCGCGAGGCTAGGTTTGCAGGTGGGGCAGTTGCAGGGGATGAGGGTGTCGTAGGGTGGTTTGTCGGGGGATGGGTCTTTGTAGAAGTGGTCGTGGATGTCTTCAAATTGGCGGTTGACGATCGTGAGGAGGTCGCGGGGTCGGTTGCCGCTAACGCGGATATGGATTTCGCGTTTTGGGTAGTGTTCGATGATTTCGGCGCGGGCTGAACGATTTGTGATGATGACGCCGTTTTTCCAGACGTGGGCGCGATCGGGTTCATTGACGTTTTCAATCGATCGGTGTTGTTCGACGATGAAGCGGGTGAGGAGTCCTTTGGGCATGAAGTGGTTGTAGCGGTAGCGCAGGATGAGGTTACTGGTGGGGTTCCAGTCGTAGGTGGGGGCTTCGGGGTTGAGGAGATGGGGGGCGATGTAGTGGCCTTTGCGGTTGGGGATTTCGTAACAGACTTTGAATTCTTTCATGAGTTGAAGGAGTTCGTGGTGCATGTCGGCGTAGGTGCGATCGGACCAGATTTCGGCGAGGTCACGATCGGTGAATTGTCCGAGGTGGGCTTTAATGCGATCGTTGTCGAGGATTTTGTAGACGGCGGTGGTGCCCCAGTTGGGTTTGAGGATGAGGCGGTGGCGGAGGATGGGGTCGTTTTGGAAGTGGAGGAGGATGCCGAGGTCGTGGAGGAAGCGGCTGAGGGTGGCCATTTCGCTTTTTTCTGTGATGTCGTGGCGGCGGCAGGTGGCTTCATAATCGGTGGTGTCGATGTAGTTGCGGCTGTCGTTTTCTAGGGTGTGGCGGACGTTGAGCCATTTGTTGGGGAAGGGGATGCCGCGTGGGAGGAGGGTTTCGTACAGAATTGGGTAGTGATTATTATAAATCAATCCTAAAGTTGATTGATTGCGTGGTTGAATCTGGAATTTCTCTAATGTAATTACGCTTGAGATGAAGTGTTCTTAGATTGACTAATTGCGACATCGCAGCCGGAATTCTTCCAATTTGGTTTGATTCTAAATCTAGGGTTTGCAGATTGATTAACTGCGTGATTGCTTCTGGAATCTCCCTGATTTGGTTTGAGCAAAGATTGAGAGTTTGCAGATTGATTAGCTGTGCGATCGAGCTTGGAATCTCCTTAATTTGATTTGAGTTAAGCTTAAGTTTTTTCAAGCTAACCAACTGCATAATCGAGTCTGACACCTCTTTTAACTGGTTATGGCTGAGGTGAAGTAGTCGCAGATTTGTTAACTGCCTGATTGCCTCTGGAATCTCCTTAATTTGATTTCGGCTAAGATAAAGTGATTGAAGATTGACTAATTGCGTGATTGTATTTGAAATCTCCCTGATTTGATTAGACTCAAGATCTAGGATTTGAAGATTTAATAAATTTGCAAGAGAATCCGGAATTTCCTTAATAAAATTCGAGTCGAGGTTGAGTATTTGCAGATTGAGCAACCGGGCTACTGAATTTGGAATTTCCTTAATGTTGTTACTGCTAAAATCAAGTTTTTTTAGGTTGTCTAGCTGTGAGAGCATCTCCGGAATTATACTTATTTGATTCAACTTAAGATCAATTGTTTGCAGATTGACCAACTTCCCGATTGAATCTGGAATCTCTGTAATTTTGTTGCGGCTGAGGTCAAGTATTCTCAAGCTGGTTAATCGACCGATTGAATCTGGAATCTCTGTAAGAGCCTTGTTTGACAAGTCTAGAGATGTGCATTTTCCCGCTTCTGACAGCTCAATTATTTGCTCTACTAGTGCTGATTTACGATCCATCTATCTTCCCCTCCAGTATTAATTCTATTGTAGTGAAAAAATAAGATCTAGGATTTTTAATGAATACCAGCAACTCGATTTAATAGGAAGTCGATTGATTGTTTTGAGGAAAACAAATCTCCGATCGCTTTCCGGCGGCAATTCCGTTAGTTCCATTCCTGACCGATCCAGTTCTTCCCAGCCCTCTTCGTAGGCTTGGCTGATGAGGGAGAGAGCAGTTTGCATAAGGACGGAGGATTGAGGACGGAGGATTGAGGACGGAGGACGGAAGGTGGAGGGGAGTATGTTTCTATTTTGGCAGAGAGTTGAGGAAATGGGAAGGATGACTGGGATATTTATGAGTCGAAGAGTAAATTCTCGAAAGAATTCACGTCATTCCAGCGATAGACCGAAAAATCCCGACGATCGGCGGTTAGGATTCTTCCATGATTTAAATGCTCTGCTAAAACAACAAGAGACGCATCAGCATAATCCATCGGTAAACTTTCATATTTCTCAATTAGAAAAGCCATTCGCTTAAAATGAGTAAGTTTTAAATCAAAGATATGAAATGCTTCGTCAGAGACATCCATCAAAAACTGACATTCTTGTCGAATTCCACCGCCTCTAGAAACGAGAAGATAACAAGTCTCACAGATGACGGGATGGGTTGTAAGCTGACCCTCATCTAGAATGCATAAAATCGGATATTATAGAGACTATAATTCATTGTCTAGAAAGCAATGCCAGTTCCTCAGTTTCTAAATCCGA
>JAYUJY010000110.1:0-1547 GCA_043764895.1 Synechococcales cyanobacterium | reverse complement strand
TCGATCGAGAGAAATTTGTACAACTGTTGTGTGATCAGTTTGGAGCTGTGTTGTCTCAGGAAGAAATTGAGGAAGTCGCTTCTAGCTTTCAAATGCAGGTTCAAGAGCGCATCGCTAAAAAGCTAGTTCCTCAGCAATGAGTTTAAGGGAATCCCTCAATACTTTTAAGTAAACCGTTTTACTTTATTCAGAACAGCATCGGCCCCAGCAACTTGATAGAGCGCCGGGACGCAAGTGTCTAAGTTTTGGCCTTTGAGAATGCGATCGAGCCTGTCTTTCTCGACCCCAAGCCTCTCTGTTGCCGCCAAGAGCAATGCATCGGGATCGCCTGAAATCGTTACGCCCGATCGCTGGGACCAATTCATCCAGCCATGCAGTTCAAGAGCCGCAACGAGGAGAGAATGGGAGCAATCGCCGTAGGGATTTTCACCGTTAAGAATGCGCTGAACCTGGGCACAGACTAACTGTTCTAGTCTTGGGATGCCTTCCACATGGGGAATCCCAGTGTGCAGGATGACTCGGGCCACTCTCGGTTTCTGAATAGGCTGAATACCAACATCAGACAGGGTTTTGATCCTGATCGGTTCGCACTGCTGGATGGACACATAGGGATTACCGGATGGCCCGATCGTTGGTGCCAAGACAGTCAGTCGCCCTTTCCCGAGAATCTCGCCACGATGGTTTGGTGAAGAATCAAAGCGGAAATTCGTAAAGTCAGTCGCAACGTTACAGCGCACCACAAATCGCCATCCGCCACTTTGGGTTTTCTCTGTAAATGTGTTCCGCAATCTTGGGAATCGTCGGAGCCAACTTTGAACCGATCGGTCGCAACTCTGTTGAGAAGAATAGCGTTTGACATCAATGTCAATCCAATAGATATTTCCCCATCCACCCATGGTCATAATTCCATTGTTAGGATTGCTGAACCAGCGATCGATTTCACGTTGTTCCGGTAATTGATATTGGTATTTTCGGTGGGGCAGAAGATGAGGAAACCCGTGTAGATCTAAGTAAGAAGGGTTCTTTCCAGAGAAAGCAGGTTTGGGCTGACTGCCGCCATAAATAACTTCCCCGTTTCGGATGAGAGGAAACTGGGTGGCATCTTGGATGGGTGCGACGGGCAAGACTGGAAGACCTTGAAGTTTAAGCCAAGCGATCGTGTCTGAGAGGGCGAGATTATTTTGCATGATGTTCTGAGTGATAATTTTACAGCGTCAAGGCGATCGCCTTATCGTTCTAGTGCGATTGGTAGCGGAATAGCATCACGGGACTCTAAAAATTTGGTGTGAGCGGAGAAACGGGCAGCATCTTGGTGAGTGAGAGTGGAGTAAATTTCACCCTGTTCAAGCCGAAGGATTTCACCGCGATCGGTCGCTTGGATGGAGAGGCGATCGTCATTTCCTAAAATTTGGTAGATTTTGCCTTGGAAAAGATTTCCATCGGGTGTCGGCGTCCCTTTGGATTCGAGAACGTGAAGTGCTTGTCCGATGACCATCGAAACTTGTTCTCCCCACCTTTGTTGGTCATCAGCTCGGACTTGTTGAGCG
>JAYUJY010000109.1:0-27761 GCA_043764895.1 Synechococcales cyanobacterium | reverse complement strand
TGGCCATGCCGTGCCCCAAACCCAACGAGGAGATTCTAAATACCTCGTTTATTTACGCTGCATAGTACTAGCCGATCGCTTGGATCCATTCCATTACGTCGTACTCGGTCCAGATTCCATTCACCCAATAGGGATCGCCTTCGACGAGCGATCGCACGATCGCCTCATTTTCTGCGTCGTAAATTCCAAAGACCTTCGTCAAATCCTTAGTCGGACCTAATGTCACCAACACGCCATCTTTTTTTTGCTGATTTAATCCGGCTAAGTGGGCCTCCCGAAACGGAGTCCGCTGCTCCACCACATTTTCACAATACGAACCCAACAGAATAAATTTTGCCATCACACTCATCCAAATAACAACGCTAAAACCTGATTTCCAGCTTCCTTTAACTTCTCAATTCCACTTGGAACTTCTCCACCAACGCCTCGCGAATCGCCTGCTGCATGGGGTCCACGTCCGCATCGGTTAAGGTCCGATCGATCGTTTGATACACCAGGCGAAACGCCAAACTCCGGGATCCCTCAGGCACCCCTTTTCCTTTGTACTCATCAAATAGCTCAATAGACTCCAATAATTTTCCACCCGCCCTGCGCATGGTGCGCTCTAACTCGGCCACCGATGTCTGGGTTTTCACAAAGAAGGCTAAATCGCGATCGCTCTTGGGATAGGTTGAGAAGGCTTCAAAGACAGGGACCATCGCCGTCTCAGCCTCAAAATGTTTGTAAATAATATCTAAGTCAAACTCGAAGACCACAATGCCATCGGGTAAATCACGCTCCTGCGTCAGCTTAGGATGCAGTTGCCCAAAGGTGCCGAGCCGCTCACCCTTCAGCCACATCGACGCCGTTCGTCCGGGATGCAGCTTAACGGTATCTTGAGAATTGGGCTGAAACTCAACGTCCAAGCCTAAGGACTCAAACACGCCAACGAGTAAACCCTTAGCCGCAAACCAGTCGATCGGCGCTTCCTTGCCGCCTCGCCCCCAACGACCTCGCGAGGGATCCCCGCCGAGAATGCCACCCACCACTTCCGCTTCGCCAAATCCTTCCTCATCCTGGAAGAACACATGCCCAATATCAAACCCGTTCAGCGCTCCGTTGCCCTGCTCAAGGTTGTACTGGAAGGCATCTATTGCCCCATCGATCAGATTAGTCCGCAGCGCCGAATATTCGGCCAGCAGCGGGTTGCTGAGAACCACTTCGCGATCGTTGCCCGGTTTGCCAAGGGAGTAATGCATCAACTCATTCAGTCCCGCACCCCGAAGCGCCGATCGCAATCGTCGCAATACCATCTGTTCTAGGGACAGTGCGCCAGCTTCACCTTTTTCGGGCAGTGACTCATAGAAATTGTTGAAGCCATACATCCGAGCGACTTCTTCCACTAAGTCAATTTCTCGTTCGAGATCGCGGTACCGATAGGGTGGCACGGTGACAGTCCATTCATCTGATCCAATCGATGTCAATTGGCAATTCAGCGACGTTAAGGTCTTCTCGACATCGGCTGCCGTCAGTTCCCGCAGGTCTTCGCCCGCTTCGACGAGGCCCAAAACTTGCTGCACTCGGGACAAACGCAAATCGATCGATCGGGTCAAGGTTTCCGGACGATGGTCAACTAAGGTTTGCGACACGACCCTTCCGCCTGCGAGTTCGGTGATGAGCTGCACCGCGCGACGTTGGGCGAGTTCAACCTCAGCCAGATTCACCCCGCGTTCAAACCGAGCCGAGGCTTCCGATCGCAATCCCTGACTGCGCGCCGATCGTCGGGTCACTGCCGCATCAAAAACCGCCGCTTCCAACAGCAGGTTCATCGTGCCATCGTAGACTTCAGTTTCTTCGCCGCCCATGACACCTGCAAGCGCGATCGGTTTTTCATTGACGGTGATGTAATGCGACGGGTCAGTGCTTGTGCGGACCTGGCCGTCTAGGGTTTTGAGCGATTCACCGGACTCGGCCAGCCGGACGCCTAGGGTAATCTCGCTGCCTGTACCGCCTGCGGCTTGAATGAGGCGATCGCGATCGAAGGCATGAAGCGGTTGTCCCCACTCCAGCATGACCAGATTCGTTATATCGACAATGTTGTTAATCGGACGCATTCCAGCGGATTGCAATCGACGCTGCAACCAGGTGGGTGAATCATCGATTTTGATGCCCTCGATCGACGTTGCCATATAGAACGGGCAGGCCGCAGGATCAGAAATCCGAATCTTAAGATCGCCTACTCCCGCCGTCACCTCAGCCGTTACAGGCATTTTCAACGGTGCGCCCGTCAAGGCCGAAATCTCCCGCGCAATCCCGATCATGCTCAACGCATCCGCCCGGTTCGCCGTAGACGTGAGATCCAAAACCACCTCGTCTAGGCCCAGAAACGATCGCGCATCCAGCCCCGGCGTTAGAGTCCCCACGATCGTCTCATCAAAAATATGGATCCCCTCGGCGTCTTTGGTCAGCCCCACTTCAGCCAGGGAACAAATCATCCCATTCGACGCCTCTCCCCGGAGCTTGGCGGGTCGGATGCGCAATCCATCCTCACCGCACTTAGGCAAAAACGTCCCCACCGTCGCCACCGCCACAAAAATATCGGCCTTCACATTAGCCGCGCCGCAGACAATCTGACTCAGTTCTCCCGTGCCAAGGTCCACCTGACATACGCTCAACTTATCGGCATTGGGATGCTGAATGCGCTCCACGACCCGACCGACCTTGACCCCATCCGCCCAAGTTCGACGGTCCTCAATATCCTCTACTTCAAACCCTGCCATCGTCAGCAGGTGTGCCAATTCTTCCGCAGACATCGAAATGTCTACCAATTCTTGTAGCCAGGATAAAGAAATACGCATCGATCGTCGGGTCCAGTTGCAAAGGTGATTAGGAGTCGGACCCGCAGAGTCCGGTCCCTATTCTATCGCTCTAGGACCCTTATACAAGACGAAGTTGGTCAAAGAGAAATTCGTCAAAGAGAAATTTAGATAATTTGCATTTAAATAAAAAAATAGTGAAGACGGCTACTTCTTCAGGGAAAGATGAATAATAGAAGAAGAAAACTCTAATCGTTTTAAAGTCAATACCGGATCCAAGTTGATTGCCCTTATTAGGGGAGTTCTGACACAGGACTTCATCTAAAGGGCATGATAGAAGACACATAAATTTCACACACTAAATTCATGTGGATAAACAGGTGTTGACAATTTGGTTTAGTCGAGGAAGAGCAAGCTGCCTGACCATTGGTCTGTTGCTCTCCATGATTCTTCCAAAGAGATCTGCCAGATTAATGGCGATCTCACCCGTTAGAGTTGGGTTGATTGGTTTAAATTGTTTAGCTAAATTGTTTAGCTTAAATTGTTTGTTTAATTTGTCTAAATTGTCTGTTTAAATTGTTTGCTAGTGCAAAGCGGGTAACGCTGAATGAGCTACTGCTTGAGTCCAGGCTGTCCAAATCCGGAAAACCTAATCGATGCCGAATCCTGTCAAGCCTGCGGTTCTAAGCTTCTATTGCGCGATCGATATCGAGTCCTCCATGCCCTAGGTCAGGGCGGGTTTGGGGCAACGTATTTGGCGCGGGATGAAGTGCTCCCCGGCCAACCGAACTGTGTGATTAAGCAGCTTCGGCCCAACACCACTGCGCCCCATGTCATGCAGATGGCGCGGGAGTTGTTTGAGCGGGAGGCGGAGACCTTAGGTCGCATTGGCAACCATCCTCAGGTGCCTCGGCTACTGGATTATTTTGAGGCGAATCAAGAATTTTATCTGGTTCAAGAATATGTCAGTGGAGCGACAATTCAGCAGGAAGTCAAGCGCAGTGGGTGTTTTAGCGAGCTGACGGTGAAGCAGTTTTTGAGTGAAATCTTGCCCGTTTTAGATTACGTCCATAGCCAGCAGGTGATTCATCGGGATATCAAGCCTGCGAACTTAATCCGTCGATCGCATGACCAAAAGCTCGTTCTGATTGACTTTGGGGCCGTAAAAAACCACGTCCAATCCACCGTGAACGAGGCCTCGGAAAATACGGCCTTTACGTCCTTTGCGATCGGGACGCCGGGATTTGCGCCCCCCGAGCAGATGGCGATGCGTCCGGTATTTGCAAGCGATATTTATGCGCTGGGCGTGACTTGTATTTATATGCTGTCGGGGAAAGCGCCGAAAGATATGTCCTACAATCCCTCGACGGGGGAGTTGTTGTGGCGTCAGTACATGAACATTTCAGATCACTTTGCGGCAGTGTTGACGAAGATGCTGGACAGTTCGGTGCGCCATCGCTATCAAAACCCCACGGAAGTGTTCCGCGCCCTCGACATCGAACCTTACCTCGAAAGCTTGTCCAATAGTCTCAATACCGTCAATCGTAATCACAGTACGGTGAGTGGTGCAGCCTTACCGGACTCTCGCACACCGTTATCGCCAGCCGCCCGGACCGCTCTAGCCATTAAAGCGCGTCAGCAGAGTAAGCCGGATGCGGTCAATATCCCACTGCCGGGAAATACGCGGGTTCGGGCCAGTACGTCAGGTCAAAATTCACAAAATCTGGGGACTGGACTATCGCCTCGATCGGGCGATTCTAAAGGCCGTAGTTCCAACAGTTCAGCCAATCGCACAAGTCCGTTTCCACGTCTAGATGCAGCGGAGCTTCAGAACTACTACGCGAAGGGTCGGCGTGATTTTGCGTCTCATACGTTAGAGATGCTTCAGCTTCCGAGGCTAGATCTCACAGGCGCTACGTTTCATCAAGCCAACCTGAAACGGGTCAATTTACAAGGATCTATTTTGATTAGCGCTGATTTTGGACGGGCCAATCTAAGTGGGGCAAACCTTCGGGATGCCAATTTATTTAAAGCCTACTTGAGTAACGCGGACTTGCAGGACGCCGATTTGCGGGGGGCCGATTTACGCAACGCCTATTTACTCAATGCCAACTTGCGCGGTGCCAATCTCAGCGGAGCAAACCTCACCGGAGCAAAGGTCTCACCCGAGCAGTTTGCCATGGCAAAAACCAACTGGATGACCATTAGGCCCAACGGCAAACGCGGTGGCGGTTGGTGAATCGTTAGAGCCTCGCTACGGCATCCATTCTAAGAGAAGACTGGCGCGGGTTTCAGAGACCGATCGACCATTCCAGCGTTCCAAATCCGTCGCAATCCGGAGTTTAGGGGCAATAGCGTAACCCACCGAAATCTTACCGATGCTCATTTCTTGGTCGGTCCCGATCGCAGTCCAAGTTTGCTGAAGCGTCACATCTGCGCCGCCGCCTCTAGAGGGAACGAGCAGTAGTCTCGCGCCGAGGTTAAGTCCTGTGGTTTGAGTGGTGGCGGTGGACAGCGATCGAATTCCCACTACAGGAGCAACGTTGATGTAGCCTCCCAATGGAAAAAGGTAGGGCTGCACGTCAATGCCCCAGGTGGAGTCGCTGCGGCTGGCACGGTAGGACGCGCTCAGGGTTACGGGCGTAGATCCGATGCGTAAATCTTCAAGACCTAGAGAGAGACCATCCGTCTTACTTTGGGTAAACCGGGTATAGCCCAAGCGAATGCGGGTTTTAAAGCTGGGGTCGTTATTGATGTCCTGCCGGATATCGGGGACAGAGCGAAGCCATTTCTTGAGCGTGGGACTTGATTGGAGGTCAGGAGGAATATCGATCGGAAAGGGTTGGCTAGAGGCGGGCAAACTCCAAAGCATTGCTGAGAAAGAAGCCGCTGAGAGCATAGAGGCGACGAGGGAACGCGAGAATTTCAGCAGCATAAATTAAGCAGGACTAAAAAAATGACCCGACACAATAGACACAGAATTCTATCGCATGAGGCCATTTTATCTTATCAATCTTTAATTCCAGAGATTTAGCGAACTCTGCCGTGACTCGCTTCCATATTGATCGGCTTCACAAAGTAAAGACTAATCAATTGAGCTGCATTACTGAGATAGTGCGGCAGCTTTTTGAGAAGCTTGATCGGTGACGGCGCATTGGAGGCACTGATGACGCCAATTTTTTCGTTGTTGAGCAGACATTGTTCAAGGCGAGGGTAGAACGACGGATGATCCACGTCTAAGATAATCGGGAAGACTTTGCCCGCCGATCGATTAGTCTTGTTGATCACTTCGCGCTCGAAATCGCGGGTGTTGAACCCCAACATTTCATAGAACCCCGTGCGTTGGATATCGTTCAGATACATCGTTGCGAATACCGACAGCAGGAAGAACCTGCACCACAGACGAGCACGAATTCCCGTCAGAGTGTAAGGCTGAGCACGCATCACGGCATCAAAGAAGTCTCCATGACGGTTCTCATCTTGGCACCAGTTTTCAAAGAAGTTGAAAATCGGATAGAGCTGATTTTCAGGATGCGCTTCGAGTTGGCGATAGATGGTGATGTAGCGCCAATAGCCAATCTTCTCGGAAATGTAAGTTGCGTAAAAAATGAACTTCGGTTTAAAAAAGGTATAGCTGCGGCTTTTTGTCAAGAACCCCAAGTCCAACGACAGATTAAAGTCTGACATCGCCTTGTTCAAGAAACCTGCATGACGGGCTTCGTCGCGAGACATCAGCGCAAACCCTTCAGCCAACAGTGGGTTGCGATCTTTCAGCTTCCGAGACAGCTCTTTATACAGCAGAAATCCTGAAAATTCAGCGGTGCAGGAGCGCTCCAAAAATTCAATGAAAAGTCTCCGGGGCTCGCCAGCAATGTGATCGAAGGATTGATTAAACGACTCACCGCGTACGAAATGATGGCGATTGTAGTCGGCCCGAAACTCTTCGAGCAGCGCGGAGAACTCCTCTTCGTTAACCGACAGATCCATCTTCGCCATCTCGTCAAAGTCGGTGGTGTAGAAGCGAGGAGTCAGAAGGGTTTCCTTGGAAGGATTCAAGGTTCCAGGACGCAACTCGTCTGATGTGGGTTTGTTAAGAGTATTTACCATGGGGTGCGATCGCGCTCTAGGTTTTCTATGTGAAGTCTAGTATATCAAGCTCCTTGAGCGGTTTCTATTGAGAACCCAAGGAGTTTTATGTTTTGTTACATTCCAACTCTGTCCAATCTTCATCCCCGCATTAGTTGCGTGCAAGCCATTTCTGAGCGTTGAGACGTTGGAGCGTTCCAAGCACTAAGAGATCCAGGGTGACCTTTCTCTCGTCAATACGGAAAGACTCTAAAGTACTGGCTATTTTGCCGCTGTCAGTTACGGAAAGACCCCGGGATCCTTGAATGTTTTCCTCATAAAAGTAAAGATTAAACTGGCGGGTCTGTCCAGCAATGGACCATTTTCCTTCAACTTGCCAGCATTCAGGGGCAGAATCGTAGCCCACAACGGCTATTTTCTGACTTAGAAGCTTCAGGTCAACCTCGGGGAGTCCTTGCTTCACAAAGTTTTCCTGGAGGCTCGGGAGGTAGTGAGTTTGGATAAATTCGGCGAACGGTTTGGCCTCTATGGCAGGGGGCTTTTCCTTTTTGGCGGCAGCGGCAGGAGCAGCAGGAGTGTCCGACGGCGCCGGGACAGTAGCCGATTTACTTGCAGGCGTAGTTTTTTCGTCAGTCATGAATCAAGAATCCTAAACGGTGTGACTCTAATCAATCCATCATAGATCTATCATGAATCACTTTTCTCTCTACGTTGAAGAATTAGGCGAAAGTAAATTTCCGGCGGCTGTCCCCATTCTTTGTCTTCATGGACATCCTGGATCCGCTCGAAGTATGAAAGTGTTTACGCAGCATTTGGCCGATCGATACCGAACGCTGGCTCCTGATTTGCGTGGATATGGCCGAAGTCAACCGCGATCGGCTTTTACGATGGAAACGCATCTTGAGGACTTGGTGCAGCTTTTAAATGAACGGGAGATTAAACAGGTAGTGGTGGTGGGATGGTCACTGGGCGGGATTTTTGCGATGGAGCTGGCGTTGCGCTATCCCGATCGAGTGAAAGGATTGATTTTAATAGCGACCGCTGCACGTCCTTGGGGGGATCATCCGAGGGCGACTTTGGGGGATAATATAATGACGGGGTTGGCCGGGGCGATTAATCTCGTCCGGCCTGGTTTGCCATGGAATATCGAAACGTTAGCCAAACGATCGCTTTTCCGGTATCTGGTTCGGCAACATACACCTGAGGTGTATCAGTATTTGGCCAGAGACGCAGTGTATGCCTATTTCAAGACCTCTCGTCAGGCCGACAACGCCCTCACCCTTCGCATCAAACAAGGCTACAACCGGGTTCCGGACCTTGACCAGATTACCGCTCCCGTTCTGATGCTCATTGGAGAGTTTGATCGACATATTTCTCCTGCGGCCAGTCGTGAGACCGCCAAGGCGCTACCCAATTGTGAATGGGAGGTGTTTCAAGACACAGCCCACTTACTACCCTGGGAGAAATCTGAGGCGGTATTGAGGCGAATCGATCGCTGGTTTGAAGAAACTGAACTCTAGGTTGATATCTGGGTTGATATCTAGGTTGTTTCGAGATTGCAGAGCGTTAGCTGTGGTGGTTTACAGCGTTTCATTTGAACTCTAATGTCCTGTGCGCCTTCAGTCTTGAGATCTTCGAGATAACCAGATTGATGGGCATTGGCCTCACTGGACGTCAGAAATGGACCGAAGTAGTAGATGCAGCTTGGGGTGTCAGTGGTGACTTCAACCCACCAAGCCATTCCGAGCTGTTCGAGAGCACTAAGCAACACTTCTTTCATAGTCTTCTGACCTCAAAATCGTTTAGACGAGAGCAACGGAATAGCGACTTGGATGTGAACCTGAAGATGAACGGTAGAAATCCGGGCCGATCTACTGACATATTCACTTGTATGAAAACGGGACAATCCCTTCATTTGGCGATCGTCCCGTTCTCATTCATCCACTGTCACTCAAAGCACGTTACTACCCTTTATACTCGCTCCCCGCTGGATTTTCAACGAGACGAGATTTTAATTTCCAGGGATCAAGCGTTTGGCCCGATCGTTGACGATAGATTTCGTACAACGCCATCCCGGCAGCCACGGAAGCATTCAGGCTAGGGGTTGATCCCGACAGCGGAATGGACACCAACACATCGCAGGCTTTTTGGGTTGCAAGGCCGATGCCGTCGCCTTCTCCGCCAATGACTAAGACGGTCGCCTTTGCAAATTCGACGGTCTGAATCGATTGACTTGCTTCGCCAGCGGTACCGTAAATCCAGAATCCGGCTTCCTTAAGTTCTTCAAGGGCACGGGTCAGGTTCACGACTCGGGCGATCGAGAGTTTTTCCAAGGCTCCTGCTGCAACTTTACGAACGGTGGACGTAACGCCCACGGCCCGACGCTGCGGAATAACGATCCCTTGTGCGCCCATTGCTTCGGCAGTCCGAATGATGGCTCCGAGATTGTGGGGATCGGTAATGCTGTCGGCAACCACGATTACAGGCTGGGTCGATAGCTCTTTTGCCTTGATAATCAGGTCCGTCAGCTCTTCATACTCGTGGGGCGAGACTTGAGCGGCGATGCCTTGGTGGTTGGCAAACTGGGTGAGCTGGCTCAGACGCTTGGGTTCCACTTCATCAATGACCGTGCCTCTGGCTTTGGCTTCGTTCAGAAGGTTGTGGAATCGGTTGTCGTAGCGCAGTCGGGCTGTGACCCAAACTCGGTTGAGGGTGCGTTCTGCTTCTAGTGCTGCCAGAAGAGCATGACGACCGTAGATCATGTCGTCGGGTTCGCTTTGGGCATTTTCCGTTTCGGGAGACGCTGCACTAAAGGCTTCTAGGCGACTGGATTCATATTTTTCAATTTCATCCTCTTCGCTATAGGAGCGTCCGTTGCCTTGGGATTCCGGGTTGAAGGCTTCCCGTTTGAACGCTTCGCGCTGGTCGGTGTTCCGATCGCGATCGAAGCTCCGTGCTGGACTGCGATCGCCGCCTCGGTCGTTGCCTCGGTCATTCCCTCGATCATTGCGATCGCTGGTTCCGCTACGAGCACCAATAACTTTCTTGGGTCCACTGCGCTCATCCCGGTTGTTGTCCCGGTTGTAGCCGCCGCCTGAACTGCCACCGCGATCGTCTCTGCCTTTGTAACCGCCTGAACTACCACCGCGATCGTCCCGACTTTTGTAGCCACCGCCTGAACTGCCGCCGCGATCGTCGCGACTTTTGTAGCCGCCACTGCTAGAGCTACCGCCGCCATAGCCACCGCTAGAACTGCGATCGTCCTGGCCTTTGTAGCCACCGCTAGAACTGCCGCCGCTATAACCCCCGCCACCGCTACGATCGTCTCGGCCTTTATAACCGCCGCCACTGCTGGAACTACCGCCGCGATCGTCTCTTCCCTTGTAGCCACCGCTGGAACTGCCGCTACTGTCACGATTGTAGCCGCCGCTGGAGCCGCCGCTATCACGACCACCGTCACGATTGTAGCCACCGCTAGAACTACCGCCGCTGCGATCGTCTCTTCCTTTATAGCCGCCTGAACTGCCGCCGCTATAGCCACCGCTGGAACTTCCACCGCGATCGTCTCTTCCTTTATAGCCACCGCTGGAGCCGCCGCCTTGACTGTCGCGATTGTAGCCACCGCCGCCGCCTGAACTGCCGCCCCGATCATCACGACTCCCGTCACGGCCCCCGTCACGACTCCCGCTGTAACCGCCCGAACTGCCGCCACCCTCACGATTGTAGCCACCGCCGCCGCCTGAACTGCCGCCCCGATCGTCACGGCCTTTGTAGCCGCCGCCTGAACTACCGCCCCGATCGTCACGACCGCCGCCGTACCCGCCTGAACTGCCGCCGCTGCGATCGTCTCTTCCTTTATAACCACCGCCGCCATTAGGTCGGCTCGGTTTTCCAGCGGACCCGACTGGGCTACGACGGGGTTTATCACTGGAGCTGCGCTTTTCGTATGCCATAGGGAATACCCTTCCAACAAGGGAATAATGAGGAGAACTAGAACTGGAGAAAGAAAACAGAGACAGCAACAATAGCGCGAAACTTGCACAAAGCAACCGATCGCACTCATTGCACTCAACCTGAGTGTCAAGAACGAATTAAAACACTTCAACACTCACAAACGACGCAGGAACCGGGTCTCAACTAGCGATGTGCCTGAAACGATCGAAACTCGAATCAAACAACCCTACATAAATCGCATCCTTAATTCAACGCCATTAGAATTTTGTAAGACTGTGCAGGTCAACCTCAAAAAACGCCCTCATCCGTGCGTCGCTTCGGGGGGCATGTCTAATGCGATCGCCTTCAGCAAAGTCATTAACCGATCGGGATTCGTCAGATGGAGATAGCCAAATAGCGTTTCGAGTGCGGTGGCATTCTGATACACCTCAGGATCAACGCGTTTTAAGCGTTGAGGGGCAGCATTCCGACCTCGTTTGACCACCGCTAATTCTGATTCTGTTAAATGAACCAGGAGTCGGGTGAGCTGTTCTGCCTGCGCCTCTGCTCGGACCCAGGACACGACTTGCTTATGGTAATTTTGGATTTTTTGTGGGGGGAACACGAATGTCTGACGCACATACAGCTCATAGACCGCATCTCCAAGATACGCAAGCGCGCTAGGAGAAATCCGCTGAACCGATGCCACTGACAATCCATCCAATCCCCAGGCTTGGGCGGGTGGGATCAACGACTGCGACATAGAAGACCCATTTAAAAAACGCCCTATTTAGAAAATCCAAGGTTCGACCCTCATTTGCAACTATAAAAAACAATCCAGTTGCAACTATAAAAAACAACCCAGACCGCTCAAGCTCCTGTTTTAAACCATTGCTTCAAACAGAATCGATCGGTCTGAGTCACATAACGTTTCATCAACAGCGATAGAGTCCTAAGCCGTTAGGCCGATTTCAACGCTTCGATAGCAGCCGCTAGTTCGGTATGAAGCGAAAAAACTTTATCAAGCTTTACCAACTTCAAAATCTGGGTGACACGGGGATTGGTCACAATTTGAAGGACGCCTTCGGAAGACGTGACCTTCTTGGAAACCTGCACGATCGCTCCTAAACCGGAGCTATCCATCAGGTCAATTTGTGACAAATCCAACACAACGTTTTTGGGGCCATCGTCCACGCATTTGATAGCGACCTTACGGAAGGTCGCTTCAGAGAATGCATCTAGCAACCCGGTGAGGCGGAAAATTTGATACTTATCCTTGACTTCGCGGGTGCCTCGTAGGCTGACGGTCAAGGTCATTTGCTCAGGAATAGCACGCCTCCTTGCTCTATATCCAACAATCTGACGAATAAGTATACATTTTTTTTCGTATAGTTGTCGCCCCTAATTTTATTTTTTAAGCTTTATTTGTTTAAACTTTATTTCTAAGGCCGATCGCGATGGGTCCGCATTAAAGTGACAAATTGCTCAAAGAGATAATCGGCATCATGGGGACCGGGACTCGCCTCTGGGTGGTATTGGACTGAGAAAATAGGCAGGGTTTTGTGCTTGATGCCCGCTACGGTGCGATCGTTCAGGTTGAGGTGCGTGACTTCAAGTCGATCGGTGGGAAGACTGGCGGGATCGATCGCAAAGCCATGATTTTGGCTCGTAATCTCGATTTTCTCCGTCAAGCCAGCCGGGTGGTTGAGACCCCGATGTCCGAACTTCAGCTTAAAGGTCTCTGCGCCCAAGGACAGCCCCAGAACCTGGTGGCCCATGCATATCCCGAAAATGGGTTTGTCCGCATTCAGAAGCGCCTGTGTCGTTGCGATGCCTTCTGTGACCGCAGCGGGATCTCCGGGACCGTTGGAGAGAAAAATTCCATCGGGATGGTGCTTCAGAATCTCCTCGGCGGAGGTGTCGGCTGGAACGACCACGATTCGGCAACCGTAGCTCGCTAGGCGCTTCAGAATATTGCGCTTAATCCCAAAATCTAGCGCTACAACGGTAAATTCTGAGGTAACTTCTGATGTGGGGTCCTGCGTCCCAAGGCTGAACTCCCACTGGGCTTCCGTCGCTTCGGTCCATTCGTAGGTCCGATCGGTGGTGACGTCTTGGACGAGATTGAGTCCGGTCATGTCGGGGGCGGCTTGGACCTTGAGCAAAAGTTCGGCTGGATCCAAAATCTCGGTGGAAATCGCCCCATTCATCGCGCCGGACGATCGCAATTTTCGGGTCAACGATCGGGTGTCGATGCCGTAGATTCCTACGACTTGATGCTGCTGAAGATACGCTTGAAGCGATTGGGTCGATCGCCAGTTGCTAGGTCTCGCGGAGATATTCCGGGCAATAACGCCGCGCACATGAGGCTGAGCAGACTCTTCATCGGTGGGGTTGACCCCGGTATTGCCCAGTTCTGGGTAGGTGAATGTTACCATTTGGCCTCGGTAGCTCGGATCCGTCAGCACCTCTTGATACCCTGTCATTCCGGTATTGAAGACGACTTCACCGAGGGTCGTTCCGATCGCCCCAAAGGAAAATCCAGAGTACGCCGTGCCATCAGAGAGCACTAGCAGCGCAGGTTGAGCAGAATCGAGGGACATCATGAGATTGTTACCAGATATCGATGAAGTGAACAGAGAGACATCGGTGCGAAAGGTGGAACAAGAATCATGCGAGAAAATCAGCCGTTTGCAATAATCGAAATTGACCCAAAACGAGCATATTATTGCATGTGATGACTCAGTATATTTTGGGCGTTTCAATGTTTAATTCAGCGTTCGAGTCTGATTCCCACGTCGCCGTTCTATAAAAATTGGGGAAAATAGAAAGAATATGCAGTGGTGAGGCCATTCTTCAAAAATCAGCCTAGCACTGGCAAGCATGAGTACTGGAATTAAAGGTAATCCTCAATGACGCGTCTAACCGGACTAAACGGGCATTTTTCCATCAATCGATCCGGGTCTGTCGATCGACCGTGGGCTTTGGGTCTCACAGGATTGAGTCTCACAAGATTGGGGACTGGACGCTGGACAACGTTACTGGCGTTAGTGGTGGTCTGTAGCGCTTGTCAAAATCAATCGACGCCCTCTCAGAACTCGGTTAGCCCATCATCTCTGGATATACGCCAAAGTTCAGCCCCGAAGGCTTCTACAAGACCCTCTCAGTCACCGCTCAAAGTGGTTTTACCTGCGGCAAAGTCCCCGGCGATCGCGGCGGCGACCAACGTCACCAAGCCTGTGCCGCCTGCGATTCAGATCATGAGTAGCCCGTCCTATCAGCAGGCGCTCGACAAGGCTGAAAGTGCAGCGAGTATTAGCGCTTCTGCCCAGTCTCCAGAAGATTGGAAGCTGGTGGCCGCTCAGTGGAAAGATGCGATCGCTCTGATGAAGCAGGTCTCACCGAATGACACCAATCGCAAGTCAGCCGTACAGGAAATTGCGCGGATGGAATCGGGATTGGACCGATCGCAACAGAATATCGATCGGTTCAAAGGGAATAAAAGTGACATTGCCACTGGCCCGGTGACGGAGCCTCGCCGAGGAATTTATCGGGCTGCGATTAAGTACTACTCCAGTGGGATTCCGGTGGTAGATGTCACGTTCAATGGGGGTGAACGCTTTGAAATGATGGTGGATACGGGTGCGAGTGCCACCATGATTACTGAATCTATGGCCCAGCGACTGCGGGTGAAAACGGTCGGATCCGTCGAAGCCATGACGCCTAGTGGAAAGACCCAGTTCAAGGTGGGCTACATCGATTCGATGGTGGTGGGCGGCGGATCGCTCCAGAGTTTCCCGGTGGCGATCGGGCCTGTGGCGCTCTTAGGCCATGATTTCTTTGGGGATTGCAATATCAGTATCAAGCGAGACCAAAACATTGTGGAATTTTCGCAATGCCAGAACTAAGGGGTGATGCGAGGTTCGCTTCGGGTGATGTTGGCGAGGCGATGGGACTGATCGATCGTTTCTGCTTGGGTAGCGAGGTGGGCCGATCGCTCTAATGCACTGATGGCGATTAGGCCAACGATTAAGACTTGGACTCGGCGAAAAACCATAGGGGATTCGCTCCTGCGTACGAATCCGTACGACGGCTGTTGCAGTGGATTCACCGATAGAGTTGGGTGATTGATTAAAGGGTTGGGATTTGGGGGGCTTTTTCTAGTTATAGATGCGATCGATTTCATCTACCGTTCTATTGGATCGGATTATGCACTGTCACGAGCTTTGTGCCATCCGGGAACGTTGCTTCAACCTGAACATCAGGAATCATTTCTGCAATGCCGTCCATCACGTCCGATCGACCCAGTAAGGTCGTGCCATAGGTCATTAAGTCCGCAACAGTTCTGCCATCCCGTGCGCCTTCTAGGATGCCTGCGGTGATGAAGGCGATCGCTTCGGGATAGTTGAGTTTGAGTCCACGGGCTTTTCGACGTTCGGCAACGAGGGAGGCCGTGAAGATAAGGAGTTTGTCTTTTTCCTGAGGAGAAAGTTGCATAGGGCTATGATCGAACTTAATTGAAACGACAGGGCGAGAGTTCGATCGGGTTCGATCGGCATCACTATTACCTTACGTCAAAAACCCTTAGTGTTTGGGTTAAAACATTTAGGCTCGCGAAGAATGATTTACCTTCCAACCGGATTGTTAGACCAACGGCATTGTGAAGACTACGACAACGCCTTAATTGACACTGTGCCACCCGCGAGTCCTTGGATATTTAGTTCATAGCCTTCGAGTAAACCCATACCAATTAATGGGGTAGTGCCCTTTTCTAGAGGACAGAGAAAAATAGCTCTCGCAGCTTAAGCACTGACCACACCGCTTTCGAGATCACCTTGTTATTCTTTACCCTTTACATAATGGCACTACCGCTCAGACTCCTGAAAATTGGCAACTATTTTAGTTGGATTTCCTTCTAAGGTCTTCCATTTAAATTCCTCAATCTCTAAATTCCAGTGAAGCTTTTTGGCAAATTTCCGATACTGATGGGTAATAAGTGATTCTGGGTCAAGTTCTGCAAACCCATGGATATGAATTAATTTCATAGCAGTTCTGGCTACTGTGTGTGAATGATTTATTTAATGCGCCCCAGCCATCCCTAATTCTGCCATCAGAAAAGACATACCATTATGTGGGTAAGGCTGACGACTGTTAATGGCCTTCACCCTTCACGGAGAGAGGCAAAATTAAATGGCTAGAGAACACCGTTTAAATAATGCATTAACTGCCGCCATCAGCCGATCGAGATCAGACACCGTATAGCTCGTCATATTCTTAGTAAAGGTCTGTTGGTGAAGCATTCCGAACTGCCAAAGTTGGCCATTGCAAACGATTCCATAGATCACTTGATCGGGATTTACATTGAGTTTTTGAATCGCAACGAGTTCCGCAAGGCATTGTCCCCAACCTTTAATAAAGTCATCCCGTTTCGCTTCAATTGCTACAAAATAAGGCTGCTTAAAAATCGTTTTACTGAGGGGCGATCGGCTGGCCAGAATGTAATCGGGAATCCCAGTTAGATTACTGTCGTAGGTGAGCATTTTGTGGCTCCAGAGGACGAAGGCATCGTAGTAGTTTCGATAGACGGTTTTGAGAATTGGGAAAATGACCGCTTCGCAAACGCCATATTCAGAATCATCCACGTTAAATGCTTGCAAGGAAAATGCTAAGTCTTCGCGAAAAGCTTCGCTAATCTCAAACGGGAACGGTTCCAGAAAATCACGATCGATCACCGTAATCTGGAATTCTTCGATAACTTGGGCGATCGATCGATAACTTTCAAAAGACATGACTGAGATAATAATTTTAGTTTACTTCGCTGGATTCTTCAGTTTAGCCGAAATACCAATTCTTCGAGCTAATTGACGAAGAACTAACGATCGGTCCTGTTCTCGTTGGCCGATCGCGATTCCTTTTGCTTCCGTTGCTTCTTCCCAGTCCAAAAATGCCTGCGAAAATCCCATGATAATCTCCTGACCTAAAAAACTTTCGATTTCACCCGTTTCGATTTTAACGCCCCATGAGGCTAAGAGGCGGATAATTTTGTTGCGGCGTGGATGATCTTTCGGCAAGGTCGAAACCTCGCGCAGTGCGGAGCTTTGAGTTTGGTCCAAGGGATGCAACGGGTTGAACTGCTGTGTGGATGCCATAAATTCTTGTAGACTAAAGACAGTTGAGCAGTACTCATCAGTCTCTGATACTAGTTGCTCTCTACCGCTCAATAAGTGAACCTCAAGCCCATGATTCACATTCTTCACAGCCGCGCAACTCCCGAACAAATGCAACAGATGCTGGAAAGTTTGGGGATTTACCTTAAACTGGCAGTGGATGTAGAGCAACGTATCCTGGCAGGTGGGGGTGAGCTACATTACGAATGTGAAGAGGCACTACTAGAAGAAGGCAGTAATCAAAGTAACCTATGGGGCGCTAGTTGGTATCCAAATAAACAAATGATCGAGTATGAATCACTCATTAATATCCGTCTCAGAGGCAACAATCGCTCTATGAAAGTACAGAATCATGAAGTACGAGAAAAAATAAAAGAAATTGTCCAAAATTTATTAGGTGACGTGCCATGGCAATGAACTGGGATCTCCTGAAACAACTTTATTTAAAAAGCGACCAAGCCTCTCAGTTTCATAGTCTTGCGCTCAATCTTGCTCGGGTTCAAACCCTGACTCAAAATCGAACGGACGGCCCGATCGCGAAACATCTAATTCGCGAAAGTCAATTCTTCATTGAGTGGACTGTCCCCACGCTTGATCTAGAAACCGAAATCGATTTTGCTACAGATCTTGTTGATCTCCAACGTCTTCTGGGTCGATGGAAACTACATTGGGAAGAGTATTGGGACAATGATCAAAAACGCCTCGCCATGATCGAAGCCCTAAAACCCTGGTGCGATCGCCTCCAGCAATATAGTCAATCAAGGAGCGAAGCCATCACTGTGCAAGCCTGTTAACCTGTAGTCACCATTTGTAACTAGAAGTGTAGGGGACGATCGTCGGATTCACCATCGCATCAGTTTTCCTTCAACATCTGCCTCAATGCGACCCTAGCCGTTCTGCCACCCACACTCTATCGGACTCCGAAAGTTTTGGAGGCGGTAGAGGTTGCTGATAGTCGATGCGAGAGGCATACCGCGCTCGATCGAAAACGTGGTTAAAAATGAGTTGGAGTTCAACGATCGGCTCGATGTCTTGTCCTTGTAATGGAATCGGGAAACTAGGCAAACTTTGCTGAAGCGAAATACCATAAAAGTCGGCCATCGGTCGTTGGGATGCGCGACTAATCAACACTCGATAAGGCGCTTCTGAATGCGCCCCTAGAATTTCCATAGGTTTTGGACCTCGCAATAAATCAAGTTCGACTAAATGAGTCCCACTGCTTAAAATCGCACGACGTTTCTTTGCATAAGCCTCTCGTCCTTCACCGCTTCGTTTATTTTTAGGCGATAACAGTTCTATTACCGTGATCACTCGATCGCTCTTCGTCTCACGCACTTCCAAATACCGCTCCGTCACGTCCACAGGCATTGGAATCATCACCTTTTCCGGTCGAATCTGTGTCGCTACAGTAGATTGCTCGCGATCGCTTTGAACGGGTTCCCTTGAAGCGTCGTCTCCCGATCGTGAAAAGACGATCGCATCTGGAATCCCGATCAATAGTTCATGATCATTTTCATCCGTTTGATAGGTTCTCGACTCAACTTCAACGTAGTACTGAGTCCCCAGTTGTGGCTCCAAGGATTCTGCGATCGAGACCATCAACCGAGTATGGAAGGATGACCAAAATGCTGGATATTCTAAATAGGGATCCATCCCCGGAAAGATAGAAGACATAAGGACTCAACTATTTTAAATTAGCAAAGAATACAGTTTGAGCAACATACCAACCGAAATCAGGCGGTTACTTCGCTGGGTTCTTCAGTTTAGCCGATCGCCACTCTCCAATAGGTCTCATCACCGCACTTTCAAAACTGGGCGAAACCAACAGTATCGGAAACGTCGCATTAGGATCTGCCGATGGATTCACTGCCGCATACAATCCAGTGTGATCGAAATTAAGCTTTCCTAAAACGATCGTTTGCATCTGCTGATTCGGCAACCGGACTTCGATCGTGGCTAACGGCTGATCGAGTCCAAATTCAGCTTTGCGGGTACTTAAAACCTGAGGCAACCGATCGCCCTTTCCCACAAGCAAATTGGTCAGAAAGGCCACAGAGGTCTCACTGGCTTTGCCCTCCGGCTTGGGCGATCGTACCATCCAAGCGGCGGTGGGCAATGCGCCGGGTGGACCTGTGGACGGGATTTTGTCCAGCACAATGGTCAGGGCGATCGTCTTGATCGTCATGGCTTCGATGTCGCGTTCTGGGACGGTGACGATCGGCTGACTCGTTTCGCCTTGAGCCTCGGGTTGCAACGAAACTTTCCGGGATTCAAACCAGTACACCCCAGCCCCGAGAAGCCCTGCGATCGCCAATAGGACTAGGGGAGTTCGCAACCGTTTCAACATAATCGTTTTACCAAGATGTGCTTCAGTATTTTCGTTAGTATTTTAAGTATGGGGGATTTTGGGGCTTGCAAAAACCGAAGCTAAGTAGTACAAGTTTACTTGGATACCGAAGGAAGGAGCGCACGAATTTGATTCACAAACGCCTCATGGTCAACCACTGGCTTCGAGATATAGTCATCCGCACCGCTTTGGGTCAGGAAATTTTCTCGATCGCCATCCATGGCATGTGCCGTCACCAAAATCACGGGCAAATACGCCGTATCCGGGTTTTCCTTCAGCATCTGCGTCAGCCGAATGCCGTCTACGGACTTGCCTTGATACATGCTGTGAGACAAGGACACATCCATCAAGATCAGATCGGCTTCCCGCGCTTGAGTAATCTGAAGCACTTCCTCAACATTTTCCGTATGGCGAACCTTCAGCCCCGCACGCTTGGTCAGGATTTTGGAGAAGACTCGGACGTTCGTGGGGTCATCTTCCACCAGCAAAACCGTCTGAGGCTCAGGTTGAGGCTCCAGTTGAGATGCAGACGCTTGTGGCAGCGGACTCGCTTTGATGGGCAGAATTTGAGATTGATTTTGGGACATATAGTTTTAACCTACAGCGGAGCACCCGTGGTTTGAACGCGCAATGCATAGTTACAGTGTCTCCATCAATCGGTTAAATCCGCAAAAACCACAATCGAGATTTCACGGAAAGTTTGCAAAACTCTATACATACACCGAATCTATTTACGATATAAAAATAAACTAGAACGGTTTCATTCGTAATCTCACGGAAATAATTCCCATCCACGCCCGATCGAACCCGAGTCGATCGCCCCAAAATCATCCGTATCTGCCCCGTAAACTCCGGGTTTCCCAAGCCCTCATCGGCCAAATTATGTTAAGAGTGATTACGGGTACTCATTCAACCTCGATCGCGCACTGCTCGATCGGTTCAAATATCGGTTTCAATCTCAGTTTTAATTTCATCTCTAATCTCAGCTCCAGTTTTCTAAATCCCCTACCCGCCCGCCCTCCATCATGGCCAAACCGCTCGACATCATCCAGCCTGGACAAATCATCCCCACTGCACTTCACCAGGAGATGCAGAAGTCCTATTTGGAATACGCCATGAGCGTCATCGTTGGGCGGGCGCTTCCCGATGTGCGAGATGGGCTGAAACCCGTTCACCGTCGGATTATGTACGCGATGCACGAGCTAGGATTGACGCCCGATCGCCCCTTCCGAAAATGCGCCCGTGTCGTCGGGGACGTGCTCGGCAAATACCATCCCCACGGCGATCAGTCGGTGTATGACGCACTCGTGCGAATGGTGCAGGAGTTTTCGAGTCGGTATCCTCTGCTGGGCGGTCACGGAAACTTCGGCTCCGTAGACAACGACCCGCCTGCCGCGATGCGCTACACAGAGACTCGGTTAGCGGCGATCGGCAATACGGGGATGCTGACAGAAATTGGCGAAGCAACGGTAGATTTTGTCGGCAACTTTGACAATTCCCAGCAAGAACCCACCGTCTTGCCCGCCCAACTGCCGTTCCTGCTGCTGAATGGCTCATCCGGGATTGCAGTCGGGATGGCGACGAATATTCCACCGCACAACCTTGGCGAAGTGGTGGATGGGCTGATTGCCTTGATCGACAATCCCGAACTGCCGGATGAAAAACTGCTCAAACTGATTCCCGGTCCCGATTTTCCCACCGGGGGCGAAATTGTAGGGATTGATGGGATTCGGGAAGCCTACCTGACGGGGCGCGGCAGTATCACCGTGCGCGGCGTCACCCAAATCGAAGAAATGCCTGCGCCCAAAGGAAAATATCGTCGCAGTGCGATCATCATCACCGAATTGCCCTATCAGGTGAACAAAGCGACGCTGATTGAGAAGATTGCGGAACTGGTGAACAACAAAAAAATCGAAGGCATCTCCGACCTGCGGGACGAAAGCGATCGCGATGGCATCCGAGTCGTTATTGAACTCAAGCGCGACTCCAACATCCCCAAGATTTTGGAAGGACTCTACAAGCAAACCGCGCTGCAAAATACCTTTGGCACCATTATGCTGGCGCTGTTTGAAGGTCAGCCTCACCAGATGACGCTGCGGGAAATCCTCACCCATTTCCTCTCCTTCCGCGAAGAAACTCTCACCAAGCGCTACACCCACGAACTCGACCAAACCGAAAGCCGTCAACACATCGTGGAAGGCTGGCTGACGGCGCTGTCTAACCTGGATGATGTAATAACGATTCTGCGCAATTCAGCCGATGGGGGCAGGGCCAAACTGGAACTGCAAAATCGCTTTGACATGAGCGATCGACAAGCCGATGCGGTGTTAGGGATGCCCCTTCGTCGTTTGACTGGACTGGAGCGCACAAATCTTCAAACCGAATTTGATGAACTCACGGTTAAGGTGGCAAGATTGCGTAAGCTTCTGAGCGATCGGAATGAACTACTCAAAGCCCTCAAAAAAGATCTGCGCAGTTTAAAAAAACAGTTTGGCGACTCCCGCAAAACCCGCATCATTAACCTCGGAACTCCGCTCAAACCGATCAAACCCCGCAAGCCTAAGCCGACCTTTGAAGAGCTTCAAGCGGCGGAACAAGCGGCAGTAGCGGCCCGGAAAGAAGCGGCGGATCTGAAGGCCGCAGAGGTTCTTCGATCGCTCGAAGCTGCTATGGAATCAACGGATGAAGACGATCGGGCGGACCTCGGTGAAGATGATTTGGATGAACGTGAATTGGATGAAAACGAATTGGGTGAAGATGAACTAGATCAAGATGAATTGGGTGAAGATGAACCAGTAGAGACGATCGAAATAGAGGCGATCGTTTCGCTTGAAGTTAGCCCTTCAACAATCTCACCACCCATTCCAGAACAATCCTCCTTTAACCTCACTCTAGAAGTCGAATCCGACGTCCAACCCAAAACTCGAACCCCAGCCTCGCCCAAAACGCCCAAAGCATCGCCCAAAGCAACCTCCAAAGACTCCACGCCTCCAGAACTCTTCATCTTCGACCCTGAAGTCGAAGTCGTCGTCGAAATCAGTCCAGCCGGATTCATCCGTCGCATGGGTCAGACTATTTACGATCGCAGCGGCCAAAAAACCAGCCTCAGCACCCGGCCTAGTCCCGCTGAGACCTGCCCCATCCAAACCGAATTCGTCACCGTCAACGACACCCTGATTGTCCTGACCCGCAGCGGAAAGGCATTCCCCCTGAGCGTTAAGGACATCCCCCAGGCATCCGGCAGCACTCCCGGCCAGCCACTGCTTGAGCTTCTGCCCAGTAGTGTCAGCAGTGAGGGACCCGATGCGATCGCGTCTGTCTTCCTGCTTCCGGACGATTTAGAAAACCAAGGTCTTCTCCTGCTGACCGTCCAAGGCAAAATCAAACGGATTGCCATGTCGGAATTTCCAGACTTAACCAACCGAGGACTGGTGACGATCAAGCTCAAGGATGACGATCACATTTTGTTTGCCGACTTTGTAGAGGAAGGCGATCAAGTCGTCGTCGCCACCACTATGGGACGGGTCATCCGCGTCGAAATCAACGCAGAAACGCTTCCGATCGCCAGTCGCACCGCCGCCGGATCTCAAGTCACCAAGGTCTTAAAACTTGAACGATTTGTGGGCTGGGCGATCGCCGGGTATGAAGACGAATTCTTGCTGATGTCCGCCGAAGGCTACAGCAAACGCATGACCGTCGGGCTTCTGAAGCTTTGTAACCTAGGCGATCTCGGTCAACACGTCTTCCAGTTCACAAACAAAGGCGATCGCGTGGTCGGCATGACGGTTGCTTTCCCCGGTACCATTCTGCGCGTCAAAACCGATCGTCCGAGCGGCAGTTTCGTCACTCAGCTTGCAGTCGAAGCCGTCCCTCTCGCCTCCCGCGAAAACAAAGGAACGCAGCCTCTCACGCTCGAACCGGGTGAAGGCGTTGCTCAGATTACGATCGTCTCTTAAATCTGTGTTGCCATCTCTCATCAAAAGCGGGGGCGATCGAAACTGATTTCGATCGCCCCCGCAACATGTGAATCCGACCCAATCCTAAGCCGCATCCTGAAGTTCGCCTGTCTTCACCGTAATGGTCTGAGTCAGGTTCGATCGCTTGACTTCCACCTTCAATGCCTGCCCCAAACGGCTGGCTTCGACAATCCGCTGAAGTTGTTCCGCTAGGGTAATGGATTCCCCATCGATCGCCGTAATCACATCACCTCTGCGAATCCCGGCTTTTGCGGCGGGCGTGTTGGGAATGACCTTAACGACAATGACGCCACTCACTTCAGGGACAATAAACACCGCATTCGGGTCATCGTTGTTTTGTTTGGCAATTTCGGGGGTGAGATTGGTCATCTGCACGCCGAGGTAAGGATGATGGATTTTTTCACCGCGCGCGAGTTGATCCTTGAGTTCTTTGGCCTTGTCGATCGGAATCGCAAATCCAATCCCCATCGCATCCGCCCGAATCGCGGTATTAATACCAATCACCTCACCGTTGTCATTAAGTAACGGTCCGCCAGAGTTGCCAGGATTAATCGCTGCATCGGTTTGAATAAAATCAAGACGCTTATCCGGAATACCGATCGCCGCGCTCGATCGTTTGAGCGTGCTGACAATGCCGAGCGTCACGGTGTTATCGAGACCGAGGGGATTTCCCACGGCGATCGCCCAGTCGCCGACTTGCACGTCAGCCGAATTTCCTAAGGGCGCAACGGGCAAATCCTTACCTTCAATTTTCACCACCGCCAGATCCGTCACTTCATCCACGCCGCGAACTTTTCCAATGAATTTGCGGCCATCTTTCAGCGTTACGGTCACTTTGTCAGCCCCATTGACCACATGGGAATTGGTCAACAGCATGCCGCTCTGATCGATCAAAAATCCAGACCCTTGACCGCGCATCATCTCCTCACGCGGGGCCAACACCTCATCCCCAAAAAAACGCCGGAAGAACGGATCTTCCATCATGGGATCCGTGCTTGCTCGGCGGGTAATAGTTTTTTCAGTATCGATTCTGACGACGGCATTGCCCACTTGCTTCACGGCTCGGGCGACGAAACTTCCCCGTTCGACGGCTTTGGGAGTGGCAGCAAGGGTCTGACTAATGGCGGCTTCGGATTGGGTGACGATCGGTTTGGTGACGATCGGCTTTGAAATATCGGGGGCGATCGAAGTCCGAGGAATAGCCGCTAATTGGACGTTTGTGAGGGCGAGGGATCCGAGGTCTAGGACCGATGAAGTGGATTCGGTTTGGTGGCCTTTGAGGTCGCAGGAGTCACAGGCTTCTGCTTCTAATGGACTGCCGAACAGCGCCAGAAACCCGAAGAGTCCGACAATAACGATCGATCGAACCTTGCGAATAAATTCAGATTGCCAAACATTCATCAAAACTTGAGAGACCGATCGAGCGTGCGAAAAACGTGACATAAGCCGAAAGTTCCATTTCAAACCGACACTGCTTTCTATTGTGACAGTTTAATTCGATATTCGGCTAGTTCGGGTTTCGCGCACTCACGTACGGAATCCATCACGGACTAACCAGTCTAATACTGCGCGGCGTAAATAATGCCTGTCTTGAAATCAATCAAACTTAGAGCCTTGATCTATTCTTCGTTGAGCTTGGGGCACGGCATGGCCATGCCCCTACAGATCCGGGTTTCAGAGACCGTAGGGGCATGGCTTGCCGTGCCCAAAACCCAACGAGGAGGAGTTGAATCGCTCTATTTCTTGCAAGAACAGCCAACGCTGCACTGACAGTCCGCCCCGCATTGGCAGTTGGTACCGCACTTGCAGCTACAGGTGCTCTTGTCCGCAATGCAGCCGCAACCTTTTCCGGTTTCAGATTGGGCGTTGGCTTGAAGAGTTTGTTCGAGGTTGATCGTCATGGAGATTACCTGGGTTTTAAGGGATGCAATCATGCTAAACCCTACAGTCGGGTAGAGAGTCAAGGGGGAAAATGAAACTGGGTGTTACGCTAAAATTTAAACGTTCACTGGGTTGAGCGAGGAGAGAAAACATGATTCCAACGATCGACTATCAACGAATTACAGACCTAGCAACAGCGATCGAAGGGTTGACGGAAGAGGATCATTTTTTGTTAGATGGGGTATTACTCGATCGGGCGGTGGAATCGACGGAAGGCATTTGTGGAGGATATGCAAGACTGCGCGGAACTCGGATTCCGATTTGGACCTTAGTTTCATTCAAGAGCCAAGGCGCAAGTCATGAGGAACTTTTACGCAACTATCCAACCTTGACGTTGAAGAAGTTACAGTTTGCCTGGGACTATTACGATCGTCATCGCGTAGAAATTGATACTGTGATTGTCTTCCAACATGAGGATTAGGAAGGATTCTTGCTCAAATATCTATGAGTCCCAAACTAATTTGAATGGCTCGATCGATTTCAGTCATGGTTTCTTCTGATGCTTTTCCAAGTTTCCTGACAGACTTCTTCTTCAAGCGCAAACCACTCCTCAGAAAATTGTCGATCGCGTTCAGCATGGTGGATGGCCCCTGCTTTAATTCGTTTGCGTAGTTCGTTTTTCTGAAGAGGCTGACTGTTATCGGGAATCTGAGTATTGACAGATTTCAACATCGCTTGCCTCAGATGGATTTGACGGTAGTCTCAACTATATCAACAATCCCGATCGCTTGACCCTCTAGCCCGCTATAGAGTTTATCCTATACAAGATAAGCCCTCGAAAAACCCTCACCATGATCGCAACAACCTCACTTCTCAAAATCGGAGAACTCGCCAAACGATCGCACCTTTCTGTCGGCACCCTGCGCTATTACGAAAGTTTGGACTTGATCAAGCCCGCCGATCGTGCGGCCAATAATTATCGCTACTACAGCCCCGAAACACTTCAAAAAGTGGAGTTCATCAAAAAAGCGCAGGCTCTTCACTTTAGCCTTGCCGACATCCAACGCATTCTCAGCATTCGGGCCTCCGGACAATCGCCCTGTGCCTTAGTTGACGAACTGCTCGACGAAAAAATCGACCAGCTTGAACACCAAATCCAAAGCGCGATCGCCTTTAAGTCTGAACTCGAATCATTCCGCGATCATATTTCAGCGATTCCCCCCACCGATCCCACCGATCCCAGCATCTGTCATCACGTTGGTATCGTGTCGTTAGACGTGGCTTAAACTCATCGGACCCACTACCTCACTCCTCCAAAACCAACTGCCACTCCGACGATCGATCGTTCCAAATGGGATTATCTGTTTCACCCACAATAAAAGGTCCCCAGTATCGCTGAGACCCATCCTGCGCAAAGGCAAAAACCACATCCCCTCGCCGAAGATAGACCGATCGACTCGGCAACGCCACCACCAATCCTCGATCGCCGCCCTCGCCTGCGTAGAAATCCCAATGGGCAGGCTGCTCATACTTCAGCGGCAACGCCACTTTTTCGTTGTACTTA
Source organism: Synechococcales cyanobacterium (assembly GCA_043764895.1). Taxonomy (GTDB): domain Bacteria; phylum Cyanobacteriota; class Cyanobacteriia; order Leptolyngbyales; family Leptolyngbyaceae; genus JAAFJU01. The sequence goes on along the minus strand of JAYUJY010000109.1, from coordinate 1,011 downwards.
CCATCCTGCGCCTTCTCGGCCTTCACTCGCAGCGCCAACCGAACCGGATGCTCCGATCGATTGCTCACCCTTAATTTTCCCGATCGAAAAGATGGCTCGTGTAGCGTACGTGCCACTGCTGATCCCATCGTTCCGATGCCGCCAAGTAGAACCATGCTGATGGCGATCGTCAAGCTGCCTTGTCTTAGTCTCTGTCTGACTCCCTGTGAAAATCCTTGCTTGAAACCGTCTCTCACCGCCGTCCCCTGTGTCCCCTTCATAGCCCCAGCCCAATCCCAATTCAATCATCCGCCTTCTAGTAATACCAAGGGAATGGACCGCTGTGTAAAGAATTTTTGTGATCCCCGGAGAAACTTTACGGGATCAGCCAGATTATCGGCAGAGGGTCTGGCTATGGGCGGTCAATCGCCGATCGAAATATAATGGCAATCGTAGAAAAATTGAAGGTTCTCTAGTCAAATTCGGCAGAAAATGAAATAATGTAAGCAGTGAATTTATTTCATACCTGATTTCATGATCGGGTCATGGCAGGAGCGGAATCGTTTTGCCTTGTCCCGAAGGGTGCATCTGAACATTGCTATATTCTTAGCCTCAAAATTAATCTCTCAATCTAATTTATTTATGAACGTTCAGAATTTGTTCCAGCACGGTTTGAAGGGTGGCTTGATTGGTGCTGTTGCCTTAGTTTCCAGCCTAAGCAGCGGCGATCGTGCCCTAGCTCAAATGACTCAGCAAGAGCTAGATGTCAATGGCGTGACCGTCGTAGCGTCGCCCTATCAAGGCGGGGCCATGCATCAGCTTCTAATCGTCGAACAGCTCACGAATGCTCGGGCCTGTTGGAGTGAGCAGAATAATCAAACGGCAGTAAATCAAACCATTACCGTTGTGAATCCACTGCTGGCAGACTTTGACTTTTCAGGAATTTGTGGTCGAGCGACGGATAGTAATGGCTTCTCGGTGCGGATGGGAGGTCGGGATTTTGACTGGCGCTACACGATGCAAGTGGTGGCG
>JAYUJY010000108.1:0-1582 GCA_043764895.1 Synechococcales cyanobacterium | reverse complement strand
GGGTATTATCCCGTGCGATCGCCGGATCAGCTTTGGTTGAATGCTTGGCTGGGTACGCTCTTGAATACCGTGGGTTTATCTGATGCGTTACACACCATTAGCCTCCGAGTCGTGGACGGTGCCGGGAATGACTTGAATGCTGAAGCCGGACTGGTCAATCTGACGGTCTTGCTGGACAACAGCCCATGCGTGGGAACATTGGGAACTCCGACGCTGAGTGATGGCACCGTCACCGATCCCAACTGCGGCACGCTCAAATATGGTGCAGACAAAACCAAGCAAGTCCGAATGGCCTACACGGCGTCCCATCCCCATGGCTATGCAACGTACAGTTTCTCCTTGATTAAGGGGGTAAACTTACTCACGCCGCCTAGTATCGGTGGAAGCGTCAGTAGTATCGTCTCTCCCGTGACAGCCAGTGTTGCAACCCTTCTGGGAACCTGTACCGTTGAGGGATTCTCTGAATATCTCTATGTGGCCGCTACGGCCACCACAGGCTGGGGTCGATGCAGTCAATATGATGCTTCAGCCTCGATCGCCTTTGTTCTCACCCCCACTTAAAGTTCACGTCACTCAATCAGGGAGCGATCGCCATGCAACACAACTTATGTTCGATCGTGCTAGTCTTCATCACTAGCACGATCGCCTTGACCAGCGATCTGCCCGTCGCCGAAGCAAACCCCATTGTCCTTTCGCCGACGAGTCGAGTCTTTCAGAAGGGAAATACGATCGTTCCTCAAGCGGTCATCCAGGCTTGCCAAGGAGATATCGTTGAGTACAAAACTCAGTATTCAGACACGAAGCTGATGGGGCACTTCTGGATCAAAAAACATGCCTACAGTATTTGCCCCAGCAATGGTGGGAAGATGAGTGGCTATTTTGAAGAGCGGAGTCTTGATGGTCGTCAATTTTGTAGTGGGCAGATGACGATGGAGTTCAACGCCCGTGGTTATCAACGTATCCAGTGGAGTGAAATTAAGGCAGTCCCGAACTATTCCTGCCCAGGTGCGGGCAAGAGGTTTGAATTGTTTCTCTAGTCCGCTGACCAGATTATTCTGTGCCGTTCTAGAATGAAGCCATCTTATTCGCTGGGATAGTCGATCGTCTCCCCATAATCGCCTTATCGCCTTCTGCGACGATCGTATCGGTGGGTTGCCAATCATTGGCTTGAATGACAAAATCGAATTGCTTCTTTAATTCTTCGGTTGAGAGCCGTTCTAGCCCTTTCCCCTAGGGCATCCCAAAATTAAAGGGTAAACCGACCTCAGATTCCACCTGCCGATCGCGATTGATAAAACGAAAATACTGGGACTGGTTCCGTGTGTTCGGATGCCAGAACCCTCATAGGGAAAGAATTGTAGGGTTTTGACAAAATTAAGGTCTACGATGACTTGAACCAAAAATCAGGCTTCCAGCCTTTTCTGATGGAATTCTCTAGTATTCGACTCGATCGCCTAATTCTTGTATACCCCTCTCAGTAAACTTTTCGGCGTTGCATAATTAGTGTATGAGTTAAGGTGAATCCTGATGAAATGCCCTGAATGTGAATCGAGTCATATCCGTAAGAACGGGATCAAAAAAG
>JAYUJY010000107.1:0-28041 GCA_043764895.1 Synechococcales cyanobacterium | reverse complement strand
GCCATGCCCCTACAAATCTATCTTTCCAGAGACCGTAGGGGCATGGCTTGCCGTGCCCCAAACCCAACGAAGAATAGATCAAGATGTCTGATTGTTTGCGATACTGGGCTTACTTACGCCGCATAGTACTAGGGTGGGCTAGAGCGTCGATCGGCCTAAGTGACACAGGATTTTGAAGACTTCTATTAACTCGTTTCCAGGGGCGTAAAGTGAAAACACTCTGGATGTTGCAAATTGAGGATTCCCCTCTTGACTAAGTTTGACAAATAGAAATTCGTTGCCGTTGGTTAACATCCCGAAGCAAGGATTTGTGGGACTGGCTAACATATAACTTAAGATTTGTGGAAGCGCAACGTTGAGCGCAAAGGTCGTCATTTTGGCTTCGATGACGCAGAGCCAAACGGTATCACACAAAACTAGAACGTCAATGTTCCCTCTAACTACGGTTCCATCTTCTTCGATCGCCTGAATTTCCACAGATCGTTCCGGTTTGAAGCGAAACGGGGGTTGGTAAAAAGCGGCGAGATCCAGCAACGGGGCCAACACAACCATTTTCACCCCTTCCTCAAGAAGAGGCGGTTCTTCCATCAAATACTCAAAGTTAGATACGATTCGATCGATCGCTTGGATTTCAGATTCATTCACAGCGCTATCAAGCGCCAACCATTCGGTGAAAAATTGGGGACTCCTATTTCGGGTCAACCCAAAGATTTCTCGAAGGGTGGCAAAACTAACTTTGCTAGCTTGAATGGATTGAATCACTGTACGTCTCCTAGCTGGGATTTAGCTGTGAATTCGGGGTTCGGGATAAAGCGTTGAGAGGATGGCACTTTCTTCATTCGCTAGTTGTTCGAGGCGTTGCATAACGACGGTCCGATCGGCGTAGGTGTCCGCCAAAACCCAATAAATCCCGTAATGCCGCGCTTCGGATTCCATCAGTGAACCGTAGAATTTTGCAAGTTCTCGGTCTTCGCAGTGGGCGGCGATAAGTCCCAATCGTTCGTGACTGCGTGCTTCAATCAGGCCAGAAACTAACAGCAGGTCGAGGAGCCGATCGGGATCCTGTTTGCGGACGAGTTTGTTAAGGGCCGATCCATAAGGGGGAGCATTCAGCGGGCCGAGGGGAATGTTGCGGGCTTCGAGGATTTGGTTGACTTGCTCGAAGTGGAGGAGTTCTTCTTGGGCGATCGCCGTTAGTTCGCGGACGAGGCGCTGGTTTGAGGGGTAGCGGAACATGAGCTTTAGTGCTACGCTGGCTGCCTTGCGTTCGCAGTGGGAGTGATCGAGCAAAATGGTGTTCATATTGGCCAACGTCTGCTCCACCCATGCATCGGTGGTCGGTTCGGTCAAAAATTTAATTCGGGGCAACGTTGCAACGACCACTAGAGACTTCCTATGACTTGGTTATTCCTTTCAATCTTAACGGCATTCTTTGAGTCTTTGAAGGACGTATTTAGTAAGAAAAGCTTAAAAGAACTGGATTCGAGCTTGGTGGCTTGTATCACGATGGCAATGGCGGCGATCGTGTTGCTGCCGATGCTGTGGGTGACGGGTGTACCGACGTTGGGCCGTAATTTTGGAAGTGCGATCGTTATTGGCGGGACGTTGAATGTGGTGGCGTATTCGCTATATGTGAAGGCGATTCAAATATCGGATTTGTCGTTGATTACGCCACTGTCTGCGTTGACGCCTTTGTTTTTATTAGTGACGTCGCCACTAATTGTGCAAGAGATTCCGACGATGTGGGATGGGGTTGGGGTGTTTCTAGTGGTAATCGGTTCCTATGTTTTAAACTTGCGATCGGACCGTTCTAATTATCTTGCGCCACTGAAAGCGATGGTGATGAATAAAGGCAGTCGGATGATGATGATGGTGGCGTTTATTTGGAGTATTACATCTACGTTCGACAAGATTGGCGTGCAAAATTCATCGCCGATTTTTTGGGCGATCGCATTGTTTGGATATATTGCATTAGGGATTTTGCCGCTAGTGCTATTTAATCGTTCCACTCAACCGATTTCGCTCATGGCAGTGCGGAAAAATTGGAAGTTGCTTCTCTTCGCTGGGGTCGCAAACGGCATTGCAGTGGGATCTCAGATGTTTGCGGTTGGCATGGCTCCGGTGGCCCAGGTGATTTCGGTGAAACGAATGAGTTCGTTATTTAGTGTGGGATTTGGGGTTTGGATTTTTGGGGAGAAGGGCTGGCGAGAACGGTTATTGGGCGCGGTGATTATGGTGAGTGGTGTGGTGGTGATGGCGATCGGTTGATGGGGCGATCGGTTAGGGACTAGAAATTAAATAATGCCCAATTCTGGGGGCTTCGGAAATTCATGTCCCCTCAGAATTGGGGGCTAGTAGTCTGCGGCGTAAGTCGGCCAGGTATTCATCTCCTCCTCGTTGGGTTTGGGGCACGGCGAGCCATGCCCCTACAGATCCGGGTTTACAGAGTCCGGGTTCAAGAGAATGTAGGGACATGGCCATGCCGTGTCCTAAACCCAATGAAGAAAAAATCAAGGTCTTATTTCCGCCGCTCAGTACTAGGGGGCTTCTTCAGTAGGGGCTTTATTTTTACGCTAATCCCTTAATCGATTTAAAATCCGCTCATGAAGCAGAGCAACACCACTTCCGTCCATTCCACGACTGCGCCGTAAGTGTCTCCGGTGTGTCCGCCAAACTGACGAGCAATCCACACACTAAACCCCCAGCCAAAAAACACCGTGACGATCGGAAGCGTAATAATTTGTTCTAGGGTCAGCGCGTCTAGGTAATAGCCGGAAATCCCGATCGCTACTAATATCAAGGCGCTCGGCAAGGCATCCCAAAACGACGTCACTGCTTTTTGGTGCAGCTTTCCTTTACCGGATTCGCGGAGATAGGGGAAGCGGGCGATCGCCATGAGTTGTGCCCAGCGGGACCAGCCACAAATGAGGGGGAGGGAGAATTGCGAATTGAAACTTGAGAATTGGAGACTGAGGATGCTGCTGAGGGCAAGGGTCTTGAGAAGGATGATGATGATGGCGGTGATGGCTCCGTAGGCTCCCGTGTGGCTGTCGCGCATGACGTCTAGGCGACGACTTCGGTCTATGACGCCTAGGGCATCGGCCATATCCATTGCGCCATCAAGGTGTATGGCTCCGGTGATGAAGATCCAGAGGCTCACGGCTAGAGCACTGATGAGGGAACTACTGAGTCCGGTATAGGCTGAAAACCCGATCGCAACGTTGAGCAGTACGCCAATGAAAAGCCCCACCAGCGGCGCGAAACGAGCGATGCCGTCGAAGTCTAGGACTCGGGTATGGGAGAGCGGAATCTGCGTGTAAAAGACAAGCGCTCCGAGGAGTTTTTGCGTGAATGCCCGGAAGAGGTTCAGCATAAGTGAATGGAAGATAAAATAGGAGTGATGGGGCGATGCCGATGGAAATCCGATCAAAATTATCTCGAAATCATTTCGTTTGATTCGATCGATTTTCGGCGGAATCGCTGTTGCTGGTTTGATTCTCTAGGATTGAGGGGTGTTTTGGCTATGAGTCACGAGTTAATTTCAGGCAGACGCGGTCCGGCTCCTTGTGTGGTGGAGACAGGGCTTTTAGTCGATAAGCGCGATATGCACCGACTTCTAAGAGATCTGGGAGCCGTTCGCTATGCTTTTTTTCAAGATGGCGGCTTAGTGAATCAGGGAGAGGGGGCGGTGGTTGAGGTTTACTGCGAAGGTCAGAGTGCCACGATGGTCACCCATGGGTCGCTGTATCTGAATGTGATGAGCTTTGATGGGCTGCAATTGGGCCAGTCCTCTGAGGGGAGTTTCTTTGATTTGCTGATGGACGATCGGATGCTGCGGTTGATTCCGATGACGGAGACGATGGGTCATCGATCGGGATTGGGTCTCGATCGGGCGGCGCTTGATGCGGTGGTGGCGGATGTTTTGTCGGGAGGGTGGGAGAATGGATTAGAGGACGATGATGATTTTTAGGATGGGTGATTCATGGCGATTGAAGTGGCGGTTGATATAGCGGTTGAAACGGCGGTTGAAACGGCGGGTGAAGCGGGACCGATCGATCTAGACACGCTTGATCTAGATAAGCTGACGCTGGTCGATCGCAGTCATTGGGGTCGTATTCGGGTGGGCGATCGGGACCGACTGACGTTTTTGCATAATCAAAGTACGCAGACGCTGAACTTTCGCAAACCGGGCGAAGTCTGCGAAACCACATTTGTTACGTCCACAGCGAGACTGTTGGATTTGGCGACGGTGGCGATATTGGCGGACTCGGTGCTGATGGTGGTGTCGCCGGGAATGGCTGAAAAATTAGTTAAAGTGCTCGATCGATATATCTTTTTTGCGGACAAGGTGACGCTGATCGATCTGAGTGCTGAAACGGTGATGTTTAGCCTAATGGGCCTAGGGAGCGCCGATGCGTTGAAATCTCTCGGCATTGATGTGACAGCGGGGGTGGTTGAGGGGACGATTCCCGTTCCGGGAGGCTCCGCCAACGGGTCTGTGGCGGTAACGGTGATGGCGGGATCAGGTCTAGTCACGACGGGCTATACGCTGATGGCGGCGATGGCGGATCGGGAGGCGCTTTGGTCGATGTTGGTCCAGATTCCAGCACTTGTCATGAATGAGGCCACGTTTGAACGCGTGCGCATTGAGCAAGGTCGTCCGATGCCGGGAAGCGAACTTACGGAGGAGTATAATCCATTGGATGCTGGGTTGTGGAGCACGGTTTCTTTTAATAAAGGCTGCTACATTGGCCAAGAAACGATCGCCCGTCTGGAGAGTCGTGATGCGGTCAAGATGGGGCTTTGGGGCGTGAAGCTCAGTGCGACTGTGGCCGTGGGAACAACAGTTTGGGTGGAGGGTGCGAAGGCGGGGACGATGACGAGTGTGTATGAATTGGCGAATGGGAGTGCGATCGGGCTGTGCTATGTGAGGACGAAGGCGGCAGGCGTGGGGGCGAGTGTTCAGGTGGGAACGCTGGAGGTTTCGCAGACGGCAACGCTGTTGGATTTGCCGTTTCTAAATCGAGAAAAAATTTAAAGAAAACATATCATTTAAGGGAAGAGATGGGGCTGTAGACTATGGCTGATTTGCATATCACTTGGGACGATTACCACACCAAAATCGAAACGCTCGCCGCAACTATTCATCGATCGGCTTGGTCGTTTAACCAAATTGTGTGTCTGGCTCGGGGGGGCTTGCGCATTGGAGATACGTTATCGCGACTTTACGATGTGCCGCTAGCGATTCTTTCGGCGTCATCCTATGGGGGGAACGAAGGGCGCGATCGGAGCACGCTTGTTTTTTCCGAAGACCTCACGAAAACGACGCTCCATCTTGGAAGCCGCATTTTGCTGGTCGATGATTTGGTTGATTCTGGAATGACCTTACAGAAAACGTTACCGTGGCTCGATCGGAAGTATGGGTTTTACATTGAAGAAGTGCGGACGGCGGTGATTTGGTATAAGGCATGTTCTGTGATTAAACCTGATTACTACGTTGATTATTTGGATAATAATCCCTGGATTCATCAGCCTTTTGAGAAGTATGAAACGATGAAGCCCGAAGATTGTGTCTAGCACTGCGCGGCGTAAATAAGCCAGGTATTCAGAGCCTCTTCGTTGGGTTTGGGGCACGGCGTGCCATGCCCCTAGCTCTATCTTTTCAGAGAGTGTAGGGGTTTGGCTCGCCGAACCCTAAACCCAACGAAGAAGCGATCTAATAGCGACCCTCCTTTTGATTGATTTCAATATAAACTCAAGAATCAACGATCGCCCATCGAACTGGTATCTCGATCGGGCTTAATTGGCAGCATAATCACAAACTCAGTTCCCTTACCGAGAACGCTAATACATTCCAACTGTCCGCCATGCTTCTCGACGATCACTTGATAGCTAATGGCCAGTCCCATGCCCGTCCCTTCTCCGACGTCTTTGGTGGTGAAGAAGGGATCAAAGATTCGTTCCTGGATTTCAGGGGGCATTCCTGAACCATTGTCAGAAATCCAAATCATGATGCGATTCGGATCGATAAGTTTAGTGCGGAGTTCGAGTTTGGGTTGTTTGAAACTGGTGTTGGTCATACTATCGTCGAGAGCATCTATTGCATTGCCCATAAGGTTCATCAGTGCTTGGTTCAGCAATCCAGGAAAACAATGGACCTTCGGCACGGTTCCTAGATCTTTCACCACTTTAATCTTAGGTCGATTGGACGTGGCTTCTAAGCGATGGGAGAGGAGTAGCAGCGTGCTTTCAATGCCCTCATGAATGTCTACGGTTTTCTCTTCGGCTTCATCAAGACGGGCAAAATTTTTCAGGGCTTGGACAATTAGACGAATGCGATCGGCCCCGGTACGGATGGACTGTAGCAGGACGGGCAAATCCTGTAGTACAAATTCCAGATCTTCACCGGGCGTAATTCCAGCCTCATGAAAAGCTCGAATCAAGTCTTCAAAGTACTGCTCAGCATAGACTAAATTGCCAGAAATAAAACTCACTGGATTGTTGATTTCATGGGCCATTCCGGCGACCAGTTGCCCTAAGCTAGACATCTTTTCCTGCTGCAACAGTTTCGCTTGACTATGGCGAAGCTGCATGAGAGTTTCTTCGAGTTCCTGCGATCGCATTCGGAGGATTTCATCCGATCGTTTTCGATCGGTGATGTTTTTGACCGTGCCTTCGTAGAACATTAGGCTATGTTGTGAATCCTTGACGGCGCGAACCGTTTCGGACGCCCAAAGTGTTGTGCCATTTTTGCAATAAACCTGCGCTTCAAAGTCTGAAACTTCTCCTCGAATCAGAACTTGATCCATAAACTCTTTGCGACGATCGGGCGTGACGTAAAGCTGGATGCCGATGTCGTTAATAGAGGTACAGAGTTCCTCGACCGACGCATAGCCATACATCTTCGCTAAGGCATGATTAGCTGTGATGAACTGCCCGTCTGGTGTGGATTGAAACATTCCATCAATGGCATTGTCGAAGATATTTCGATAGCGATCTTCAAGCTGTTTGTAGTTTTGGATTTCGGCGTGGAGGCGGAAATTTTGCTGTTCGAGACGTTTTTGGAGGGTTCGCCTGTCGATTTGTTGACTGACGCGGGCGAGGACTTCTTCGAGATGAAACGGCTTTGTAATGTAGTCGATTCCTCCCACCTGAAAGGCTTTGACTCGATCGTGGGCATTGTCAATGGCACTCAAGAACATGATGGGAATATCCTGAGTCTCGGATATTGATTTCAACCGTTTGCACACGGTATATCCGTCCATTTCTGGCATCATCACATCAAGCAAAATCAAATCCGGCACAAAGTCCTGAACGATTTCTAAGGCCCGTTCTCCGCTCATTGCACTACAGATTTCATAGCCGCATTGCATCAACGAATCAGACAAAATCCGGACATTGGCGGGGGTGTCATCGACGATAAGAATGTTACCGCGATCGGTGCGGCGTTTCAATTCATAACCGAGGATGGAGAACATAGATTTTTCAGTCTCGCGCAGTTCGTCGGGATAGATGGACCCCTGGGAACTTAAAACTTGATGCGCGCGGGCGAGGTGCTCAAGCTGATCGATTGCCGCACCGATCGCTGCTTCATCCGGCCCTGTGTCCTCGTTGGAATACAACGCGAGTAAAATGCGATCGAGATCGCCCCACCCATCGGCCAAAACGGACATCCCCGATTCCGAAAGTCTGAGTTGATCAAAATTGCGCCGAATCAATTTTCGGATATAAAACGAAACGGTCGGCGAAAGCGATCGCAACGCAGGCAAAGATCTTAACGGAAGGCTGAAGTGAGGGAGGTGGACTGGCGACATGGCAGGCGGGGTTGAAGGAGAAGCATCCCCGCCCATTGTGCCCAAGATTTTGGGAACATACACCATGTTTCAAGAAAGTTACTGATGGAGAAAATTGCAAGAACTGAGGCTTTACAAGAACTGAGCCGGATCGATCGGTTCGCCGTCTTTTCGCACTTCAAAATGCAGGTGAGGTCCGGTGGATAGCCCCGTGGATCCTACGGCTGCGATCGGTTGACCTTTTTGCACCGCTTGACCACTTGCAATGTAGAACCCTTCAGCGTGGCCGTACAGCGTTGTAATGCCGCCGCCATGATCGACGATGACCGTATTGCCATAGCCGCCATACCAATCTGCAAAAATCACGACGCCCGACGCCGCCGATCGAATCGTGGTCCCTGAGTCTGCGCCAAAGTCCAGCCCCGAGTGAAACTTGTCATATCCTAAAATGGGATGCCGCCGATAGCCAAACCCGCTGGTAACTTCTCCATCCACCGGATAGCTAATCGCCCCATTTCCGGTGATGACAATGCCATTGCGATCGCCTATTGATCGCTGACGAATCAGTTGAGAAATGCTGGTGGAATCTTTTTCGAGCTGGGAGATGGCGGATTCTAGGGCTTGACGGTTGGTTTTGAGGTGGGAGATGAATTCTTTTTGGTAGTTAGACTGCGCTTGGGTTTCGCTCTTTTGGGCGAGGAGTTGCTGCATGATGAGCGAAATTTGGTTTTTCTGAGTCTCCACGTCTAGCCGATCGAGGGCAAGTTTGTCGGTTTGCTTTTGGAGGATGGAGAGGGATTTGCGATCGGCATTATAGAGACGTTTGAGCTGATACCGTCTGTCGAGGAGTTCGTTGAGGTTAGTGCTTTTCAGCAGGATGGCCAAGCCTTGGCGATCGCGCTGGCGCTGCAAAAACTGAAGCCTAGTCACCATGGCGCGTTGCTGTTTGCTGTAGGTAGCCTCAGTTTGGGTCAGGGAGACTTCTAGTTTGCTGAGGGCCGCTTTCGCCGTTTGTAGGGCCGCTTCTTGAGTTTCGAGGCTAGCTTGAGTAGATTTCAGCCGTTTCTGGAGACCGGAGAGATCGTCGCTAGCCGATTTTTCGAGACTTTTCAGGTAATCGCGCTGCTGTTGGACCTGTTGACGCTGTTGCTGGACCTGTTGACGCTGTTGTTGGAGTCCATTGACGTCGGTTGTGGGAACTTGTTGCTGGGTTTGGGGAGTCTGCGCGATTGCCCCTGCTGGCATTAAGAGCACTAAAAACACGCACCAAAACCCGATGAGGACTGAGGCTTTAATTCGATCGATCCTGCAACAAAACATAGCGTAACGTAACGTCTGATTACCGCTTTCTATTATGCAGATAGATGCAGATAGACCTCGCAATTAAATTTATTATTTACGAATTCATTGAAATGCAGCTCAAAATATAGATTGAAATACAGCTTGAAAGACGGAGGGTGATTCCTAAAACAATTGATATAGGCAAAACCGATCGGCCAAAGCTGGAATATTTCGGTAAAATATAGAACCTTATCTTTAGATCCACATTTAAGCAGTTATCCCTCACGGGAGATTGCAAAATTAGTCCAAACTCTTCAAGATAATTAAAATCTTCAGTTGTTTATCATGATTGACACAGGTCGTGTCCCCCTTTCCCAAGCCGAACTTGCCCTTTACCGACAGGGAATATCTTGTGCTGCCTCGGGAGACTTGCAGATAGCCGTGGATTGTTATGCCCGACTGCTGGATTTGCGATCGGACTTTTGGGAGGGATGGTACGAGCGCGGCACGACGCTGGAAGACCTAGGGCGATTTTCCGAGGCGATTCAAAACTACGATCGGGCACTGTCGCTCTATCCCAAGCGTGAAGCCCTCGCCAACATTTGGCTGCGTCGAGGCAATGCCTTTCAGTACGGGTTGGGCGAGTATGATGCCGCTTTGGCCTGTTACGATCGAGTTTTGCAGGTGCAGCCGGACGATGCAAAAGTATGGCACCATCGAGGTAATGCGCTGCTCTATGGCTACAATCAGCCGAATACTGCGATTTCGAGCTATGAGCGATCGCTGGAATTGGATCCTCAGTCGTCGTTAAGTTGGCGCAATCAGGGAAATGCCTTCATGGAACTTCAGCGCTACCCTGAAGCCATGGGTTGCTACGATCGGGTTCTTCGACTGAACCCGGAGGATGAAATTGCTATCCAAGCCCGCCTGCAAGCTCAACAAGAATTAGGTCTCCATCTCCAACCCAACACCACCTATCCCGTGTGGGACGATCGAAGTGGTTTCGCTCCCCCTCGATCGCTGAGTCCAACGTCTGTCCCTCCTGCACAGTTGGACTGGACTCCGCCCCTGTTGTTGAGCGGTGCGAGCTTAACCATTGAGGACGAAGAAGGATGCCATTGGGTCGAGCTGTTCGATCGGACCTACACCATTGGGCGCGATCCTGAAAACGATATTTGTTTGCGATCGCAGTTTGTCTCGCGGTTTCATGCGGTGCTTAAGCAGCAGATAACACCCGACGGACGCCATGTGTTTCAAATCCAAGATGGAACCCTTGAGGGCAAACGCAGCACAAATGGACTCTCCATCAACGGAAAGCCCATCAAAAAGGCCATTCTGACACACCAGGATTTGATCGTGTTTGGCCCGCGTGCGAAGGCGATTTTTAGAGATCGCTAGCTCTATTTTTTCTTGAAGATGCCACTCACGGTGTCGGTCAAATTGCTGATAATCGCTTGGAAGGCTCCAGCGACACCGGGCGCAGGTTGAATCGCGAGTTGAATAGGATCATCCTTTAATTCTTTTAGCCGATAGCCATACTCCAGATTCTGAGCATTTTTCTTGAGGATCGGAAAAATGCGAAATGCACCTTGTAATAAGTTGTCTTCGTTGGCATAAATTGCTGCACTGATCTGGTTCGATCGCTTGACAGCGATGCCACCGACCGGATACCAAACCTTATTGTTTTTGAGCCTGATATAAACCTCAAACTCCGGCAGCCCTTTCGCTTTCATGTCGTCCATCTGCTGCGCTGCTTCAACCCGCTTCTGCGCATTGGGTGATGGCGCTTTGCGAACCTGCTTTTGCTCCCCGAATCCTTTGGTCATAACGGTCACTCACAAAATGAGATTTACTTTACAAAATTTTACCAGGAGTTGAGACCTCCTTGATCGCAAGGGCAACATTTTTTAGGTCAATCTAGACCCCTTTGTTCATCGTCTCCTCATCTTTTCGTCCCTGGAGATCATCTTTGGATAAGAGAGTTAACAAGCTCTGCACAACAGTAGAAAGTCAAGTTACCCTAAGCCCATACCGATCGTAACGATGGGTATGGGCTTCGTTCGTTATGGCTATGATGCAAAAATCTTCAACCGCTTCACCCCAAGGATCGCCTAAACGATCGCCCAAAGGATCCTCTAAACGATCGCCTAAGATTTTGGTCGATTCACGTTGGTGTGGCCGCTATGGCATCGGACGATTTGCAACGGAGGTGATCGAGGCTTTGCCCACGCTACAACCCCTTAGCCCCGGCCTCGCACCCTATCCCTTCCACAAGCTTGACATTCCCTGGACGATCGCACAGATTTTGTACCATCGTCCGCAGCTTTTTCTTAGCTTGGGATTTAATCCGCCGCCCTGGAGTCCGGTTCCGGTGGTCTTTACGTTGTACGATTTGATTTTGCTGCATTTTCCGAGCGAAGCCAACCGCCTTATGCAGCCTTATTTTCGGTACATTGTTCGACCTGCGGCGCGGCGTGCGGCCTATATCTTGACCTGCTCAGAATTTTCCAAACAGGAAATTATGGAGTGGTCTGGGGTGACGGCAGAAAAAATCGTGGTCGTAGGCTGCGGGGTAGATGATAGTTTCAGCCCGATAGGTCCAAGCATAGACTTGGGTTTCCCCTACTTGCTCTACGTCGGGAACCATCGTCCCCACAAAAATCTGCCCCGCCTCCTTGCCGCCTTCCGTCAGGCCCGTCATCTTCCGCCCACGCTTAAGCTGCTCTTATCCGGTGATCCGTCCCCTGAGTTGGAGCGGGAAATTGCGGCCTTAGGGCTTGGCGATCGCGTTCAGTTCTCCGGATTCATTAACGATCTTGATCTTCCGGCCTATTACCGAGGAGCCACGGCACTGGTTTTCCCGTCTCTTTATGAAGGCTTTGGGTTGCCTCCGATCGAGTCCATGGCCTGTGGAACCCCCGTCTTGACGTCCAATGTCACGTCGTTGCCGGAAGTGGTGGGCGATGCGGCACTGCTGGTTAATCCCTATGACGTTACTGAAATAGCCCAGGGCATTGAGCGAATCGTGGGCGATCTGGACCTGCGATCAACGTTGATCGATCGGGGTCTTCATCAGGCGCAGCAACACCAGTGGGAAAAAACGGTGGCGAAAACCGATCGGGTGTTGCGCAAGGTCTTGGATCAGGGCGAGTCTCGATCGTCTAAATCGAACGGCTGAGCCTGCGATACACGGTTGCCAATGCAGCACTATCTCCCACATTTCCAGGAAAGAGCACCACGGGGAGATGCGGGAACTGAGCGTGATCCGGTGCAGTTTTTACCATGGAAACGCCCGGAATCACTTGGCCTAACAAAAACACCGATCGCAATGCTAAACCTTGACTGAGTGTGTCGTTAGAGGTGATGCCACCCTTGCTGATCAAAAAGCCGATCGTTTCTGGCAGGTTGCGCAAAATATCCATGAGTAACCGCGAGACTGATTCCCCAAATTGAAGTCGGGTTTCGGTATCATTGAAGGTCAGTTCAGTTCGGCTCGTGTAGATCACGGGCGTCTGGCCGTCAGCGTGGGCGGATGTGGCGGCTTGGGTGGCTTCGTTAAGGAGCTTGGCATACCCATTGGGATCGCTCAGTAATCGATCGATCGCCAGTTCGATGCCGACGGTTCCGGGCGCTTGCAATAATTCATTAAGCTGCTCGGTGGTCTTCTTCACATGAGACCCGACCAACACAGCACCGGGTTTTGACTCTCGCACGTAGCTTGCCATTTCCGCAGGCGCAATAGGCTGGGGCGGAAGCTTGGCCAGCGCCGTGAGTAGACTGGCGGCACTGCGGAACAGAAATCGTTTGCCCTGACTGGCGGCGCTCAAAATATCGGTGGCAAACTGATCCAAATCAGTCTGTACCTCCGCATCGACACAGCCGCAGGTATTGTTTTTCAAGGCCATCAGCTTATTTTTTATGCCCGATCGAATATCCGTGAGCACAAAGCGCTCGACTTGGTTGGCTTTAATCCGTCCATTTGTTTTTTCTTCGACGTAATCAGGCAGATAGCTGGTGCCATACCCAAATACCGAGTCCCGCGCAAACTCAGTCTCATGAACAGGGGTATCCACGCCGTTCACCTTCAGGTAATGAATACTCTCTCGCGTCGTCCGTCCCCCTTCAAAAAACGCAGGCACCAAAAAATGCGCATCAAATGGGCCGAGGATATCCGCGATCGCATCGGTTTCCACTGGATAGTGCCCCCGCAGCGTCGAGTCCGATCGGCTCACCACCAAGAAGTCTTGAATATTCTCTAGTCGAATGGCTTCCTTCAGATTTTGGCAGGCGTCGAGGGTGATGTCGTAGGCTTGCTGAGGCAACAGCGATCGGGTGTTCGTTAAGATAAAAAAGATGGGAGCCGCATCTCTCAGGCCCAAGCGCAAGGTCTCAATATCCCACTGCATCAGAAGTAGGCAGCTATGAACCGTTTGTGATCCGGTGGGATCGTCGTCTAGGACAATAATCTTAGGTGCGGGGGTGCTAGGTGTGGAGGTGCTGGGCATGGCAATCTCTAACGTAAAGAGCAAAAAAATACACAAAAATACAGAGCAAGCAATAGATGAAATCGCTCACTCTGTATTTTGGCAGATTAAGGGCAGATCTTAGATCTGCGATCGCGCACAGGCAACCTAGAACGGCTTACTTACGAATATCTTTCGCCATGTTGCGGAACATATCCATGCCGCCATCGGACTTCCGACGGGTGTTGGACGCTTCGTTGCTGACAGAAGGACTCGCTTTTGGCTCAGGAGCGGGAGCAGGCGTCGGTTCGGGCGCACTGTAGCTGCTCCCAAAACTGGATGCATTGCCGAAGCTAGATGCATTGCCAAAGCTAGACGCACTGCCGAAGCTAGACGCACTGCCGAAGCTCGTTTGCTGTTCGCTGTAAGTCGGGGTCGTCTCAACCCGCTTAGGCACTGCTGCATTCGCACGGCTATCTTTCTTTGATGCTTTAGAGGATGAGACGGTTGAAATAACTTCAAAGTGTCCTGTTCCTGCCGCACCGCTGGGAAAAGTCCGCCGAATGCTTTTGGAGGTTTTCATGTAGGACGTGTCGCCCATGGACTGAGCAACTTCATCTTCTAGATAAAAAGCATCCTTCGGCTGCGGATCTTCCTCTTTCTTTTTACCAAACAAACCAAAAAATGCCATTTGTTGCGCTCCTAGGGGCTTACGTAAGTAGCTCACGTAACTTGAATTTATAGATATTACTAAATCTTATCAAATAATCGCGAGGTCTTGTATAGGTCGCCCCCTAATATCCATATGAATTTATGTATAGAGACAGAGGATTGCTCAGAGAGGTTGCGACAATAAAAGGGAGATGATTTTCCCTAACGCTAGGATTGCCTAGTTTCATCGTCATTTTTCTGGAATTCTCCGATCGTCTCTTGAAGTCACCCTATGCCCCTGAACCTGTGGTGGAGGACTATTCTCATGATCAAGATCCAACTGACCTTTCCTATTCTTGCAACCCTTGCTGCAACGATCGCCGCAACCTTGCTCTCAACGAGTGCGATCGCCCGTGCCGAAAACCCAGCCCACGTCAAACAGCTTCTAGAAACGGGCCAATGTCCAAGCTGCGATTTGACAAATGCAGATCTCACGGGCGCTCATTTGATTGGGGCCGACTTACGGAACGCCAACTTACGGAACGCCAACCTCACCGGGGCAAACCTAGAAGGAGCCGATCTCACTGGAGCAACGCTTATCGATGCAAACCTGCAACGAGCCTACTTCACCCATGCCGACCTGCGCTGGGCAAACCTGACTCGCACCAACCTTCAAGACTCCATTGCTTACCGGGCTGATACCCGTTGGGCTGTCCTCCGAGACATCAACATTCTCAACGCTCAACTGCTGGAGAGTGGAATCAGTGTCGGTGGACCGGAAGGCGTGCCGGATGAATCGGAACGATAGACATTCACCTGGATCGGATCCTCACACAAGTCTTGCGAGAACCCGATTCAGGTGTGTTCTAATCAAGCGCCCCAAACCTTTTCCAAAATGGTTGAAGGCGCGATTTCAGCCACCCGACGGCCCGATGACTTAATCGCCACTACCCGATCGCTTTGGGGTAGGACCAACTTGGGATCCGATTCGCTGATGAGAACGAGGGTAAAGGTTTTGGCTGCGATCGCTAAGTACATGGCCGAACTTTCACAGCACAGTAACAAACTCGCTCCCGCAAAGATAGCCACTGACTGTCCGGGGGTCTTAGGTCGAGTGACCTTGAGGGTCGGCATGGCATCGGTCATCACCTTCATCCAAGCGCCTTCGCCGCTGTCGGCTAACACCAAGGGCAGATCGGGCTGCTTCTTTTGAAAATCCTTAAGGACAAGCTCCCATTGATCTGGAGGATAGCTGGAGTTTGGAGACTTACCGCTGCCCCACACGACGACATAGCCACCCCTAGTTAAGCCGAGACGCTGACGTTCTGCGTCAGCCCAGGCTAGATCTTTCGTCGGGACGTTCACAGCCAACTCAGGACTATTCCCTTCGAGTTTTAGACCTTTCAACAAATCGTGGTAGCGATCGGCGCGGTACTTTTTCTGACTGTCTACGGGGATGGCGGTGGTCAGATATAGCTCACTCGGTCCACCCGCAAACCCAATGCGGACTGGAATCCCACTGAGCCACAGCAATAGCCCCGTTGACCAGCGATCGTCGTAGGTCAACACGGCTTCGTATTCCCTGTCGCGAATCACCCCGAGTAGATTGCCCCAATCCGCCAAGCTATTGCGCCCGTGGTAATCAAACACAATCGTCTCTCGAACCGATTTGGAAACCTGGTACGCATCTTTGGCGCGAGGTTCCACGACGATATCCACCTGAGCTTCGGGATATCGCTTCTTTAAATCATCGATCGTCGGAAAAAAGAGGATTTGATCGCTGATATCGCCTGGAACGAGCGCAAGAATTCGCATAAAAACATCGCACTTTAGATTTCGGTCAAGTTAATTGTATGGGATTTGGGGTCATGAGGCGCTCTATCGAACAGAGAATGCTTCATTAAATCGTTTGGTAATCGGTTCGGTGATAAAGCTCAAAATTGATTTCTTGCGCGTTACGACTTCCGCACTCCCGGCCATCCCCGGCGTAAAGTCCACTGTCCGCCCTCGGAGCCTTGCGCTGGACTGGGTAAGCCGAATCCGGGCGGGGAAGACTGGACCCATGTCTCGGCCCTGGGAATCTTTCTCGACGACCGCATCGGAGCTGATTTGTAAAATAGTCCCTTTAATGATCCCGAACTCTTGGAACGGGAAGGTCGCAAGCTTGACTTTGACATCCATGCCCTGGCTGATGAACCCAATGTCCCGGTTGGTGATTTTGACTTCCATCACGAGTTCCTGGTTTTTGGGCAGGATAGACAGGAGTTCTTCGCCTTGTTGGACCGGACCTTGAGTAACTTTTTGATTG
Source organism: Synechococcales cyanobacterium (assembly GCA_043764895.1). Classification (GTDB taxonomy): domain Bacteria; phylum Cyanobacteriota; class Cyanobacteriia; order Leptolyngbyales; family Leptolyngbyaceae; genus JAAFJU01. The sequence continues at coordinate 11,545 of JAYUJY010000107.1, read as the reverse complement.
AAGACGATGCCATCGAATGGGGCTTTTACGGTTTCTCGATCGGTCTGTTGTTTTTTAGCAAGATCCAGTTCACCTTTCTTTTTGGTGAGTTCTTGGCGCTGAGCGGTAAGCTGCCCGAGGACTTCGCCCTGACGCTGAGGAGCGATTCCTGCCGCCGTACTTTGCGCGCCCTGAAACCCCTGCTGTGCTTGAGCGATACGGTCTGCTTGGGCTTGGATCTCTCGACCTAGCGTGCTGATTTGGTTATCGGCTTCGGTGACTTGATTGCTGGCGGAGGTGATTTGGTTGTCGGCGCTGTTGACCTGATTTTCTTCGGAGATGACAACCTTTTGCGCTTCAGCGTAGTCTTTACTCGAAATCCCGCGTTCCTTATTCAAAGGCTCCAGTCGCCGTAGGATTTCGCGGCTGGTTTCAAGGCTTCTGGAGGCGTTGTTTTTGGCTTGTTGGGCGCTGATGACGGACTTCTCGGCGTTTAGCTTTGTCGTTCGAGCGTTGATAATGTTTTCACGGAACCGTTCTAGGCGCGCTTCACCTTCGCTAACGGTGGCCGCTTGACGGTTCGCCTCAGATTGGGCTGACAAATTCTTTTGGGTTAGCTCTTGTTGACGGGCGGCTAAAAGTTTTCTCTGCTCAGGGTCTCCCACGTCCGATCGACCCTGACTTTCGGCCTCTAAGCGCGTAATATTCTCTTCAATTTTTATAATATCCTTCCGAATTGCCACGACGCTGGTCTCGGATGCGCCGGGATCAATCTCGACCAGAACTTGATCTTTTTTAACCTCATCGCCCAGTTTGACCTTGACGCTGGAGACGCTTCCAATGGACAGCGCCCGCACAGGCCGGACTTCTGTGGAGGGAATCAGCTTGCCTTCTGCGGTCGCCACTTCGTCAATCTCGCTAAAATGCGCCCAGCCGATCGTCCCAAGGACCACTGCGCTAATGGTCGCCGCTAGCACCCGCGTATACAAGGGCGGCAGTTCTTGCACGGCTTGGCCGAGTTCATAGGACAGCGTTTCTTGAGGATTGGCAAACTGTTCTTTGAGCTGGCGAGACTGGGCGGGCGTAGCGGAGAGCGAAACTTTCATAGCATTAAAAATAGTGATGGCTTCAGTTTAGCTTACCCATTTCTTCCCGACGCATTTTCGGGCAGAACTCCATCAAGAATCCCATCAAATGTCTCCATTAGAAAAACCCCAAGCGGTGGAAGCTCAGGGGTTCATGTCATAAAATTCGGAGGCCCCCAACCCCCAATTCTGGGGGCTTCGGAAACTCATGTTCCCCCAGAATTGGGGGCTAGGGGGCTTACTCGTTCGTATCCTTCGAGGGATGGTTGGTTAGCTGCTCGGCTTCGGAGCACTCGTCCGTAACCAGCAACTCGACATCGCCCTTGGGCACCGATGCGATCTTGTGGGTGATGGATCCAATACTCTCAAGGCGGACCATTTCCTCCCACGCGCAGATTTCGTCTTCTTCATCGGTTTCGTAACGGAATCTCACCAGATCCCCTTCGATATCGATAATCTGAGCACGTTCGATCCAACGCTGTTGATCGCGGAGGAAAATCCAGACCTCGCGGCCTTCAGAACAGATTTGATAAATTTTGCGATGTAGCATGATTGCTCTCCTGAGACGGTTCTCCTGCAAAACGGCCATTGACTTCAAAAATTGACTTCAGATGAGTCAGTTGGGGCAGTTCCTCAAGCCATCTATAAAGAGCCGTGACGATCGGTTCATTAAAACATCCAAAACTTGCATCATGTTTTATGGGAGAAAGCGTACCACTATTCTAGCGATTGTTTAGGAAACCTGACAGATTGACCGGATACATTTTTACGAGAATTTTAATTCTGGTTCACGAAGCTGTTTTAAACTTTATTTTTGAAGGGTTATTTAAGGCAACCCGATTTAAGGCAACCCGATCTAAGGCAACCACTTGGGCTGGCTTCCGGTGAGACCTAGATCGCCTGGAGCATTGGGCTTCCTGGGGTCATCGCTCAAGGGTACGAGCCAGAGCTGGCTGGTTTCGGTGGGTTTGCCCTCGGCGGTGACGGCGGGAACGCGTTGATCGATTAAAATCGATCCGTCATCCGGAGCCAAGCTCATCTGCACTTCTCGCTGGTTAGGCAGACGCAGCAAAGGATACAGCGCCTCTTTCGTCGGTTTTCCCTGTCGAATGGCCAGCAGGTCGATCGCTGCAATATACGGCTGCTCTTTGTAGGTTTCTCCCGTAATCAGATCGGTTAGGAGCGCATAGAGGTACTGACGGTTCCCGGAGAATTGGGCCTTGAGAATCGATCCGGTGGTTTTGAAGACTTCGCTTTCCTGTCCTTGATTCGTCACGACGAAGAGCGATCGAGTGTAGTCGGTATTGAACTTCACAAACGCCGCTGAGCTGCCGTCTTGGCTCATGGCCAGCACATTCCCAAACTTCGGCAAAAAATCAGGTCGATCGACAGCTTCAGACGGGTTCAGCGGCAAGACCGACACGCCCAATCCCTGAGTGGCGACCATGGAGCTGCTGTCCGGGGTAATCAAGAAATTGCCCGTTGGTTTTTCCAGCTTCAACTCTTCTGGCGGCAGGTCGGTATTGATCCGAACGACCCAGGGCGACGATAGGCTGGGATTTTTGCGGTTGACGCGCTGGACGACGACGATTTTTCCGTTGGCGGAGAGATCAAACTTTAGGTTCTGGTAATCCCGGTTGTCGAGCACGGGCGTGATTTGTCCTGCCCCCGCATTGACGGGAATCTCGCCCTCGACGCTTCGCACCTGAATGCCCGTGGTGACGTTGTAAAGTTCTTGATCAATGAGGGGCGGTAAGACGTTGGGATCGGTTCGCTTTGTGGCGCTGATGAGAATTCGATCGCTTAAAGGGTAGGGTTTGAAGTCAAAGACCGTCAGGGTCGCCGGGGTGAGCAAGGTTTTCTGCGGATTTTCTTTGTCGAGCTTTACGAGCACGAGCCGTCCAGTTTCGTCCCCTTCAACGCCAATGTAGGCAAAAAATCGATCGCGGGTCTGAAAACTGGCTTTGAACGGCGTGATCGGCTCGTGGAAGTTCCCCGATCGAAATCGATCTTGGGCGTTGTCTAGGCTCACCTCAAAGGTCTGACCATAAGGTGCAGGCCGATCGAGGGTATAGACCATGCGTCGTCCCGCCCAGCTAAAGCGTCCGGGAATGGGCGGGGTGATTTTTAAATTTTTCTCAACGCTCTCGGGGTCCATCGGGCGGCTGAAGGTCATGCTTAGCGCGGTGTCTTGGGATCCCACCTGTCGGTCTTGCCAGTTCATCGATCGCACTTGGGGTTTGCCGCGATAGCCCGACAGCAATAATCCGCCAATTAGCACGAGTAACACGAGCACTGTGCCTAGAGCCGCTCGATCGAGGGGCATGGGAAACCGTAAATCTTCGGGGCTTGAGGAACGAGAGGTGGACACAGCAGACTCCCTAAACGAGTTCTAGACTCTGAGTAGACTAGCTCAATTGGGGGCACTCTATATCCACACGTGCGAGCATCTCCCCTATGAGCCTAGACATCCCAGCGACCCACCCTCAAGCCACCACGTATCTCCTGAATACTGAAGATTATGTCAATATCGAAGACATCTATGAGGACATGAGCTTGGTTGGATGGGATACGTCAATCAGTAGGACTTCAACGCTAACGACTTCACCCCCAACCGAGAGGGAACCTGCCGTTCCGGGTGCCGCTTCTCTCCCGTATCGTCAAGATGAATCGCCCGAGTCTTATACTGTCAAGCCCCAACCGGGATACATCCAAGGCATTGTGCGTGGGCATCAAGCTTATCTGATCACCAATCTTCGCAACAGTGCCTCTAGCTGTCTCTACCAACCCCAAATGACCTGGACGATCGGACGGAATCGGGATGCAGCCTTGCCTTTGCGCGATCAGATGCTCTCTCGGCGACATTCGGTGTTGATGTATGTCAAGACGGAGGGGTTTTATTTTGTAGATCTAAACAGTATGAACGGCTCCTACGTCAACGGGAAGCGCCTCGAAAACCGCATTGCGCTTCAAGATGGCGACTTTATCCGAGTGGGACACACTGAGTTTTTCTTTTTTCTGAGTACGAGCTACCGAAAGATTGAGGCGATTCATCCTCAGGTGCTGAATCGTCTTCTGAACCCAGAGGAGAAGGGAAATGTCCACATTGACTATGCCGAAATCCGGGAGGAGATTTCCTTTAACCTCAATCGATCGTGAGCTGCGATGGATAAGAATGCTCAGTATGCTCACGAGTGATAGACTAATCACTGTTCATTTGCTCAACCGAACTGGGATTATGCCGTCGTTTTTGTTGGAAGTTGGAACCGAAGAACTCCCTGCTGCGTTTGTGGCGGATGCGTTGCGTCAATGGCGATCGCGCATTCCGAAAAGTTTGGCGGATCTTCAGCTCACGCCCAGCGGTATTGAGTTTTATGGGACGCCTAGACGTCTTGCGGTGTTGGTCAAGGGTTTGCCTGTCCAGCAGGCGGATCAAGAAGAAGAAGTGAAAGGCCCTTCAGCGGCAGCGGCATTTAAAGAGGGCGAACCGACGAAAGCGGCACTGGGGTTTGCGCAGAAGCAGGGCGTGACGGTGGCTGACTTTGAGGTGCGATCGACGGAAAAAGGCGAGTTTATCTTTATCAAAAAAACCATCGTTGGGCGTCCGGTGGCGGACCTGCTCACTCAGTTGATTCCCGCTTGGATTACGGGACTCGAAGGCAAGCGACTGATGCGGTGGGGCGATGGAGATGTGAAGTTTTCCCGTCCGGTGCGGTGGCTAGTGGCTTTGCTGGATGCGGAGGTGCTTCCAGTGACGTTGACTAATGGCGCAGAGTCGATTTATCACAGCGATCGCCTTTCGTTCGGGCATCGGGTGTTGCATCCGGGAGTGGTTACAATTTTGACGGCGGATACCTATGCGGAAACGCTGCGATCGGCGTCGGTGGAAGTGGACCCGGACAGGCGTCGGGATGCAATTGTGGCTGGGGCTATTGCGGCGGCGAAGACGGTCGGCGGGGTGGCGACGATCGAACCCGGATTGCTCGAAGAAGTCGTGAACTTGGTTGAATTTCCTTCAGCCGTCGTGGGGCAGTTTGATGCTGAGTTTTTGGAATTGCCGTCGGAGGTGACGGTGATTGAGATGGAAAGTCATCAGCGGTACTTTCCGGTGCGTCCGTCTGCGGAATCCAAGGAACTACTGCCATACTTTATCACGATTTCTAATGGCGATCCGGTTAAGGCTGACATTATTGCTGCTGGCAACGAACGGGTGATTCGGGCGCGATTGTCCGATGGTAAATTTTTCTTCGATGCCGATCGCACCCTAAAATTAGACGCCTTTTTGCCTAAGCTAGAAATGTTGATGTTCCAAGCGTCTCTAGGATCGGTCAGAGTCAAAGCCGATCGGATTGTGGCGATCGCACAAGTGATCACTGCGCAGCTTGAGCTGACGGGCGAAATCGTCCAGGCAATAGAACGGGCAGCGCTCTTGTGTAAAGCCGATCTCGTGACTCAAATGGTGGGTGAATTTCCGGATCTTCAAGGCGTCATGGGTGAAAAGTATGCCCGTCACAGCGGCGAAGGTGAAACGGTGGCCCTAGCCATCATGGAACACTATCTCCCCAAGGGTGCTGGCGATTCATTGCCTGTAACTTTAGCGGGTCAAGTCGTAGGACTCAGCGATCGGCTAGATACGCTCGTTAGCATTTTCAGTTTGAATATGATTCCATCCGGTTCGTCTGATCCTTTTGCATTGCGTCGGGCGGCAAATGCAGTAATCGCAATCACTTGGGCCGCCAATCTAAAGTTGGATCTCTTAGCGTTGATTCATGCGATCGTCTTTGCGTTTAGCGCTCAAAATTCGGCGGTGATGAAGCTGTCTCCTGAAGCGTTGACGCAACAACTCAAAGAGTTTTTCTTGCAGCGGATTCAAACCTTACTTAAAGATGAGAACGGAATTGATTACGATCTCGTGAATGCGGTCATGGGTGAAAACGATGCTGAATATGCCGATCGCGCGTTGTCTAATGTGTTGAATGTCCGCGATCGTGCCTTGTTCCTTCAGACTATTCGCCAAGATGAACGCCTTGCTCCGATTTATGTGGTGGTGAATCGGGCCTCGAAACTTTCGGCGCAAGGCGATTTGGATACGCTAACGTTGGATGTGACGTCGGTGGTGAAACCGGAGTTATTCCAGAAGGATTCTGAACGCAATCTTTTTGCGGCGTTATCGCGGTTGGAGATCAGTCCTGATTATGATGCTTTGGTGGTGGCGCTGAGTGCGATCGCGCCCACTTTGACGCAGTTCTTTGATGGGGATGACAGCGTTTTGGTGATGGATCCTGATGCGACTATTCGACAAAATCGGTTGAATTTACTAGGCGTATTGCGAAATCATGCGCGAGGTTTGGCGGATTTTGGGGCGATCGTGAAGTCTTAGGTGAAGGTGGGGAATGAAGTGGATTCTTTTAATCTTTCTTCATCACCTCTATTCGTAGAGGTGCATCTGGCCCTACAATAGAGTCTCTGACCTAATCTTCGTCCTTCATTTCTCGACCGATGCAGCCAACCGATCCAAGCAAATTTACTGATAAAGCATGGGAAGCTATTGTGCAATCCCAGGATGTGGTACGCCGCTATAAGCATCAAAACCTAGAGGCAGAGCATCTTCTCATTGCCCTTTTAGAGCAACCTGATGGACTGGCCAATCGGATGCTGATGAAGGTCAACATTGATGTGGCGCGGTTTTTTCAGCAGGTGGATGAATTTGCAAACCGTCAGCCGAAGCTCGGCAGTGTTGAGCAGCTTTATGTCGGCTACAGTTTAGAAAAACTGCTCGATCGCGCTGAAATTACCCGTAAAACGCTTCAAGAAGACACGATTTCTGAGGCGCATATTCTGATTGGTGCAGCGAGCGATCCTCGCATTGGCACACGGCTTTTCCGCAGTTTTAACTTAGACTCCAAACAACTTGAAGGCGTGGTTAAAGACGTCGCTAAAGATCAGGCCAAAGAACTCGCCGCCAAAGAAATGGTTCGGATCACCGAAAGCGGCATGGGTCTGCCGAACGGCGATCGAAGCAGCGATCGCGGGACCACCCGTCAAAGTGCCCTAGAACGCTTCGGTCGAGACCTGACCCAAATGGCACGCGATGGCAAAATCGATCCCGTCATTGGCCGCGATGAAGAAATTCGCCGGGTGATTCAGGTGCTGTCGCGGCGCAGCAAAAATAATCCGGTTTTGATTGGTGAACCGGGCGTGGGGAAGACGGCGATCGCGGAAGGGTTGGCCTCTAGGATTGTGGATGGGCAAGTACCGGATTCGCTCAAGGACCGGATGCTCGTGTCCCTCGATATGGGGTCGCTGATTGCCGGGGCCAAGTATCGCGGTGAATTTGAAGAGCGGCTGCGATCGGTGCTCAAGGAAGTGATGGATTCGGAAGGGCAGGTGGTTCTGTTCATTGATGAATTGCACACGGTGATGGGAGCGGGCGGCGCTCAAGGGACCACTGATGCAAGTAATTTGCTAAAGCCGATGTTGGCACGGGGTGAATTGCGCTGCATTGGGGCGACGACAACGGACGAATATCGGACCTACATCGAAAAAGATGCGGCCTTCGATCGGCGGTTTCAGCAGGTGATGGTAGAGCAGCCCTCGGTGGACGATACGATTTCAATTTTGCGGGGCTTAAAAGATCGCTACGAAGCACACCATGGAGTGAAGATTTCTGATGCCGCTCTAGTGGCCGCTGCAACGCTGTCGTTTCGCTATATTGCCGATCGGTTTTTGCCCGACAAAGCCATTGATCTGGTCGATGAAGCCTCCGCCAAACTTCGCATGGAAGTGACCTCCAAGCCTGCGGCGCTAGAGATGATGGAACGTCGGCTCTCAAAGTTGCAAATGGAAAAGCGATCGCTGTCTGATGAAGGTCAGAATTCAACTGATAGTACTAAAAATCGTCTTGAAAAGATTGAGATTGAGATTGAAAAGCTAGAAACAAAGAAAACAGGATTGAGTACGCGGTGGGAAACAGAAAAAGGATTGCTGGACCAACGCAACGAAGATCTTAAAAAAGAAGAACAACTCCGTAATCAAATCAAACAAGCCGAGCGGGAGTTTGATTACAACAACATGTATCGTCTGCAATATGATCTGCAACAGCTTGAACTCGAACATGTCAAAAAAGAAGAAGAACTGACCCAGCTCCAAGCAACGGGATCGGTAATGGCGCGCGAACAGGTCAATGAATCGGATATTGCGTCCATTGTGGCAAGCTGGACGGGGATTCCGGTCGATCGACTCATGGAATCGGAGCGGCAGAAGTTGCTGAATCTGGAGTCTTACCTGTATGAACGCGTCATTGGTCAACAGGAACCCGTCGAAGCAGTGTCGGCGGCCATTCGGCGGGCACGATCGGGCATGAAAGATCCCAACCGTCCGATCGGATCATTCTTGTTTTTAGGTCCGACGGGTGTGGGAAAAACTGAACTGGCACGGGCGTTGGCCGAGCTGCTGTTTGACTCTGAGGATTCCATGATTCGGCTCGATATGTCGGAATACATGGACAAGAGTTCGGTGATGCGGGTGATCGGGTCGCCGCCCGGATATGTCGATTCGGAAAAGGGCGGACAGCTCACGGAAGCGATTCGGCGCAAACCCTATTCGGTTGTGCTCTTGGACGAAATGGAAAAGGCGCATCCGGATGTCTTCAATATCTTTTTGCAAATGCTGGACGACGGGCGGATTACAGACGGGCAGGGGCGTACCGTTAGCTTCAGCAATGCCATTATTATCATGACGAGCAATATTGGCAGCGGCGATATTCTTGAACTCTCTAAAGACGATCGAAACAGTCCCGAAATCGAAAATCGCGTCCTCACCGCCTTGCGTAAACAGTTTCGGCCTGAGTTTCTCAATCGCATTGATGAGACGATTATTTTCCATCCCTTGGGTCGTGCGGCCTTGGGCAATATTGTTGGCTTACAGATTCGCAAAATCGAGTCGTTGCTATCAGACCAGAAGATTGCGCTAGAAATCACAGACGCTGCGAAAAGTTATATTGCTGACGAAGGATACGATCCGATGTATGGGGCCAGACCTTTGCGCCGTACCATTGCCCGAAAGCTCCAAAACCCGATCGCCACTCGCTTACTCGATAATACATTCACCGCTGGCGACACGATTTGTATTGACTGTCAGGGAGACGGGCTAGTCTTTAGCCGGAAAGGTGCGACGAGCGGATAATTAGGTGGATTGTGAGTTGTGATGCAGGATACGGAATTAGTAGTGATGAAAGTCTTTACAAATAACAGATAATAGACAATACTTCGGGACAATCTACTATAAAATGCCTTTTAGAGATATACCACTTACTTGATTGTTCTGATCCTTGATCGTCATTCCTTTCCTAAATGTTAACATCTTTAATGTCCCAAAAAACCCAGCCTGCAAAACGTAAGCGCGGCATTTTACTGAGTAAGAAAGGCTGGCAGCGTCTTCAGTCGGCTGAGTTGCGCTATGTCAATCAGTACCACAATGGAAAGCTCTTGACGCTTCAGGACTTGAGCGATCGGACGGGTCTCAGTGCAAACACTCTGGCACGGGTGCGCGGGCGTAAAATTGCGGTGGATCAGCAGACATTGGAATGTTATTTCAAATCCTTTGAGCTGACCCTAGGGGTGGATGACTATACGGATTCTGACGGAACTATGGGTGGCCGGGTGGTGTTACCGCCAAGTGGTCAAATGGCGATCGATTCAGGGTTTTATATTGCGCGCGCTCCAGTGGAGTCGATGTTGCAGGATGCCATTCTGAACCAAGTGGGTGGGTTGGTGCGGTTTAAGGGGGCGCGGCAATCGGGGAAAAGTTCCCTCATCTCGAAGGTGTTAACGGAAGTACGATCGCAGTCTGTTGCAACGGTGATGCTGAACTTACGCCTAGTTGATTCAGAAGTTTTGCAGGATTTATCACGATTTTTACGCTGGTTTTGTGCCGTCGTGACTCGGAGTTTGGGGCTAGAGAATAAGCTGCATGAGTATTGGGATGATTTGTTTGGGGTGAGTTATAACTGTACCTACTACTTTGAAAGCTATCTTTTGCCGCAGTTGAAGAAGCCTTTTGTATTGGTTCTCGACGATGTGGACGTTGTGCTGCACCATAGTCAAGTTGCGGTCGATTTTTATGGAATGCTGCGGACGTGGCATGAAAAAGCCCGTTATGGCGACCATCACAGTGAACTTTGGCAGCAGCTTCGGATGACGCTGGTGTACTCAACGGAGGTTCAGACTCCTACGATGAGCATGACCCAATCGCCGTTTAATGCTGGGATTTTGATTGATTTACCGGGATTTGAATCAGAGCAGGTTGAAGACTTGCTCCAGCGCTACAATGTGCCGGAGGTCGAAAAAGTCTCAGCGGCGCTGTTGCAGTTGGTTGGAAACAATCCTTATCTCATCCACTGGGCGATTTATCATTTAAGTTTGCCTGACATGAATCTAGAGATTCTACTCGATTCGGCCACGGCGACTGACAGCATTTACGAGAGTCATCTCCGTCAGAAGCTGTCGGAATTATTGCGAGATGAGTCTATTGTCCCGGTTCTTCGCCAAATCGTCTCGCGTCCTTCAAGTGTGGGAATCGATGCACTGTCTGCCTTTAAGCTGCAAAGTCAAGGTTTAGTGGCCTTGGAAAATCAGAAATGGGTGTGTACCTGTGACCTGTATCGTCAGTTTTTTGCGCAGACTCTTCCACCGGGTTAACAACAGCCGACCCCGTTCGATCGGATTTTGGAGTATGAATCGTTTCATACTCCAATTTTTAGGTCAATAGAAATGATCTAGAAATAGCTTAGAAACTCTTTGGACTATGACTTGAGAGCTAGGATAAAAATTCACAATCTCACTTCAGATAGCTGTTTGAGCCTATCACTCAGGCTTAATATAAGTCTATCTCTACGTGCTGTAAATTATGAAAATTAGCATCGGAATTCTGGCGCACAATGAAGCTACTTCTATTCATAAAACGCTAGAGTCTTTATTTCAGCAATCTTTATTGAAGAATCAACGTCACGATGTTGAGATTATTTGTGTCCCCAATGGATGTAGCGACAATACAGCCGATCGCTCCCGTGAAGTGTTTACTCAGCTTGACCAACAAGTCAACCCAGATGCGTTGTTAGATAGCCCTTCAACCGTGACTTGGAAGATCTGTGAACTCGCTCAACCGGGAAAACCCAATGCATTGAATCACTATGTTCATCAGTTCTCCGATCGGCAGGCTGATTATTTGATTTTGATGGATGCAGATATTTGGTTTACTCAGGAAAAGACGTTAGAGTCCCTTGTAGACTTACTAGAACGGGAATCTCACGTCTGGGTTGCGGTTGATCAGCCCATGAAAGATGTTCTCTTTAAGCCGAATAAAAACTTGATCGAACATTTATCGGCGTTGCTGAATTAAGGTATGAGCCGAAACGGGACTGGAACATCCCAAAATTTTAGGTAGTGAAGTAACAAGCGAACTGAATGTGCCAGCATTTCCAC
>JAYUJY010000106.1:0-28159 GCA_043764895.1 Synechococcales cyanobacterium | reverse complement strand
AGTCATACGCTACGGCAATTGAAAACGCAATTGGGAACGCGATCGGACATGGATCTAGTTAAAGCGATTCCGAAGAAACCGGAAATGGAACAGTATCTTAATCACAAGGGATGTCGCTGGAATTATATTCAATCGTTCTTTGAGATGGCGGCTGTGACTCCGGTGGGATGTGGTCACTGCGATCGATGCTTGGACCGTTGAGGGGGAATGGGGCAGAATGGCGCTATAGTAGTGAAACTTTCATACCCTATTCCTATGACAGTCGCAGATGCACTTCAAGCCGTCCAGTTTATGACGATCGACGGGCAACCAATGGCGGTGGTTCGTGTGGATCTGTGGGAAAGGATTGTGGTACAGCTTCAGGATGGGACGATGGGGTTTCCGGACGGGTTGACATCTGAGCAGATGCGGCTAGATGATGAACAACGCATTGCGCGTTACCGTGCAACGGGTTATGGGATTTCACACGATCGGGTGACAGAGTGGCTGGACAGTATTGGAACTGAGAACGAATTTCCATGCCCTCAATAGTTTGGACGCCGGAAGCGTTGGCGGATTTGATGCGTCACTTTGATTATCTGAAGCCTGTAAATCCTCAGGCGGCGGGGCAAGTGGCTCAAGCGATTCGGGAAGCGGGATTTGGGTTGGTGGATTATCCTTATCGCGGAGTAGCGTTGAATGATGGGAGCGATCGACGTAAGCTCATGATTCCCTATGGACGAGTGGGTTATGTAATGCATTATTTGATCGAGGACGAGACGATCGTAATTGTCCGAGTTTATTACGGTCGAGAGGACCGTCCGACTTGAGATGAGGTGAAGTTTAGCGTTGGAATTATATTCAATCGTTCTTTGGGATGACGGCTGTGAATCCGGTGGGATGTGGCCACTGCGATCGATGCTTGGACCGCTGATCAAGCAATCGCCCTTCAACAACAACGCAAGATGAGAATCAAGGAGGTTAAGTGAGAGTCCGATCGTTGCGTTAAGGGAGCGCAATGACCCAAACTTGGGTATTCTAGAATGAATGAGAGCACTAAGATTAATCTTGCGGAGAGTCTTAAAATGGGCAGATTGCGTAGGATTACACGATCGATCGGCAGTTTCGGTACGATCGTGATTTCAGGATTCGTCTGGACTAGCGGATGGAATGACGCCCCTGCAATCGCCCAGTCCTGCTACATGGTTACCGCCTCCGGCCAGCGGGTCAGCCTCAGCACCATCTGCGGGGAAACGCCACCCCCCATCAATCCCCCATCGCCCACCCTAAGAAGAGTTCAGCCTCCGACCCAAGATGGCATTTACCGCGCCAAAATCAAGCGACGCCTCTCATCCACACCCGTAATTGATGTCGCCTTTAATGGCCGGATTTTTGAAATGATCCTCGACACCGGAGCCAGCAGCACCCTGATTACCAAAAAAATGGCCGAAGCCCTCCAACTTCGACCGCAAGGGTACCGAGAAGTCGTCATTGCCGATGGGAGCACTATTAAATTTCCAGTCACAACGATCAATTCAGCCACCGCAGGCGGAATGCCAGACCGAAAGCTCACCGTCACCGTCGCCGAAAATGCAGACATCGGGCTACTGGGCCACGACTTTTTTAGCAAATATGACGTAAAAATCAAGCGCCAAGTCATTGAGTTTCAACCTCAAACCGACTAGGATTGCGCGTGACTTTAAATTTCCATGGCATAATCCGATTATGAATCGAGTGATAGGAACTATTCCTGTCCCTCCAAACGTTGTGACTAGGATTTAAGGAAGAACATGATGAAATTAAATTATGGTTGGGTTGGAGCGGTCCTATCGCTCAGTGCTATTACCGTTATGGGTCCTAGCAACAGTGCCATGGCCGCCGATCTCATAGGTCAATGCCGAGCCGCAAAACAGGCGACCGGAATCTACGACAAGCCCGTCTCTACCGGGAAACCGATCGCCATGCTGAAAAGCAACGATCGCGTCACCTTGGCAGCCAACATGGGGAAAGACGGCCTAATCGAAATCAACGTCCCCAGTGATGGCTTCGTCAAAACCGCTGACCTTAAAATGTGCGGAACCATAAAATCCACGCCCACCGAAGGCTCATCCTGCCGCCTCGTGACCCAGGTGAGAGGACTCGTCATTCGTAAAGGACCGGGCAGCGCTGAAGTCGTCGGCGGCGTCGCTCAAAACGAAAAAATCACCCTCGTATCCCCCATGGAATCCAAAGACACCACCGACGGTCGCACCTGGATAAAAATCGTCAAACCGATGGAAGGCTGGGTTTCTGAAGGGTTCAAGAATGCAGGCCAAAACGTCGCAATGTGTAAATAGCTCGCGTAAATAGCGTGTAAAACAGCTTGCAAGGAAGAAAAGAGGGCCGATCGACTGTACTCATGTTCGATCGGCCCTCTTATTTTTAGAGACATTTTCAAGTTCCTTCGTTCACGACCCTTCTGAGCTTTCCGGTTTTTGACGGAACAGGGATGGAATCAACAGCGCCGCTAGACCACCGCCGAAAAATCCCACAATATTCCGCACCAGCGGCAACCACTCATCTGTCCGCGTCACCACCGGACCAATACCAAACGCCAGGAACAAAATTCCCCACAGCGGTGACAGTAACAGCGACCACTGCCAAGCAAAAATCTGTCCTTCCTTGCGTGGCTGTCCAGCAAACCCAGCAACAACCCCGCCGACAATAGAACTGACCAACGTCAACACCCACTGCTCCTTCGGCAAACCAGGCACCACATTACAGCCGCCCCGCCGCAAGCACAGCTCCAGCGTCTGAATCGTTTGAATAATGGCCTCATCTTCGCCATTCTCAGCCACAAAAAACTGATTCCCAAAACGAGTTTGCAATTCAATCCAGAACGTCCGAGGCAACATTGGATAGAGGTTTTCCCCCACGCTGAAGTTCAGGATATTTCCCCCACGCGCATCGGCTACCAACATCACCGCATTCGCATCCAACCCCCAGAATTCCTTCACAGCACGTCCTGGAGTCCGATCGAACTGCGTCAACACCCGCAATTTCCAACCCGTCTCTTCCTCAAACTCGGTTATTTCGTTACCGAGGCGGTCCTCTTGAACAGGCGTCAAAGCTCGGGCCAAGTCAATAATATTAGTAGGATGATCCGGCAACAGATCCGGATTCTCGTAAGCATGGACGGGAGTGGACCAGAGGACGATCGCAAAGAACGCCGCTACGCAAATCGGGAAAATCCTATTCATCGACACCGTTCATTTACATTTGTTAACAACCTCTCTCATCTTACGAGAGTCCGCTCACACCCGTCAACGAATTTTGAGGCGAATCGTAAAGTCTGCTTTGCTCATTCCAGCTCGGGCGAAGGGCGTGACATTGACAAGAGCGGACGCATCCTCCATAATCATTAGCTGGCGAAATAAACCGCTCGGACCAGGTTTTTAAAGTGAGCCACTTCATTTCATCTGATTCAAATGGATGGTGTGAGGGCACTTCGATCGCTACCTGTACGGCACTTAGGAGATAAACATTCCATGGCATACGCAATTATCGAGACAGGCGGCAAGCAAATGCGCGTCGAGCCAGGTCGTTTTTACGACATTGAGCGCTTAGAAGGCGAACCTGAAACAGCTTGGACCATTGATAAAGTCTTGTTCGTGAGCAACGACGATACGATTACCGTCGGTCAACCTTTAGTTCCTGGAGCAACGGTTCAAGGAAAAATCCTGAAGCAGTTCCGAGACAAAAAGGTCATCGTCTACAAAATGCAGCCCAAGAAGAAAACCCGTAAGAAGCGCGGTCATCGTCAAGAAGTCACCCGCTTCTTGGTGGAGTCTATTGTCTTTGACGGTCAGACCCTCACGGCACAGGCCCAAGCCTAAGTCTTCAAATTCTAAGTCTCAAGCCTGAAATCTCTGACATTGAACTAGTTCTTGAGGGAACATCACCATGGCATCTAAAAAAGGTACAGGTAGTACAAGGAACGGACGCGACTCAAACTCTAAACGGTTGGGTGTCAAGCGTTATGGCGGTCAAGTCGTCAAGGCAGGTAATATTTTGATCCGTCAGCGCGGAACCAAAGTGCATCCCGGCAACAATGTGGGTCGCGGCAGTGACGACACCTTGTTTGCGTTGATTCCTGGAATCGTAACCTTCGAGCGTTACGGTAAAAATAAGAAGAAAATCAGCGTCTACACGGCTGAAGTTCTCGCTGCAATGACCGCAGCCAAGGCCGTTCCGGTCGCTTAGGACAGGGTTGGGTGTAGGGGATTAACTAGAATTAATTCCCTACACCCAATGTAGAGACCAATGTAGAGAAGATTTTGAGTTTATCTTTTGAATTTTCTGCTATGCTTGGATTACGTTAAATCATGCGGATATGGCGGAATTGGTAGACGCGCTAGGTTTAGGTTCTAGTTTCTTAGGAAGTGAAGGTTCAAATCCTTTTATCCGCATTAGGTTCAGGTTATAGAACGTCGTGATCTCTTACAAGACGTAGAACAAACGATCGGTGCTGTCGGGTTTTCCCAGTTCGGCACCGATCATTTTTATAGGTTCAATCCATGGTCCAAACTCCACCCCGCACCATTCCCCGATCGATCTCGCTCCTCGAAAACGGCGATCGGCTTTCCCGTAACGAATTTGAACGTCGCTACGATGCTATGCCGGAAGCCTGTAAAGCAGAACTGATTGAAGGAATGGTTTATATGGCCGCCGCGCTACGATTTAAAAGTCATGGATTGCCCCACAGTCACTTAAATAGCTGGATTACCAACTACACCGCTTACACGCCCGGAACCCTAGTCGCCGATGCGCCCTCCGTCCGACTCAACAATGACAATGAACCCCAGCCCGACATTATCTTGATTTTAGATCCGGAACGGGGCGGACAGACTCGCATCACCGAAGACGACTACATTGAAGGCGCACCCGAACTCATCGCAGAAATCTCCGCCAGCACCGTCTCCATTGAGCTAGGCGCTAAGAAAGATGCTTACGAACGCAATGGCGTACAGGAATATCTGGTGTGGCGAGTCCTAGACCAAGAACTGGATTGGTTTGTTTTACAATCAGGGCAGTATTGTCTCCTAAAACCCGACGCTGATGGCATTACCCGCAGCCGTATTTTTCCAGGACTCTGGCTCGATGCATCGGCTCTTCTCAACGGAAATCTGCAACAAGTCCTAGCAACTTTAATCCAAGGAACCCAATCTGCCGACCATCAAGTGTTCCTAGAAGATTTAAGCAAAAGGTGTTGATCCCCAAGCCTGAGATCAGAAGCGCGATCAGAATTGCGATCGCGCTTATTTCAGATTCAAGCCTGATATTCCCCATTTAGGTCAGATCTGCAATATCAACTAAGATCCCGACTCATCGCATCACCGCTGGCGTTACTTTTTATCAGGGTTTTGGGCACCTTAACGGAGCGGAGAGAAAAATCTCTCGTTCGTCCCCCCGATCGAGCACCCTGCCCATGATTCATTCCAAATCGAAGTCCACCAAAAGCTCCACTGCTGCCCAATCAAAAGCGTCTAAGTCAAAAGTCTCTAAGTTAAAGAACTCTAAGTTAAAGAACTCTAAGTCAAAGAACTCTAAAAAATCTAAAAAATCGGCAGATTTCTCCAATCCAACCCCTATTATTTCGCCTACCCTCAAGGAACAACTTGCGGCAAAACGCGCATCTATGAAAGCGAAACAAGAGTTTTCGCAATTTATGATTATGGCGGTGATGGGGAGTGGCTTGATTGGGCTATTTGCGGCGATCGGCGGCGGCGAGAAAGGTGCGCTGGGGGGATTTGTGGGCAGCTTGATTTTGGCGGCATCCTTTAAGTATCCCTGGCACGCGCTGTATGGATTTTTGATCTACTTACCGTTGGGAGGAACCTTAACCTATGCGATCGGAGGGGGAAATAATCCGCTGTTGCAGTTAGCCAAAGATGCTTTTTATCTTCCGGCTGTGATTGCTGTTTACCAGTCTTGCAAGGCCAAACGGTTGCCCTTTATTTTGCCCGTTAATTTGAAGACGCCTTTAATGTTATTGCTCGGTTACTGTGTTCTCGTCCTGTTATTTGTGAATGGAGCGCAGCAATTAGCGCCTAAAGGTGAAAAGCCATTTTTCATGGGGATTTTGGGATTAAAGGTATTCTTAGGCTATTTGCCGCTGATCCCCTGCGGATACTATGTTTTAAAACGGAAAGCCGATTTTTACGCGATCATGCGCCTCACCACGACATTAGCGATTATTTGTGGCGGGTTGGGCTTCTTGCAATATATGTTTTTGAGAACGGGACGATGTGAAGGAACCGTTGGCGAGGGCGCGGCCTTATTTAAAGCCTCCTTGGAGTCTCGGTGTTTGGTGGGGGGAGCCTTGTTGTATAGCCCAGAACAAGGCGTGATTCGGTTGCCGGGAACGTTTGTGGCACCGTGGCAGTGGGGATGGTACTTGATTTCCTGTGCCTTCTTTACCTTTGCAACGGCCTTCAACGATCGGAAGTTCTTATGGCGAATTGCGGGAATGTTGGGCATGGCCATGACCTTGTTAATGGCGGTTGTATCGGGTCAGCGGATTGCTTTGATTATTGTTCCGATCGCCATGATTGCCTTATTGTTTGTGACAGGGCAGGTGGCGAATCTCAAGAAGTTTCTACCTATAGCTGTTGTCCTAGCCGTGATGATTTTAGGGGCGATGGCCGCATTCCCTGATATTGTTGCCGAGCGAGTCGATAGCTTCTCGTCGCGCTGGGAAGCCTCTCCTCCCACAGATTTCATTGCCGATCAGTTTGGGTTTGTGAGCGATATGTCGGGTATTTTTGGGCGGGGATTGGGACGGGCGACAAATTCGGCCCGAGCCTTTGGCGATACTCGATTGATTGAGACTTACTATCCTAAAATGCTGTATGAAATCGGTCCGATCGGCGTGTTTCTTTTCTTGGGACTCGTGACCACTCTAACCATAGGAACCTTCAAAGCCTACCGAAAAGTGAAGGATAAAAACCTGCGCGCATCCGGTGCTGCACTGTGGGTATTCATTTTATTTATTAGCTACAACACCTATTACTATCCGCTGGACGTGGACCCCGTTGCAGTGTACTACTGGTTTATGGCGGGGATGATTTTGAAGTTGCCAGAGTTGGATAAGGAGGTGGACTTAGAGATAGATTTAGAGGGTGTTTAAGAAGCTGTTTGAGAAGGGTGTTTAATGTATTTTAATAGGAGACAAGGATGGCCATTTTGATTTCTGTGGTGATTGCAACGTATGGACGCGAGCAGACATTAGTCGATTCAATTAATGATGTTCTCAAACAAGATTATCCAAATTTTGAAGTGATTATTATTGACCAGACGGCTAACCATGAACCCGATACCGATCGGTTCTTAAAAGAAACGTCTGCGGAAGGGAAGATTCAGCTTTATACACTAGATTGGGCTAGCTTACCGGGAGCAAGAAACTATGGCGTCAGACGATCGAAAGGCGATGTAATTCTATTTGTAGATGACGACGTTGAGCTGCCTGCTGGGTTCTTAAAAGCTCATGCCAAAAATTACGATCGCCCGGTCGTGGGAGGAGTGGCGGGTCGGGTCTTCGATCGAATGAAGCTTGCAGACCACACCTCTGGACTCGAAATCCAAGACTTACCGCCCGAAGCCATGGACCCTGCGATCGCCTGGTATCACATTAACTTAGTGCATACTGTAAAGCCTCAGCAAGTCTTAAGTGCGCGCGGATGTAACATGTCCTATCGCCGTGAGATCTTCTTTAATGAGGGCATTTGGTTTGATGAACGGTATCGAGGCAGTGCGGTTCGGGAGGAATCCGATGTGGGATTGAATATTCGGAAAACGAAGTATCTCATTTGGTATGACCCAACGGCCCATCTGGTTCACTTAGGTGAAGAAACGGGAGGCTGTCATGATATCAGCACGAAGTCTTTTAAATACCAAATTACGTTTTACCACAACCATTTTTTGATGGGATTGAAGCATTTGACCTTATCACAATGCGTTCGGTTTTACTCAAAGTTATTCGACTGTCATGTGTTAGGCCATCCGCCCTGCTACAAGTCAGGATCGCCCATTAAAGTGGTGACACGATTTGTGTTTTATACCTTAGGGTTTTGGGATGCGGTTTGGACAATGGTGAAAGGGATTTGGGACAATGGACAACAGTATTCAAGACGAAACTGATTACAACTTCATTACTTCACTCACTTCACTTTCCCCTTCCCATGAAAATCCTAATTGCGAGCCATTCTTATATTGTCGATCTCAACTGTGAGAAATTTCGGATACTCGCTCAACTAGCTCCGGAGATTGAAGTGACGATCGTGGTCCCGAAGCGCTGGCGTCCGGGCGGAGTCATGAAGGACACCATTCACCCCAAGCCTTGGCAGGATGGGAACTTCCGCGTTGTTCCAGTCTCAAACTTTAGCGAAAACAATCAAGGGGCATTGTGTTTTGGCGCTGATCTGATTCAGGTGCTCCAGTCTTTCAGGCCCGATATTATTCAAGTCGAGCAAGGCTCAAAATCCTTGGCCTACGCACAGATGATTACACTCAACACACTGTTAGGACTGAAGGCCAAAACCGTATTTTTCACATGGTGGAATCTGCCTTACGAGCTAAAATTCCCGATCGCGCGATTGGAAAAATACAATCTTGATCACACAGACGGAATCATGGTTGGGAATAAAGCTGGATATGCTATTTTGCGCCAGAAAGGATTCGATAAATCAATGCGGGTGATGCCGCAGCTTGGAGTCGATGAAACGCTATTTAAGCTCCAAGATTCAACTGCTCTGCGATCGAGTTTAGGGATTCAGCCCGAAGACTTTGTGATTGGGTTTGTGGGTCGATTTGTCCCGGAAAAGGGATTGCAAACATTGTTGAAAGCGGTCGCTAGTCTGAACAACCGCAACCGATCGTTTAGGCTGCTGCTGCTGGGGCGTGGGGAGATGAAAGAAGAATTGCTGAACCAGGGGCGGGAGTTGGGCATCGGCGATCGGATTGTCCAATTGGACAGCGTGAAACATGATGAAGTAGCGCGGTACATTAGCGCGATGGATACCTTGGTGTTGCCGTCTGAAACGACGCTGAAGTTCAAGACGCTCACATCTGTGGGGTGGCAAGAACAATTTGGGCATGTTTTGATCGAGGCGATGGCGGCGCAGGTTCCAGTGATTGGTTCAGATTCAGGTGAGATTCCCAACGTAATTGCGGATACGGGGCTTGTGTTTCCTGAAGGAGATGCGACGGCGCTCGCTCATCATCTCTGCCATCTCATTGACGATCGCACCTTTGCTAAAGATCTCGGACGACAAGGCCATCAACGCTGCATGGCAACCTATACCAATCGAGCACTGGCGAAAGAAACGTTGGAGTTTTATCGATCGCTCTAGTACTACGCGGCGTAAATAAGACCTAGATTGCAAACAATCCAAACAATTAGACCTATTGATCTATTCTTCGTTGGGTTTGGGGCATGGCTTGCCGTGCCCCAAACCCAACGAAGAGGTTCTAAATACCTGGCTTATTTACGCAGCATAATACTAGATTCAATTTTTAACCTAAGTCCTATGCCTACAGCCGATCGCATTAACGAACTTGCTCACCTTTATCAGTCAACGCTGCTTGATAATGTTCTTCCTTTTTGGGAACAGCATTCGCTCGATCGTGAGTTGGGTGGATATTTTACCTGCCTCGATCGGACTGGAACCGTTTTCGATACGGATAAATTCATTTGGCTCCAGAACCGTCAAGTGTGGATGTTTTCGGTGTTGTGTAATCGGTTGGAGAAGCGAGAAAACTGGTTGGAGATTGCCCGTCACGGCGCAACGTTTTTGGCGGATCACGGTCGGGATTCGGCAGGGAATTGGTATTTTGCACTGGACCGATCGGGCGCGCCGCTGACTCAGCCTTACAATATTTTCTCAGATTGTTTTGCGGCGATGGCCTTTAGTCAATATGCATTGGCGTCGGGGGAGGACTGGGCTAAAGACATTGCCATGAAAGCGTACGCGACCGTGCTGCGGCGGAAGGACAATCCCAAGGGACAGTACAGCAAATCCTATCCAGGAACCCGATCGCTGAAATCCTTGGCCGTTCCGATGATTTTGGCAAATCTCACCTTGGAAATGGAATGGTTATTGCCGTCTGAAACCTTGAATACAGTGTTGCAGTCAAT
Source organism: Synechococcales cyanobacterium (assembly GCA_043764895.1). Classification (GTDB taxonomy): domain Bacteria; phylum Cyanobacteriota; class Cyanobacteriia; order Leptolyngbyales; family Leptolyngbyaceae; genus JAAFJU01. The sequence continues at coordinate 18,006 of JAYUJY010000106.1, read as the reverse complement.
GGTGTCAGAAGTGATGACTGACTTTCTCTGCACCGATCGTGGATTGTTGTTTGAACAGGTTCAGTCCGATGGATCCCATCTTGATTGCTTTGACGGTCGGCTAATCAATCCCGGCCACGGCATCGAAGCCATGTGGTTTGTCATGGACATTGCCGATCGCAAGGGCGATCGTGAAACCATTGATAAAGCTGTACAAATTGTGTTGAATACCATTGAGTTTGCATGGGACGAACAGTATGGTGGATTGTATTACTTTATGGATTCCGAAGGCCATCCTCCGCAGCAGTTGGAATGGGACCAAAAACTTTGGTGGGTGCATGTGGAAACGATGGTGGCGTTGCTGATGGGCTATCGGCTTACTGGGCGGCAGGAATGCTGGGATTGGTATGAAAAAGTTCATGCCTATAGCTGGGCGCACTTTAGCGATGACGAACATCCGGAATGGTTTGGGTATTTGAATCGGCAGGGCGAGGTGTTGCTAAATCTGAAAGGCGGCAAATGGAAAGGCTGTTTTCACATTCCCCGATCGTTCTTCCTCTGTTGGCAAGAGTTGAAAAAGATCGCGCCCTGACTCTACACTAGTGGTCTGTGGCGTAAATAGTTCGGCGATTTAATTCTTCTTCGTGGGGTCTGGGGCACGGCGAGCCATGCCCCTACAAATCTATCTTTCAAGAGAATGTAGGGACATGGCTATGCCGTGTCCTAAACCCAACGGAGAAGAGATCAAGGTCTTACTTCCACCCATTACTAGAGCCAATCTTTTCATTCTCAATTCCCAATTCTTCATTCTCAATTCCCATGCTGCCGACCGACCTCCTCATGAACCGCATCAACGGAGAAACGATCGTTCCTAAACGCCTAGATTTGGATGATGAGATTCGGACGATCGCGGCTAATCTAATCGAAATCTTCACGCTCTCCAAAGGCAGCACCCGCGCCGAACTCAACCGCCATCTTCTGGATCTCGAAGGCGAAGAAACCGACTACCGAGTCAAACGTGGTCTCGCCCATCTTCTCAGCAGTGCCTTTAGCGAATTTGAAATCGTTGCGCCATTGGACCCGATCATGCTGCGGGAGAAAGTGTTTGCCGCTTCCGCCGGGACGGTTGCGAGTCCAGCGAATACCGTTGCAACCCTGTACAAAATCGCTGAAATCCTCAGCCAAGAACTCGATCGGGAAGTCCTGCCTGAACAGGTCAAACAAGGACTCTACGCCGATCTTCCCGACAACCAAATCCTCACCCAATTCACGCCGCCCACCCCCGAAGCCCTCATCCATCGCTACAACCTATCCCAAGTTCAGGGCATCTTTTACCGCGCCACCGACGTCCGCATCGACGCCCACCGCAATGAACCGGGTGAATACAAACTCCTATTTCGCTACAGCAAACTCTTTCAGCTCATGAGCTACATCGAAGGCGACGCCGATCATGGATTCACATTAACAATCGACGGTCCCACGAGTCTTTTCTCCGCGTCAACCCGCTACGGATTGGCCCTTGCAAAGCTCTTGCCTGCCCTTCTCCATGTGACCAAATGGACGCTCACCGCAGATTTACAAACTAAAGATTTCTACTCGGGCGAACTGCGAAAAACACGGTTTACTTTAGAGTCAGACTGCGGACTCGTGAGCCATTACCCACCGGGAAAAACCTACGATAGTATGCTGGAAGAAGGCTTCGTCGATCGATGGAATAAGACTAAAACTGACTGGAAACTAGAGCGCGAAGTTGATTTAATTGCGATTCCTGGAAGCGTTATGATTCCTGACTTTCGGCTCGTTCATCCTGATGGTAGAACCTATTTATTTGAAATCGTGGGCTATTGGCGACCGGAGTATTTGCGGAAGAAGTTTGCTCAGGTGCGAAAGGCCGATCGGAGTGATTTAATTTTGGCAGTCTCCGAACGTCTTAACCTAGAAAAAGCAGGCGTCAAAATGCAAGATGTCCCCGCCAATACCATCTGGTTCAAAAATGAGTTGCTGCCTAAAGCTGTTTTGGCACTATTGGATTGAGGCACTTAGGTTAAACTGTAGAAAAGTATTGGGAGACTCTGCAATGAGTATTACCCTAAAACCAGAGCAGACAAAGTTTATTCAGCAACAGATCGCTAACGAGTGGTTTAAATCTGAGGGAGAGGTTTTGGAAAAAGCATTGCAGCTTTTAGCCGAGCAATATCGAGAGTATGAGGTTTGGGCTGAGGATGTCCGATCGAAGATTGATGAGGCTCAAGCAGAAATAGATCGAGGCGAAGGAATCCCACTTGATATTGAAATGGCTCAACTTCAAGCAAAATTTCATATTGAAATCTCAAGCAATTTCGATATCCAGCAGCGACTACGCTAAAATTAGGTCACTGTTTCAATGCTCCCAAAATTCCCAGAAGAAATCGTCACCCACACCTAATTGACAAGTGTGGATAATCTGTCCAAGCCGCGCATCCTAACGCCCCGCCTGCAACGCCCGAATCCGCTCCAGACTCCCTACCGGAATCGCCCGAATTAACTGTTTGGTGTATTCTCGATCGGGCGAACTATAAATGCGATCGGCGGGTCCTAATTCTTCAATTCGACCTTGGTTCATCACCATAATTCGATCGCTCATGAATTTAACAACGCTTAGATCATGGGAAATAAAGATGTAAGTTAGATTGAATTCCGATTGCAATTCTTTTAATAAATTCAACACCTGCGCCTGCACCGAAACATCCAGCGCAGAAACCGATTCATCACAAATAATAAACTTTGGATTTAACGCAAGCGCCCGCGCAATACAAATCCGTTGGCGCTGTCCGCCGGAAAACTGGTGCGGATATCGCATCATGGTTGCATGACTGCCATCAAGTCCCACCCGATCGAGTAAGTACTTTGCCCGCTCCTGGTAATCCGATCGTCCGCCCCGCCCAAAAATCTTCAACGGCTCCATCACCGCATCCCCTGCATTCATTCGTGGATCGAGCGCACTGAACGGGTTTTGGAAGATGATTTGCATTTCCTGACGGAGCTGTCGCAGGGCGTTAGGTTTCATCTTCACGATGTCGTTGGCATTGAACTGGATTTTGCCTGACGTTGGCTCAATCAATCGCAGTAGCGTTCTCGCTAGCGTTGACTTTCCGCATCCCGATTCCCCCACAAGACCCAGCGTTTCCCCCGGATACACCTCAAAGGAAACATCATTCACCGCCATAAAATAGTTTTCCACTAGGCCGATCGCATTCTTCACCGGATACGCCACACTCAACCCCGTCACCTGGACCAAAGGCTTGCCCGACTGCAACGCTATTTCTCGCTGCCGCACCTCCTGGTCGCTCACCTCCGGCAACTCCGATAGCATCGCCGCAATATTGTCATGCTTGGCCGTGAGTTGTTTGATGCCTTGATTGTCCACGCTGATCGCCATGAAATCCGCCACCGTCGGCAACACTTTTAAACGTCGATCGGGATTCGGGCGACAGGTGAGTAAGCCTTGAGTGTAGGGATGGGTTGGGTTTGAGAAGATATCGAGGACGCTGCCCGTTTCGACAATATTGCCCTCATACATCACCACAACGTGATCCGCAATCTCCGCAATCAGCCCCAAATCATGGGTAATAAACATCATTCCCATGCCTCGCCGATCGCGTAATTCCCGCAACAGGTCCAAAATCGCCGCCTGCACCGTCACATCAAGCGCCGTCGTCGGTTCATCAGCAATCAGCAACACAGGATCACAAGAAATCGCCATCGCAATCATGATTCGCTGTAACTGACCCCCCGAAAGCTGATGCGGATAGCGATCGAGCATTCCTTTTTTGTGCAACCATGCCGCTTTAGCCGGATCTGCCGCTGTCGCATATTGGTCCAGCAACGATCCATCAGACGGTAACAGTTTCACCTCTTGCAACAGCGAGATAGCGCGACCCTGAGCTTCGTTTTCGCTCAATCGCTGGTGTTGCCGAATCGCCTCAATAAGCTGAAACCCAACGGTATAGACCGGATTGAGCGACGTCATCGGCTCTTGAAAAATCATCGCAATCCGATCGCCCCGATACTGTTCAAGCTCCTTGGGACGCAGCTTAAGTAAGTTCACAGGTTGCGTATCCGGTTCACTAAACCACAGTTCTCCGCCCGTCACCATCCCCGGTTCAGGTACCAGTGCGATCGCCGCCAATGCACTCACCGACTTTCCCGAACCCGATTCCCCCACAATTCCCAACGTTTGTCCCCGCTGCACCTGAAACGAGATGCCCTTCACGGCCACGACCGATCCTTCGCGTCCCTTAAACTCAACGCGCAAATCTCTGACGTCCAAAACCTGATTCTTCATCTCATGTCCTCTCAACCTGGTGACAGGTTTCAACTTAGGGCTTCTATTTTAACCCTAGGTTTGATCGATCGCTAGATTTGTTAGACCTATATTTGCTAAGCTATGACGTCAAATCAAGTCTACCAAACCCTATGAATTCGAGTCGGGCGATCGCGGCTATGCTGCAAGAGTTTCAATTTTACCAACCCTACGATGAACTCGAAGCACATCATCAACGCCAACTCATTCATCTCATCGAGACCAACGCTGATCCGCTAGATGCCGATTGCTTTGAACCGGGTCATGGAACGGGAAGCGTTTGGATTTTTGACCCTGTGAAGCGGCAAGTTGCAATGGTTTTTCATAAGAAAATGAAACGCTGGCTCCAACCGGGAGGTCATGCGGACTTCAATGAACCTAATTTAAAGGTTGCTGCCCTGCGAGAAGCCCAGGAAGAAGTTGGATTAAAGCTTAACTTTGAGCAGGCGGTCGTGTTTGATCTTGATGTTCATTTGATTCCTGCGGGTCGCTATCCGGAACATTGGCATTATGACGTCCGTTATCTCTGCTTGTGTGACGTTCAGCCCCTCACGCCCGAAAGCGAAGACACCCCAGCACAGTGGTTTGATGTGGAGGAGTTAGCCTCTTGGTCGCTGGATTCTGGACTCGATCGAATGCTCCAAAAAACGATCGCCTGGAATGCACAATAGGTCGTTGTGAAGTTGCAATCGGTTTTACGGTAGAGTGCGATCGGTTTTCTTAGGGAGAAGAGCGATCGTCTGTGTTTGAATGGGGGACAATCGCTCTTAGTTTTAATTCAACTGGACTTGCATTTCTTGAAGTTGGGTCAGAGTCAAGCCAGTGATTTCAGCGATCGTTTCCAGATTAAGACCTTTTCTTAGCATACTAAGAGCGATCGCCTTTTTTTCTTCCTCTCGCCCCTGCTCAATTCCCTGATCAATTCCCATCCGTTCGATTGTGGTGACATATTTCATCTCTCTAGCCTCCTCAAAAGCTTTTAGATCAGTTTGAAACTCCCGTTCCAACTCCTCAGGCAGATTCATCATCCAATCAAGGAAATTGTTCAATTCCAGTATAGCCTGTTCGCCATAACCCCTATCGTACAACATCGTTACAAGCTGCAACTTCCAATTCTTCCGTTCTGTGGGCTTGTTGTGGGTTGCCTTCGTCTTCAGATGCGCCATCACGACCACTGCGAAGGGGTTTCGGCTTGCTTCCAATGCCGCCCAATTCTGCTCGTAATCGATCAACTTGACGATCGGAAACTCAAAGCGTGTCGAGCAACCCCACAAATTATCTTGAAAAATACTGGGACGCCAGTGATTGTTCTCATCACCGAGGATGGCTAAACTGACCACAGGACAATTGTATCGATCGCGTAGCCGATAATTGTAGCTATACATTCGGACTACAAAATTACCCTCTTCTTGGCTTTGCACTTCGATATGACAAATCACCAATGTTTTATCACCATTCAACCGATAGACTTCGACTAATTTATCCGCATAGCGTTTTGGAATTTCGCCATCTCGGACAATTTTTTGCAGTTCTTTATCGAGAAATCGAATGGGTTTTGACCAATCAATGTCGGCTTCAATTCCTGGGAAGAAAATTCTTAAAAAGTCCCTGAAATACAGTTCAATAAACGATTTCCAGGGATTGTCGTAGTCCGTATTTTCGATGTTTTGCAGAGGCATTTTATAGAAAAGATAATTTGGATGGTATCTCGATCGATCTTCAGAACGACTCCAAAAATGAGAGCGGACGACTCATGTTTTCCGCAAAGCCTAAGATGCCTCGATCGCGATGTTCGTAAACTAACGTCCGATCGGCATCAAACACAAACGTCCCACCTCTTTGCGTCATGTATCTCGCGTCCGGGACGTAGGTTTTCCAATGGCCTAGCACTTCGCTCATATTTTTCAACCGCACGGTCGCAAGTTCAAAGGGACGTTGGAATCCGTTGCCGCCTGCCAAATCAAAAAACGATCCCTTTAGCGCAGGCAACGGCGTTGCTTGAACCACTTCATCGGCTGCAATAAGCTGTGGGGCCGATCGATCGCCCAGGTATCCCCGGAAGACTTCCTTTAGCGTTCCAGGACTTCCGATTCCGGCACACATTAAAAATAAATTGACCCAGGCATTTCCGGTTTCAGATACGCCAGGAACTTTGATCTTTAGGCCGGGATACAACCCTAATTCTTGATGCAGTTCTGCGGTTGGGTCGAGAAACAACTGTGATTCCGGAAACCCAGTGTAGTCACAGAACTTTTTGCCGGATTCTAAATTCCCAATAGCGATCGCTCGAATGTCTAAATCCTGTTTCGACAACCATTCGGCTTCCCGTTGCAGCCAAATCGCATATTCCACACTGTCAAAGTCTCCCAACTGCGACCATACCAGCACCAGCACGCGTTTTGTCACGCCAGAAGAGACTGGGACAGTAGCACCATCACTGACCCGTTGACGGGAGAGGGCTTGAAATTGCGAATACAGCATGGGAAAGTATGAACGAGGACTCTATGTATCATACCGGGATATCCAAACCATCCGCTTAATCTTCGCAACCATTGCAAAACCCGATCGAGTTCATTCCCCTTAGGAATGAGGATTAGATAACTTCCAGAATTACAATAGCTATGGCACCGCTGTATAATTCCACTGTGACAAATAATCGTCGATAGTGCCCTTTTATAAAGAACAGAGAAAAATAGCGTTTGATAGGTAGATGTCTGTAGCAAAGCTTCTAGGGCTAGCCTATTATTCTTAATTCTGTACGTAATGGCACTACCTCATTAGGAACGTTAGACTGACACTGAAGCGATCGTTTTCCCAAAACACCCGATCGCCGTTCCTCATGTGTGCGATTGCTAGTGTATGCGATCGCTACCCTTAATATCCTACGCACCAAAAACGATTACCAAATCCGGCTCATACTCAAAACAAAACCGGGCATCACCTCACCACAATCGATCGCACTTGGCCCATCCAATATCACCGGATCTTGCCCAAGACGATATATCTCAACTTGCTGATTCTTCGGATTAATTAACAACCCCAACTTCACCTCTAGCCGTCGATATTCCTGCATCTTTTCCTGTAACGGTTTTAAATTGTCCGTCGCCGATCGCAACTCAATCACAAAATCAGGCGCGATCGGAATAAATCCAACGATGTCCACGCCGATGAGTCGTGACGTTTCAATCCAAGACACATCTGGAGACATCTTCCCACCGCCGATCGATATGAAGTCATAGCCCGTGGATGAATCAAAGACTTCGCCCAGATTAGATTGTCGATTCCAAATGCTAACCTCAGTTGCTAAGGTTGAATTTCTTTTCCCACTTTCACCACCTGTTGGAGGCATAACAATCAACTCGCCATCTTTTGTTAACTCAAGGCGTAAATCCGGATTCTGAATGCAGAGCCGATCGAAATGCTCTGGAGTCACCATCAACTTGACATCGCTAACATCCAGTAGCCATGGCTCAAGGGCAATCGACTCAATAGCGGCAATAACAGTCATAAAACCTCCACCGATCGTCGGGAGATAAATTACATTCCTTTATTCTATCATTCTCTAAAGCCAGTCTTAATCTTCTAGTACTATGCGGCGTAAGTAAGGCTAGTATTGCCATCAATCCAAATTATCAGACGTAATTGATCTATTCTTCGTTGCGCTTTGGGCATGGCACGCCGTGCCCCAAACCTAACGAAGAGGCTTTGAATACCTGGCTTATTTACGCCGCAGACTTCTAGTCATGTCCAACGAAAGGCTTTGCATAAGTGGGAGTTCCCGTAATCTATCCTCGATCGTGTGAAGTCACAATAAATATAGATTCTAGGACGTCTTGATTATGTCTACTGCTCCTCCGACGCCCCTTGAGAAGGTCGTGAATTCTCAGTTTGCGCGTCTTTTGGTGATTGGATTGATGGTTCTGATTCTTCAGATTCCCACGCTGATGTTGTTCGGTGTGATTAGTGAACGGCAGGCCATTCGACAAAGCGCTATTGAAGATGTCACCAGTAAATGGGGACGCGAACAAACGATCGTTGGTCCTCGTCTAATCGTTCCTTACGTCAAGCGATCGGGTACCGCAGAGAAGCCAAAGAGCGAACAAAAATTTGCGACATTCCTACCGGACGATTTGCAAATTATCGGCAAAATGGACACCGAAACCCGCTATCGTGGGCTGTTTCAAGTCCCAGTTTATACCGGAAAATTGGAACTGAAGGGAAAGTTTGAGGCGCTGGATTTTACGTCTTGGGGGATCAAACCGGAAGATGTCCTGTGGGATCGATCGGAACTCGTGGTTCAGATTGCGGATACCCGAGCCATTAGCACGCAAGTGAAACTAACCTGGAACAAGATTACGATCCCATTTAGTCCAGGACTCGGGAAGTATGAAACAGGCAGTAACGCGATGCCGATGCCATCCGAGTCTGCGCTAGCTAGTGCTGAGCAGCGGCGGGATGTCCGATCGTCTTCGGTTTCTAGTACTGCTGGTATTCATGTTCGATTGCTCAAAAATATTGAAGAGAAAAAGGGCTATCCGTTCTCGATTCCCATTGAATTTCACGGGAGTGAACGAATCGGCTTTGTGCCCTTAGGCAAACTGACGCAAGTGTCGCTGACGTCCAACTGGCCTAATCCAAGCTTCCAGGGGGGATGGCTTCCGGAGACTTCAAAGATTAGCGACACTGGCTTTGAGGCGAAGTGGCAGATTCCATTCCTCGGACGTAATTTTCCGCAGCAGTGGAACAGCGAAACTCCGATCGCAGATACGGTGATTTATCAATCGCGATTTGGTGTTGATTTATTCGCGCCCGTGGATAACTACCACATGGCAGAGCGAAGTATTAAGTATAATTTTTTGTTCATTGTACTGACCTTTGCAGTGTTGTGGTTATTTGAGGTGATGGTGAAATTACGCGTTCATCCATTGCAATATCTGATGATCGGCGTTGCGATGTGTTTATTTTATCTTTTGCAGCTAGCGCTCTCAGAACACATGGGATTTCATCAGGCTTACGTGATTGCGAGTCTGTCGGTGGTTATTTTGATTACTAGCTATACCATGTCGATTTTGCGCGCCAAACGACGGGGTGGAATCGTCGGGGTGATGCAGGTCGCGCTGTATAGCTATCTCTACGTGGTGCTGGCGAGCCAGAACTATTCGTTGCTAATTGGATCGGTGGGGTTATTTATCTTCCTGGCGATCGTGATGTTCCTGACCCGACGGGTGGATTGGTTTGGCGGAGCGGGTCAGGCTTAGGGTTTTTGACCCTATTGAAGAGGCCCCCAACCCCCAATTCTGGGGGCTTCGGAAATTCATGTTCCCCCAGAATTGGGGGCTAGGGGGCCTCTTCAATAGGGACTTTATTTTCACGCTGATCCCTAAAAACGATCGACGCCTCGAACATCCTGCATGGTGTACCCTTTTCCTGCTTCGCCACAGGTCTTTGGAGTGGGAAACAGCTTCGTAGGATTTGCGATGCCTTTAGGATCGATCGCCTGTCGCACATACAGCATGGTTTCAATGTCAGCAGGCGTAAACATCTCAGGCATATAGCATCGTTTTTCGGCCCCAATCCCATGTTCACCGGAAATACTTCCGCCCACTCGGACACATAGCTTAAGAATTTCGCCGCCGAGTTCTTCAACTTTTTCGAGTTCGCCTGGAATCGCATTGTTATACAAAATTAACGGGTGCAAATTGCCATCGCCTGCATGAAATACATTCGCGACGTTGTAGCCAAAGTGGGTGCCCAAGCGATCGATTTCTCCTAGGACATGCTCCAACTGAGTTCTCGGAATCACGCCGTCTTGGACATAGTAATCTGGGCTGATTTTACCCATGGCTGCAAAGGCGGCTTTTCGGCCTTTCCAGAGGGTCAGCCTGTCGTCTTCGTCGGTGGCAATCGTGACGTTTCGGGCACCGTTTTGTTTACAGATTTCGACAATGCGCTGGGCGGAGGCTTCGGCTTCGACTTCTAGACCATCCACTTCAATCAGCAAAATAGCAACGGCATCACGGGGATAGCAGTTGGTTTGGACCACATCTTCGACGGCATTGATACTAAAGTTATCCATCATTTCAATGCCACCGGGCATAATGCCAGCAGCAATGATATCAGCAACGGTTTTTCCAGCGGATTCCACACTCATGAAGTCGGCTAGAAGAACCTGAATGGATTCAGAAGACTTCAAAATTCGCAACGTGATTTCAGTCGCAATCCCCAACGTCCCTTCCGACCCAACAAAAATCCCAGTCAAATCGTATCCCGGCATCTCCGGCACTTCGCCCCCAATTTCAAGAACCTCTCCCGTAGGCGTCACGATCGTCAGGCCCAGCACATGATTTGTTGTCACGCCATACTTGAGACAATGCACCCCGCCCGAGTTTTCGGCCACGTTACCACCGATCGAACAAATGATTTGGCTTGAGGGATCGGGCGCGTAGTAAAAGCCTTCACCGCTCACCGCTTGCGTCACCCAATTATTAATCACGCCCGGTTGAACCCGAACCCGCTGGTTCTCGTAGTCAATGTCGATGATTTGCCGCATCAAGGCCGTGGTGATCAGCACGCAGTCTTCTATAGGCAATGCGCCCCCCGATAGCCCTGTACCCGAACCGCGCGCCACAAATGGGATACTCAGTTCATGACAAATCGCCACAATGGCCATCACCTCTTCCGTGGTATGCGGGAGGACGACGAGTGCAGGACGCTGACGGTAGCTCGTCAATCCATCACATTCATAGACCAGCAGTTCTTCGCGGCGGCGGACCACCGATTTTTCACCGATGACTGCCGCAAAGCGATCGGCGATGGGTTGCCAGTCGGTGCGGGATGCGGTCGGCGGCGTTTGGGTTAACATTATGCAAGGGAGGGTGAACCAGTTGTCTTCCCTAGTGTAAAGGCTACCTCGGGTAAAGTTGTACATTTTAGGAAGACGCGATGACTCAACCGACCTCCCAGCATCCCTCCAATTCGATCGATCTCAGCACCGGAATCCCCATTGGAACGCTGCGATCGGTCCATCACATCGCCCTCAACGTCAAAGACATGGCTGCATCCTGTCACTTCTACGGTGAGGTCTTGGGTTTACATCGGCTTCAAGGGGCCGAAATCCCCAGCACCTTAACAAAACTCGTGGCCACGGGGAAGGTGACGAATTTCAAAACCCCGGACGGCATTGTTTTCGATCTTTTTAGCGAACCGGATCTCTTTCCGCCCCATCCTGATCCACGCCAACAATTTACCCGTGCCAATCATTTCGCCTTTGACATCTCGCCAGATGCGTTCGATCGAGCGGTTGAAGTTTTACAGGCCCACGACGTTCCGATCGATCATGGTCCTGTCACTCGGCCTACTGGACGCGGAATCTACTTCTACGATCCCGATGGGTTTCAGTTAGAAATTCGCTGCGATCGGGTTCCTGAGGGCTAAGGATTCAATTTTATGGATGATGACGCTGAAGGTTTGAATTGCCATTACGTACAGGATGAAGAATAATTTTTTCTCCGTCCTTTATAAAAGGGCACTACCAAAAATTGGATTACAACAACAACGCAACCCTTCCTCGATCATCGCTTTCCTAATTCGCTACACCTAAATCGTCAACCGATCGATGTCTTTATTTGTCCCAATAACCACGATCGCATTCCCTTTCTTCAAGGCTGTATTAGGTTCTGGATTAACGATGAATTTTCCGTCTTGACCGTAGGCGAGTAAGTTCAGACCATAGCGCGATCGCAGTTGAAGTTCAGCAATGGTTTTACCGTTGAACTTCTCGGGGACAATAATTTCTACAATACTGTTGTCAGCATCTAGATCCAAGCGATCGAGAATGGCAGGTTTAGTCAAAGATAACGCGAGATTACAGCCCGCTTCGTGTTCTGGAAACACCACATGATCCGCACCCACTTTGCGAAGAAGCGTTTCATGAATTTCAGAAGAGGCTTTCGCCACAACATTAGGCACGCCCCCTTCTTTGACATTCAAAGTCGTGATGATACTTTCTTGAATGAAGTTGCCGATCGCAATAATCACCGTTTCCTGCTCTAAAATACCCGCTTCTTTCAACGCCGCAGGCTGGGTTGAATCGACGACAATTGCATGGGCCACAACGCGATCGAGCAATGCCTGGGACACCTTCGACTCATCCGAATCCACCGCCAATACGTCATAGCCCTGCCTCGTCAACGTCAAACAGACCGCCCGCCCAAATCGCCCAAGACCAATAACCGCGAAGCTTCGCTGATGGCGCTCCGATCGTAATGACGAAAAGAACCCAAATGACGACAAATCCATAACACAATACCCAAAGAAGTAATGACTCTAAATGCTAACTCAATCAATTCATCAACCCACCAACAAGTTCTCCTCCGGGTACTTTACAAACGTCGGCTTAGGATCTCCCAAGAGTGCCCCCATGAGCAGCAGCACACCCACCCGGCCAACGTACATGGTTGGGATGAGCACCATCTGTCCCGGCAAGCTGAGATTAGACGTGCCAATCGCAGATAGCCCCACCGTCGCAAAGGCAGACACCGCCTCATACAACAACCCAAGAAAATCTTGCGTCGGGTCCGTCAGGGTCAAACAAGTGGTCGAAATCGCCACCGTTATGGCCGACCCCAAAACCACCGCGATCGCCTTCAAAATCAACGCGATCGGAATTTGTCGCTGAAAACACAGCACCTCTTCTTTCCCTCGCAATACGGCCACCGTGCAACTGGTCAACACACTAAACGTTGTCGTTTTAATCCCGCCGCCTGTTCCGCCAGGACTCGCTCCAATGAACATTAAAGCAATCGTAATCACATGACCTGTAACCGTCATCTTATTGATATCGATGCTATTGAACCCGGCGGTACGAGGCGTGACCGATTGAAAAAAGGCCGCCATGACCCGATCGCCAGGACCGAGGGCACCTAAGGTGATGGGGTTGCGGGATTCGGTCATCAGAAATCCGATCGTCCCCGCCACTAATAAAAAAGTGGTCGTTATGAGCACCAGCTTAAAGTTCAATGAAAACATCCGCCGCTGCTGACTTCCCGCCAGCTTCGATCGCAGTGCCAAATAGGCTTCCATAATGAACTGATAACCAATACCCCCAAAAATAATTAAAAAGGCGATCGTCAAACTCACAGGCGTACTCGTCACATAGCTCATCACATTGTCCGCAAAAAGGCCAAAGCCCGCATTATTAAAAGCACTCACGCTGTAAAAGATCGAGAGCCACAATGCTTTCAAGGGCGTGTAAGGACCCTGTTGAATAAACGTGGGCAGCAACTCGTATTTGGGTAACATCGCCGCATTTGCAAAAGTTGGGAACATCAGCAATGCCCCCAACGATTCAAACACCAAAGTCGTCGCAATAATCGACTTCACCAATCCCGGCAAACCAGACAACCCCGTAGCATCAAGAGACTGCTGAATCGCAATCTTATCGCGCAAATTCAGGCGTTTTCGCAGGACCAACAGCAGCACCGTCGTCGCCGTCATGTATCCCAATCCCCCAATCTGCGCCAGCAAGGCCAGAATCACTTGTCCAACGACGGTGAAATGCTTACCCACATCCACCACCGACAGACCCGTCACACAGACCGCCGAAGTTGAACTAAACAGCGCAATATGAAACAACCTCGGCAAGTCATATCCCGTGCCAGGAGCGATCGAAACCGGAAGCGTCAGTCCGACAGCTCCCACCAAAATCACCGCCAAAAAACCTAAGCAAACCGTTCTTGAAACCGTCATCGTAGTAGAACCGTACTCTATATCCCGTCAGTTATCTCATACTATTGGAGAATCAACGCCTAAAAAAGCCCGCAGGTGAATTCAAGATCGATCGCGGGCTAACTTTGACTCATCCAAATTTAATCCAACGGCACTTTAAAGACCCAATCCGCATATTTCGCATCTCGGTTCTCTGTGATTGCCGTCACCTTCTCCCGCAGCTTGTCGGTAATCGGTCGATCGCGCCCCAATTCATACATCTCAATCTTCTTCACAGGCGTAATCTTCGCAGCGGTCCCGCTTAAGAACACCTCATCGGCGATAAATAATTCCGACTTATCCACCGGGCGCTCAACAATCGGAATCCCCAAATCACGGGCGATCGTCAAAATACTATCGCGGGTGATTCCTTCGAGAATATCTTGGTCAAATCCCGGTGCAATCAGCGTGCCATTCCGCACAATAAAAATATTCATCCCCGACGCTTCACTCACCTTGCCGCTAGAATTCAGCAAAATCGCCTCATCAAACCCCGACTCCACGGCTTCAGTCTTCGCCAAAGACGACGTAATGTAAGCCCCACTAATTTTCCCTCTCAGCGGCAAACTGCGGTCCTCCTGACGACACCAAGAGCTAATGCGGCAGCTCACCCCATCGGGAGACAGATAATCGCCCAGCTCAATCCCGTAGACAAAGAAATCTTTTTCAACATTGTGCAGGCGAGGCGCGATTCCCAGGCCGGACGTGTAGACAAAAGGCCGAATATAAAACGAGGTCGTGGGTTTATTTTTCTTGACAAACTCAGTGATTGTCGCTTGGATTTTATCTGCCGGAAGATCAAAATTCAACAATCGCGCACTGGTACTCAAACGAGCCGCATGTCTGTTGAGCCGGAAGAGCAAAATTTGATTCGGGTTCGCCGGATCCGGGATACCCCGCAATCCGCCAAAGGCTCCCGTGCCATAGTGCAAAGCGTGGGTCGCGATCGAAACATTGGCGTCTTTGAAAGGCACGAACTGGTTTTGGAAATACGCGATCGGGAGGAAGTTATCCATAGGAGCTAGCCGATAATTCTAGGGGTAGGGGTTTCGTTGACCCTATAATGTCTCACAAAATTAGGCCACGCAAAATTGTTGCCTGATCTAGACCTCACAAAATCAGTGATCTCACAAAATCAGGTTGGCCAAAACCCGATTTCAAAAAATAATTTGACACCTGATCCACTTCCTGTTGATAATTGAAGGCTGTTGAAAACTTTATTATTGTTTTTGAAGACCCTTGGCTAACGTAGTAGTGATTGGTGCCCAGTGGGGCGATGAAGGAAAAGGTAAGATCACCGATCTGTTGAGTAACTCAGCAGACGTTGTGGTCCGCTACCAGGGTGGAGTGAACGCTGGGCACACCGTCGTGGTCAAGGATCAGACCTTCAAATTGCATCTCATTCCGTCGGGTATCCTATACCCAGAGACGGATTGCATTATTGGCAGTGGAACGGTGATTGATCCCAAAGTGCTGATTCAAGAGTTGGACCAACTGGCCAAACTCGGCGTCAGTACTAACAATCTAATGATTTCGGAGACGGCGCATGTCACCATGCCCTATCACCGACTTCTAGATGTGGCAGTCGAAGAAAGTCGTGGGAGCCAGAAGCTTGGCACCACCGGACGCGGAATCGGTCCAACGTACGCCGATAAATCCGAACGATCGGGCATTCGAGTGTTGGACATGATGGATACGGAGTCTTTTGGGGATCAGGTTCGGTTTGCTGTAGCGAACAAAAATTTGATCTTGGAGAAACTCTACAATCTACCGCCATTGGATCCAGAAGAAGTCATTGCGGAATACGTGCAGTATGCCGACAGGTTGCGTCCTCACGTCGTCGATAGCTCTTTGAGGATTGCGCAAGCTATCCAGAAGAAACGCAATGTCTTGTTTGAAGGCGCACAGGGCACGTTGCTCGACCTCGATCATGGGACGTATCCCTATGTCACCTCGTCTAACCCGGTTTCGGGCGGGGCTTGTGTGGGAGCGGGAGTCGGTCCAACGATTATCGATCGGGTGATTGGTGTCGCGAAGGCTTACACGACCCGCGTAGGGGAAGGTCCATTTCCGACCGAATTAGACGGGGATGTGGGCAAGCTATTATGCGATCGAGGTGCTGAATTTGGCACAACGACAGGTCGTCAACGTCGCTGTGGCTGGTTTGATGCGGTGATTGGTCGCTATGCAGTGCGGATTAATGGTCTGGACTGTCTTGCCATTACGAAGCTGGATGTCTTGGACACGCTCGACGAAATCAAAGTCTGTGTGGCCTACGAAATCGATGGCAAACGCTGCGACGATTTCCCGACGAATGCGAAGGCATTTGGTCGCTGTGTGCCGATTTATGAGTCTCGTCCCGGCTGGAAAACGTCGACGGAAGAGTGCCGCACTTTGGACGATTTACCGAAGCAAGCGCTTGACTATCTCAAGTTTCTGGCAGAATTGATGGCTGTGCCGATCGCGATCGTTTCTTTGGGAGCGGGCCGAGATCAGACCATCATCGTGGAGGATCCCATTCATGGACCGAAGCGAGCGTTGCTGTATGAGAATGGCGCACCGCACTTGACAACCTAAAACTAGTTACTGAAGACATCAAAGAGTAGGCAAGGATTATGGCATTACAATTTTCAATTGAAGCGACCAAACGCGTTGAAGGCAGCAAAGCAAAAGCACTGCGTCGCGACGGTAAAATTCCAGCCACGATGTATGGCCATGATGGTGCGGCTTCGGTCCATCTCACCGTGGATGCAAAGGCGGCTGAGTTCTTGGTCCGGGATGCGGGCCGGGGAGCTACAGTTGAATTGAAGGTTCCCGAAATGAGCTATGTGACGGGCGCAAAAATTCAAGAAGTGCAAGTCCATCCTTGGAAAGCGAACATCTATCACATCAGCTTTTTTGCTGCTAAAGGCTAGGAAGAATTTCCCAGTTTTAGAATGAATGAGAAACCCTCTTTTCCTATTTTTTGGAGAAGGGGGTTTTTAGTATGAAATGCGCAGGTTGGGATGGGATCGGGTTGGAAATGTTGCGATCGGACCATTGCGGTCTAAAATAACAGCCTAATTCATTGTGTTTTTTGCTACAAATCTGCGTCCCACCGAACCCTTCAGCCATGTCTCGCCTTTCTTGCACGATAGAATCTATCCTTTACCTTAAAGCCCAGCCGTTGACCTTAACGGAGTTGGCGGAGTTGGCGCACTGCGAACGCGATGAAGCGGAAGAAGGATTGTTAGAGTTGATGTCGGATTTTTCCCATCGAGAGACGGCGATGGAGGTAGCGGAAACGTCGGATGGCTATTGTTTGCAGTTGCGGTTGGAATATCAGGGGATGGTGCAGCAGATTATCCCAGCGGATATTGGCGTGGGGGCGCTGCGAACGCTGGCGGTGATTGCGATGAAGGGTCCAATTATCCAGACGGAGTTGATTAATCTACGGGGATCGACGGCTTACCATCAGGTGCAGGAGCTAGTCGAACAGGGTTTTGTGCGGAAGCGGCGCAGGTCCGATGGGCGATCGTACTGGCTCCAAGTAACAGAGAAATTTCGACAGTATTTTCAGCTCAATCAGATGGTCCAAGATGGCATTGCTGACCCGTTCGGGCGAGCAACGAAGGCAGCAGCAGCGATGGAATCAGAGTTTATAGAAGAAGAAGAAGAAGAAAGTGTCGTGCCGGAAGAAGGAGAAATTCCAGACACCATTGAAGGCACGTTAAGGGACGATCGGTTGTCCGAGATTGAACAGGAGATGGATGAGGCTATTGAGGAAGAGTTTTAGGCCAACCTAGTACTGCACGGCGTAAATAAGACCTGTATTGCAAACAATCCAAACAGTCAGACATATTGATCCATTCTTCGTTGGGTTTGGGGCACGGCAAGCCATGCCCCTACAGTCTCTGGAACCCGGATCTGTAGGGGCATGG
>JAYUJY010000105.1:0-1592 GCA_043764895.1 Synechococcales cyanobacterium | reverse complement strand
CCGACGAAGTCCGAGACTTGCTTCTATCGAAGTCGAGAGACGATCACCGCAGCTTATCCGACACGATTCGCGTAATCATGACTCAGTATCTGGGTCTTAAATACCGAGCCAAACTGGACATGAAAACTAACCCTGAACTGCCGCTGCTGTGAGTCAGCCTGATCTCGACAAAGTGAAAGCTGCTGTCGCTGCTTTCGAGCTACGACGCAACCCGGCTCTCAGCGCGGTGAATACTGCGGTAAAAGATCGGTTCCGGAATCTCCCGGTTCCCCCGTCGCCTATTGCTCACGACTCTGCGATTCGTAAACCATTGAAAGCCGTCGGCGTGAAATGCACCGGGTTCGACCACCGTCACTTCCTTCACAGCCATGACTGATCCAAAATAAAATTGACCACCTCAAATAACGTAAATAGATGACAACACAATATAAAACACTAACAAAAGGAGACATCCTCCAAGAGGGTGATGAGTTTAAAATTAGCTTTGACCCAGAATGTTGGAAATTAACTTCCTGTGTGGGGGGAGACGCGACCAACAGCGGACGTTACCGTCGCCCTATTCCCGCCGAGACGAAGCAATACCGAAGACTGACTAAAGAAGACATCCTCCAAATAGGGGATGAATTTAACAGTTGCATTGATGGATGGGTCCCAAGTCGAAATGTAGGCAGGAAATCCCTGTCCGATTCAAGTTACCGTCGTCCAATTCCCGCCGAGACGAAGCAATATCGTGACGTGGAAGTGGGAGAAGTCATACAAGAGGACGATGAGTTTCTTTCGATTGAGGGCGAATGGTTAAGGGTTCGTCGCCCGATCCCCACTGAGACGAAGCAAAAAAATCAAGGATCAATCACGGAAGCGCAGCGTGAGATTATTGATTCCGAGCGAGACAAACGTAACTCAGCGGTGATCGCTGAAGTGGAGAACGTCGACCTGAAAACTCGTCTTGAAGAGGCGCGGATTCTTAAAGAGGTTACACAAGCTGAAAATAGTGAACTTTTCAAAAGAATCACCAAACTCAACACGCAACTGTGTGATAAAGAAGCTGTTGCCCGTCGCTTGACCGATAGGGTGATTAATGTGACAAATGATCTTGCGTCTTACGCCGATTTTACGCGACAAGTAGCAGAGGCACTCGGTATGGGGGTTTATCGGATCTCGTTTCAAGAGGTTGTGCAAAAAGTGCAGTCGATGACTTTTCAGAACGCATCCTTGAACATTCAAATCAAAGATTCCCTTTTGCGGAACGGATCGACGGCGCAAGCGGAACTCGAAAAAGTGAAAAATGCAGCATACGCCAATTTCACGCGACAAGTAGCAGAGGCACTGAAAATATGGCCCCCTCAAATCTCACCCCAAAATGTTCTTGAAAAAGTGCAGTCGCTGACTTTTCGGAATGCATCCTTGGACCGTCAACTCAAAGATTCCCTTTCGCGGAACGGATCGACGGCGCAAGCGGAACTCGAAAAGGTAAGAGACGCGGTGAAGAACTTTGCTAAATACATCTGAATCATGAAATCCATTATCATATTTATCGTCAGCATGATGTTCTTTGCATTTCTTGCTTGGATTGGCGGTTACAATTTTGACCA
>JAYUJY010000104.1:0-5719 GCA_043764895.1 Synechococcales cyanobacterium | reverse complement strand
ACCTCCACTTCATACTTAAGCGGTGTCTGGTTTTGAGTCACTTCCAGCATAAGACCCCGTTAGGATAGATGAGTACTGCACTCATTGTAGCGCGATCGCCCCTCCTGCTCATCCGTCAGCGCCCTGGAACGGCGATCGTTCATCGGTCGCACGATAGAGCCTTGATGTCGGGCAAAGAACTACAATAAGAAGGGTAGTGATTTTCCTAGTAATGAGTATGAGGATTAATATGAACGCCAAGTCTTCGATCGCGCTGCTCTTTGCTGGTTTTTCTCTCGGGTTCTTAACTTTACCCACTCTTGCGGAAACCGAGCCAAACTGCAAGGATCCACAGACTCAAGTGGAGATGACGATGTGTGCGGGACGGGCGGCAAAGTCATCCGATCGTGAACTTAATCAGATGTATCGTCAGGTTCGAGCCAAATACAAAGGCACTTCCCAAGACGATCGATTGGTGACGGCGCAATTGGCTTGGATGAAGTTTCGAGATGCGGAATGTGCGGTGTCGGCAGGGCGGTATGAAGGGGGGACGATGGCTCCGATGGCCTATGCGGGATGTGTCGATCGGCTGACCCAGCAGCGGACGAAAGATTTGGCGAGATATCTCGAAGAAGGGTAGAGATTAAGTTGGGTTAAGAATGCTCTGAGTCTACTTAAGTTAAGTCAGGATTTGTAATTTATACAGGTGAGCCGCCCATGGTGACTATGCTGACGGACGATCGATCGACACTGGTAACGGATACCTGGGTGAAAGCGACTTGGGAAGAGTTTCTGGTTGCCTCTAAACATTCAGAGTTAGACAAAACACGCTGCTACTACGATTCAGGATTAATGAGGATTGAAACGATGATCGTTGGGTTAGGTCATGGTCAGGATAATAGTTTAATTTCTCAGGTCGTAAGTCTGTACGCCATTGTCAATAATCTCCGGATTAAAAGCTTTACGAATACTAGTTTCAATAGAGAAGGTGAAAAGGAGTGTCAGCCTGACATGGCTTACTATATTGGTGATGATATACCCAATCCTATGCCGCCTAAAACCACTGCGGTTGGAGATATGGATATTTACGGAGTTCCCACTTTAATGATCGAAGTGGCATCCACAAGTCTGAATGATGACTTAGGGCGCAAACGTTTGCTGTATGAGCGGTTGAATGTTCGAGAATATTGGATTGTAGATGTGTTAGGAATGACAATTTTGGCCTTTGGAATGTCGGAGTTGGGGAGTCGTCAGATTCAACTATCGCAGGTGCTGCCGGGATTACCAATGAGCATCATTGAAGAGGCGCTCCGACGCAATCAGGCGGAAGATGATACAGAAATTAGCCAATGGCTCATGCGGGTGTTGCGTCAAGGGTGAGTGGATGGATGTTCGATCGGTAGACGAATTCGTTGACGATCGAAATTCTCTGGGTTGTGAATGGACGACGGAATTTAGCAGATCTCTTCCGATAACCGATCGCATTTGCCCATGCCATTCAGGTTTGGGGCGATCGTACACCTCCCAGAGAAAGGCGATTCCCGTTCCGGGAGGCGTTGCCAACGATTCGTCATGGGAGGTGCGATCGTGCGTCAGTGGCTTGTCATGATGACGGCTTAGACAGACGGTGGCGGCTTCTGTGTGGGCGGCGATCGTAACGAATTGGCATATTTTCCTGAATTTTAGGTTGAAATTGTTAAGCTCATCTCTGTGGGATTAAAGAGTTGCCGTTTTGAGGCATTGAGGAATTCGATGCTGATGGGTTCGTTGTTGTCGTTGTAGCTGACAATGACGCCGCCCGGTTCGGAAATGGCGTTGCTGGGGGGCTGATCGAGCATGATGAACATAAGGATATCGGATTCGGCATCGTATTTGACTTTCATAGGGTTACTCCTGCCAGTAGCGGCTGATTTGGTTGGTCCAATAGAGTGTGATGATTTTTTGGGTGTCGCCGAGGTCGGCGAAAACGATTCTTAAGAGACCGTTGCCTCGCATGGATTGGGCGATGAGGGCATTATCTTCGGTGATGATTTTTTGGGGGTTCGTTAGGATGGCTTCGATTTCTTCGCAGGTGATGTCTAGTTTTTGTTCCCATTGTTGTTGTCGCTCCTCGGCGTGTTTGGTCCAGATGATTTGCATAGTTGGGATTGGAGTGGTTTTGGGTTCTCCGGTGGGTGTGGCTTCTATTTTACGCGATCGGACTCTCATCGACATCGTTACTCAGTTGCAGGTATGAGTGCCGGATTCAGTGGCATCGATCGCATTTCCCCCCGAAATTCGGGTTTGTGACGATCGTACACCTCCCCGAGAAGAGCGATTCCCGTTCCGGGAGGCGTTGCCAACGGTTCGTCATGGGAGGTTCGATCGTGCGTCAGTGGCTTGTCATGATGACAGCTCAGGAAGACGGCAGGACTTCTGTGTGAACGGCGGTTGTCGAGTCGTTCAGGATACAGTCTATAAATTTTTGGTGAAATTTTAGAAAATGTCAGGATTTTCTATGGGGAGGGATGAATATGGTAGTTGCCCCGCTTTAGATTTCCTAGTTCTAGGATTATGAGTGACCTCTTCATTTCGTATTCGAGAGACGATCGTGCCTTTGTTGAACGGCTCCATGCTGAGGTTAAAGCGAGTGGGCGGAATGCTTGGCTCGATAAGTTTGATATTGAGAAGGGTGAGAAATTTTGGCGGAAGATTGAGCAGGGAATTGATGGGGCGAATGCCTTTGTGTTTGTGGTTTCGCCGACTTCGATTAAGAAGGCTGCTGAGGCGGAGGAGTATTGTCGGCGGGAAATTGAATATGCGGTGAGACAGGGGAAGAGGATTATCCCGATCGTATGGCGCGATCGTTTTCAGCCGAGTGAGCGAGTGGAAAACTGGCTGGATAAGGAAATCCCAGCGCATCGGGAGCTAATGGAGCGTAATTGGTTGGAGATTTGCGATCGAGATTTTGAATCCGGGTTTTCTGAGTTGATAAATACGGCTGAAAAAGACTTAGATTATGTCAAGCTGCACACGAAGTTGCTAGAAAATGCACGTGCTTGGATTCGCGAAGGGCGAAAGGATAGTGATCTAATTCGTGGAGAGTCATTATCCAAAGCTGAGGTTTGGCTGAAACTGGGAGAAGAGAAATCAAAGATTCAAAGAAAGGACAGTGGGCAGAAATATCGAGATCCAGAACCGACCGAGGCGCATCGGAATTTCATTAATCAGAGTCGTTTAGCGGAAAATGCCAGTCTTGAACGAGATAAATTAAACCGTGAGGCAAAAGAGAAAGCTGACCAGACAATTCGTAGAGGAATAAAAATATTAAGCCTAACAGTAGGAGGTGCAATTGTAGCAGGAGGTCTTTCTATATACTTTGGAAATCAGGCACAACAAGCGTCTCATTTAAAAGATGAAGCTGAGATTGGTACTCGGTTAGAGCGGGAGAGCAGAGATGCTTTAGCCCAGTTTCAGGAAAGCCAAACGGAAGGATTGCTCAGTGCAGTTCGTGCAGCCTCTGAATTGAGGTCAGTGGTGAAAGATGGTAGACCCTTAGAGAAATACCCGACTGTAACCCCTATTTATACTCTTCAAACAATCTTAGACCAAGTTAAAGATATTCGTGTTCAGGGAGAAATGCCGAAGCTACATCCATCAGGCAAGCTTATGGTGACGATCGACCGACAACATAATGTACTTAAAGCATACAACTTACAGGGTGATGAGCTTGGAACTTTGAAAATGCCTGAGTCTGTATCAGCGAGCGATCCGATCGAACGTGTTCAGTTTAGCCATAACGGTGAAATATTAGTAGCAAGTTTTAAAGAGACTCCGAAAACTGTTATTTGGCGATTGCCAACATCGGGACAGGACTTTTCTAATCTTCAAAGTCAAGGTTTGCCAGGACGAGGGATAATCTTTGATAAAGCGAAGGAAACATTTGCGACCTATGAAAAAGGAGAAAACATTCGCATCTTCAACCTGTCAGGAACAGAAATCGCTAAAGTATCGATTAATGGATTAGAGCTAGAGAATGATAGTTTATCATTCTCTGAAAATGGAAAATTCATAGCAGCAACCTATTCGTCTGGTATCAGGCAAAAATCATCTACAATAACATTTAAAATCTGGGATCTTTCTGGGAAGGAAATCACTGAAATGTCGAATGAAGTTGACAAATTTTTGTTAAGTAAAGATGCTCAAAAAGTTGTTACGTTGAAATATGATGAGAGCTGTCGCATCGTCAAGCTATTGAACTTAGCTGATAAAAAAAGTATCGCACTAGATAAAGGCTGTAGAACATCATCAATCTTTGTAACTCCTGATAATGAGAAAATCATTATCACCAGTACTGGCTCTGGAAATATTTATGAAAAACAAGAAGCGGTTATTAAAGTTTATAATTGGGAAGGAAAAGAACTTTTGACGCTAAAGGGGCATCAGGCTACTATTAGCGAAATTGTATTTAGTAGTGACTCTCAAAAAATCGCAACTAGTAGCTATGATGGCATTATCAAAGTCTGGAATTTAAATGGTCAAGAGCTTTTTAGCGTAATTGGTGAAACAATTGAAGCTGAAGGTAGGACAAAACTTTCCAACATTACCTTTAATTCTTATAATGATATTGTCGCAGTAGCAGCCCGTGATGGTGTTACCCGTCTATACAATCTAAAAGGCGAGGAAATTAGTCGCTTAAAATTATTGCCGAGAAATAATAACTTAACATTTACTCCTGACGGAAAACAACTATTAATCAGTGACTCCAAAACTACTGGAATTTGGAATGTCAATAATCAATCTTCTGCGTCGATTAGTCCAAAGCTCGGTACTATTTCACAAATAGTGTACAGTCCTGACGGGAAAATGCTTGCCATAGCTGGAGATAATGAATCGGTACAACTTTGGAGCTTAGACGGTCAAAAAGTAACTGAATTTTCGGGATATCAGCCAACTTTTAGCCCCGATGCCAAGATAGTGGCAGTCGCGAGAAAAAATAGAGAAGTTCAGCTACACAATTTGGATCAGAATAAGTTTGTATCATTTAACGCTCATCAGGACAATACATTGAATTTAAAGTTCAATTTTAAGAGTAATGTCCTAGCAACTGCATCCGTAGGTAACACTACACTTTGGGATATTGTAGCTAATCCTCCAAGAAAGATAGTAACTGTCAATAAATCTGGAGTTACGAATTTACGTTTTACGTCTGATGACAGTAGGCTTTTAATTGAGGGATGGAATGGAATTTCAATCTGGCATATAGATAGCCACTTCACTACTCAAATGAATGATTCCGGTGGAAACAATCCAGGCGATTACAAACGTGGTCAGCAAATCCTCTCTACTGATAATGCCTTGTTTAGTTCCGATGGATGGACAGTTGCAGGCAATGCAACCGATGGTACATTGAAACTGTGGAGCTTGGACGGACACGAAAAAAGACAGTTCCCAAATCATATTCCTATCAATCTTCGCTTTAGTCCAGACGGTAAAATTCTAGCGTCTAGCGTGGTTGGACCGGAAAAAGGAATTGTATTATGGAATGAATCTGGTCAGAAGATTAACAGTATCAGCTCCAAAAAAGAAATACTAAGTGGTATTGAATTTAGTTCAGACTCGCAAATGATAGCAGCTAGAGGTTTTGACACTGTATCAGCTAGGGCGTTGCTGAAAATAGGTATGAATCTATCAAACCAAGTTCTTAGAAAGTTCATCTAGCTTAAGTCCTAGTTTGGAAAATAAAATTATTCATACCTAT
>JAYUJY010000103.1:0-28369 GCA_043764895.1 Synechococcales cyanobacterium | reverse complement strand
ATGGCTTGCTGTGCCCCAAACCCAACGAAGAATAGATCAATAGGTCTGATTATCTGGATTGTTTGCAATACTGGGCTTACTTACGCCGCATAATACTGGATTGCAATCAATCACCCTTAATAGGACGAAACGCATTGAGAAAGTTAACTAAAGGGCCGACATGACGAGTTTGAATCCAGAGACGACCTTGCCCACTGAACCGACAAACCAACCCATCTCCGCCGAAAATAGCAGTTTTCAAGCCTTTTCGGGAGAGGCCACCGAGTAATTCTACGTTGTAGTTCAGACTATCTTCAAAGGCGACGACATAACCTGTATCCACAAGGTAAGATCCATTGACTGGAATTTCCACGATCGCACCATAGGAACTAAACCAAACATCCCCGTCGCCGCTCACCTTCACCAAGAAAAGCGATTCTCCACTAAAGAAGCCTTTAAATCCTTGAAATTTGGTGTCAAGTTCAAGGCTCGGATCGCAAGCGACAAATCCACTGGACTGCAAGAAAAGCGATCGGCCCGAGGCAATATTGTAATGACAAACATCTCCAGGCACGCCCGGTGAAATTAAGAGTTCCCCCGATTTATTCTGAGCGGTAAATTCACTCAAAAACAGAGATTCACCGCCCAGCATTCGCCCGACGCTTTTCAGAATCCCACCGCGCATTTTGGATTTCATGGTGATATTCGTGTCCATCGCCGCCATCGCACCCGCTTCAACGGTGATGCTTTGGTTGGCCGCGAGGTTCATGCGAAGGGCGGCGTAGGCAGGAGAGTGATCGATCGAGTACTTGTATTTCATGGTAATGGGGATAAAATGAAGGGCTGTTTAACAAAGTGATCTAACGAAATGATTTAGCGAGGTGGAAGTTGGCCGCCAACCATTTTGCCAAATGCACCGGGATTATGCGTTTGGCAATAGACTTTCCCTTTCCCCGCAAATCGACAAACAAAGCCTTCTCCGCCAAAGAAAGCTCCCCACCAACTCGTATTGGCTTTACTAATGCGAAAACTTAACCCTTTTTCAAACGCAACAATATGTCCGGTATCAACAATATATTCGCCATCCACATCAATCTCATAAATTCCCCCAAAGGCGTTCAATAATACCAATCCAGAACCGCTAACATTTAGCCAAAAAATCGATTCCCCACTCAAAAGAGCTTTGAATCCTTGAAATCCTAGTTCAATATCAACGCCCGGTGTGCTGGCTAGATATCCGGTAGATTGGACCACGAGTCCTTCGCCATTGAGGGAGTACGGCAGAATGTCGCCCATGAGTTTCGGCGCAAGATAGATTTCTCCGGCTTCAGCGCCCGATCGGAACACGCTGAGAAACAAAGATTCGCCCGAGATCATTCGCTTGAGTCCTCCCATGAGTCCCCCGCCCTTGCCCTTACGCAGGGTCGTGTTGACGTCGAGATTGCTGCTCATGGCAACCATGGCACCCGCTTCAGTAATAAGTTCCTCTTGAGGCTCCATTTGGATTTTGACGATCGCGCTGTCGGGTTGATGAAGGATGTCGTATTTCATAAATTGAGAATTGTGAAGGGTGAATTGTGAATCAATGAAATTAGAGTTTAGGGCGGAGGAAACGGACGAGGCCATCGACGCTGCGGGATTGGAGGTAGATTTCGCCGTTGCCTGTGATTTTGTTGACGAGTCCTTCGCCGGACGTGATGGAACTGAAGAGGCCACCGGAGAGCTTGATGTTCATTTTGAGGCTGGGATCGTAGGCGACGAGATGGCCCGTATCGACGATAAATTCTTGGTTGACGGTGCGTTTGGAAAGGCCGCCGTAGGCACCGATGAAGACCATTCCCCGTCCAGAAATTTTGAGTTTGAATAAGCCTTCTCCAGCAATCCAGCTTGAGAAACCCGCCCAGCCCACGGTGAGATTAATGTTTCCGGCATGACCAATGTACGCTCCGGGCTGGAGGCAGAGTTCCCGATCGGTTAGTTCGATACAGGTGATGTCACCAATTGTGGATTGGGTCAGGACAATTTGTTTTGGAATCGAGCTGCGGTTACAGAAGGTATTGACGAACATAGATTCGCCGCCTAGGAAGGCTTTAAGAAGAGCAGGAATGAATCCACCCGAAAATTGCGTGGTCAGTTCAACCCCGCCATCCATACTCGCCATGGCACCCGCTTCTGCAACAATTTTTTCGCCTGGTTGAAGCGTAATGAACACTGTGGCAAACGTGGGTTTGTATCGGACATCGTATTTCACAAGCAACTCTCCTCAAGTCAAGGGCAATAGGTTTGTTTTATCATGCCCAAGAAGATCAAGGTAGCTCAGATTTGTGCCATTTTCAGCTCATAATTTTAGCAAAAGACCGATCGCGCTACAATCAGATTGATAAAAACTAATTCTGGTGCCGCATGGCTTACAGCGATTTTACAGTGCGGAAAGTGAAGCAGACGTTTGGGATTACCACGATCGAAGGTGGGTCGTTTTTTCCAGTGCTTGAACCGATCGTACCGTCTCAGTTTTTGGTGGAGTTTTTGGCTGAAGCGTTTCCATTGGCTTCGATGTTGAAAAGTGAGAAGGCAAAGTCGGAGTTTCTGATTGGACCTGTGTTGCTAGAAGTTCGTCGGCATCTTGCGCATCAAGTTAGTTTGTTTTCAGGTGAAGAGTTCACAGTGGATGCGGCGATCGGGTTATCAGGCGTCTGTGATTTTTTAATTAGTCAGTCAGCCGAACAGCTCGAAATAGAAGCACCCGTCATCGTCATTGTGGAAGCAAAAAAAGCAGATTTAAATGTAGGTATGGGACAGTGCATGGCAGAAATGATCGCAGCACAACGATTTAATTTGGAAGCAGGACGGGAGCCAAATCCTGTTTATGGCTGTGTTAGCAGTGGAACCTTATGGCGATTTCTTCGGTTGACGGATCAGCAAGTTGAAGTTGATGTGGAAAGTTATTTATTAACCCCGATCGATCGATTGTTAGGACGACTGATTTGGATGGCCCAACCTCACTCATAATGGTTGTTCTAGAATTTATGATTCCGATCGCGGGTGTGTGAGTTTGAGTTAGGGCGATCGTAATCCCAGAAAAGTTATACTTCTGGAAAAGGGCAGTCAGCAAGTCGATATCTGGGGTGAAAGCTGTTATGTATCGGTTATTAGGAGGCACATGAATAACTGGACTCCCGAGGAATTGGCGTTTCGTTGCGATCGCCTTTCTGTCCGTCTAGAACGGTTAGCAACTAATTTTTTACAAATTGCAGTCCTAAGTGATGCGCTCGACAATCGCGATCAAACACTTTCGATCGTCCGGCAAAGTAAGTCTTTTCTCGAACTGACGGCTGTTGATTTAGATTTTGATAATGCATTCGAGTTAGCGCAGATTCAGCGTCAGCTTTCCCATTGGCATCGGCGTTGGGAAGATGTTTGGCAAAGTGAAGCCGATCGACAGTCCATTGCGACTGCGGCTAACCGTTGGGCGCAACAAGTGAGGATGATCGCAGAGGTGTTGGTTTGAGTTAGGGCGATCGCTTTGGGCTTGAGGGATTGCGATCGGAATTATGTTGGGTTGAATTAAAGGGAATGCCAAGTAAAACTAACGTTCCGGTTGAGCGGCTGAAAATACCTTTTGTACAATCATCAAGGTCTCTCAACAGTCTGTTCCAATCGAGTTGTTATGTTTCTAGGCATTTGTACATCACCAAAGCGTCAACGTAACCTTTCTCAGGGTGATTGAATGCCTTTGGTAACTGCCCAACAATATCAAAACCTAATTTAGTCCAGAGCCTGATAGCATCTTGGTTAGTAGAGATCACAAAATTAAATTGCATTGCTTTGTAGCCTAATTCAATTGCAACTTTCTGTGAGTGTTCACACATAGCGGTTGCTAATCCTTTACCTCTTTCTTTTGAAGAAACCATATAGCCACAATTGCATACATGGCTACCACCGCCCGACTGATTTGTCTTTATATAGTAAGTCCCACATATTTTGTTGTCTTCTTCTGCTACGTAAGTCTTTTGGGGCAATTCTAGCCAAATTCTCATGGCTTCTTCTTTCATTATGTCTCTGGAATAAACATATGTTTCACCGACGACAGCAATTTCATGAAAGATTAGCCAAATTTCATCAAAATCACTTTCTTTTGCTTCTCGGATAATCATTCTCGTCCTCTCCGATTCAAAAAATAACAATTTAATATATAGACTTATTTTGTATATCACCCTGATTTAGGCATACACTCCAACGTATTCCGAATATTTTCCAACAACTTCCATGAGTTACTTTCATTTTATGGGTAAAACAAGCTATTTCCCTTAAAGAATTATTAATTTATACGACCGATCGCCTCTCCACCCGTCCTGAAGAGAACCTAAAAAATGATCGATCGCCCCCGACCGATTGATGAAACCCCTCCACTAGGCGGTACTACGTCTGGTTTTCACCGATGGATCTCTGCTGGAAATCACTGAGGGTTAAGATTTCGATTGCCTCAAACGGATGCAGTACCAACAAATCAAGGTCTCCCGTAATTAACACTTGAGATTGAGATGCGATCGCCGTCGCCAAAATTTTCACATCATTTTGATCACGAAGGTAAGGGATTTTAATATCACTAATCTCAACCATTGTTGAAATACTCTGAGCAATACGACACAAATGTTCAACAGTCTGATTTCGCTTTTGTAACTGCATCTGAAACTTCGGACGACGAAGCATTGTTTCAAGTTCTAGAAGAAGCTCAACCGACACTTGACTCACGATCGTCCCGCGCTGAGCCAACTGCAAAATCTGTGCAGGAACTCCACCCCAAAGCAACCCCGACACCCAAACATTGACATCAATCACAACCTTTATCACGAAGCCCACAGCTCTTGACGGACCAAGCGTACAACCTCACTAATCTCACTCAGTGACGGTTGCGTCGGGTCAACCGGAAGACTCTTCAGCTCCGCAAAGAAAGAATTGAGATCAGACTCAGACACCTGAATCTTTCGGTCTAATAAATGCCGTTCCTCTGGACTCAACGCCAGTATAATTTGAGCTAGGGAATCTACTAATTTTAAGTTTGTAGGAGATTGGAGCATTATCGTAAAGGATGACTGTTCAATGCCTATTATAGTGCGCCGTTATCGCTTCATCTCAGGCTTGTCCCTCACTAGACTCAATCGGCTCTGGGCAAAACATTAAAGCCCTCGATCGATCGACGCAACCCTTTCACTTTGTCGTCGTAGCGAACACTCATCACCACTTCCAGATGTTCATAGGGTAGAAGCGAAGTGGGGTGGGAAGATACGATCGATGTTGGCCCCCATACCTTAAAAACTAAGGCGAAAAGCGATCGACAATCTCTTTTTGCGATCGCTCCAAAATAAGATCCAATGCTTGCGCCAACGGTAAAGCCACTAGCTTAGGCACCGTAGACTGCAATGCTGGATCAATACTATTGAATCGCCGTTGAAGCAGCGCCACGATCGTTTCTTCGCGCCCTTCATCACGCCCTTCATCACGCCCTTCATCACGTCCCTCTTGATAAACCCTCGTCTTCTTCAACTCGCTTAGTCCAAACATTGCTTCTAACTCCTGCGTAGTCAAGTTGCCAAACTTATACACCAGTATAGTCTCAATCAAATCCAAGAGTCGCGTGTTGTGAAGATCCGGTTCTTTTTGTTGGATGCGCTGGATGACTTGCTTGGCAAACCCCTTAGCACGACTCTTGGGTTGGATGATCAGTTGGATGATGTCTAAACAAAGTGGTCTATCTGGACGATCGGCTAAATCCTCAAGATATACAAAATCAACCTGTCCGCCTTGAAATTGCGATCGATACAGATGCCAATATTTTTGGGGTGGAAGGAAGCTACGCCTGGGGAAAATTAAGATCCCGTGCCAATCTGGAGTATCCGGATATTGTTTCAGATAAGTGAAAATCTCAGCGAAGAAGCGATGGTAAATCTGAACGTCTTTTTGAAATTGAATCTCACTGAAATAAACAGGGCTACTCAATCTATTGCTCTTCGGAATCAATAATCCATCAATTCGTTGGGCTGTTTGTTTGATTTCGACCGATCGAAAATCAAACTCTTCAATATCATCACCTTTTTGCCCCAGTAACTCTAACAAAAGTCTGGGCTGCATTTGGAAAATTTCATAGAAAAGCGTGTCAGTTTTCATACTCAGATGATTGAGCGATCGGGCTAGTCGGGTAATTATCTACTGACTATCTGCTCCAGGCAACACATTGAACCCTTCCACCGATCGACGAAACCCTTCCACTTTGTCGTTGTAGCGAATACTCATCACCGCTTCCACATTCTCGTGAGGACGCGGAATCACCACCCACGTTACCAAATGTCCACCCACCGTCTTCTGAGCGGCTTCGACCCCGGCCTGCATCGCCATGTTCACTTCCGCCACATCGCCGCGAATATTAATGGTATAGCGCGCACTTCCCGCCCGTACGTAGCTCACCAATGTCACCCGTGCGGCTTTCACCATTGCATCGGACGCGGCTAACACAGGCGGAAATCCGATCGTTTCTAGTGACCCAACTGCCTTCGTCATCCCAACTCTCCTGGTACATCACAAATTCTCGAACCCGCCCGATCGATCGCGAGTTCGCTCTAACCACACCGATCTAACCGCGAGGAGCACTGGTTAATAGACTGTAACCATTGACAGACTCTCGGAAGACTTCCACCGCCTCGGTGTACTCAATATCCATCACTGCTTCCACATTTTCATGGGGCCGCGCAATAATTACCCACGTTTCCAAAACACCACCGGGCGTATTTTGAGCAGCTTCGATTCCCGCTTCCATCGCCCGTTTCACTTCCGAAACATCTCCGCGAATGTTAATCGTAAAGCGCGCACTTCCCGCCTTCACATAGCTCACCAAGGTCACCCGCGCGGCCTTCACCATCGCGTCTGCTGCCGCCAATACGGGGGGAAAGCCTTTCGTTTCCAACGATCCAACTGCTTGTGGCATTCTTGCGCTCCTAAGAAAAAAGGTGAAACGTCCAATCCTCCCCAATCTACCCTAATCCGGTTAGCAAATGCTAGATCCGAAAGGGTTCCGCGAGTGCGGTGTAGCCAATGGGCAACACCGCTTCAAGATTATCTGGGGGATTGGGGATAATGACATGGGTAACGACTTCCGCATCACCGGGCATCGCCTTCACCCGTTCGATTCCAGCTTCCATGGCCGATCGCACCTCTGAAACCGGACCTCGAATGGACACCATATAGCGACCACTTGCACAACTTTCGTAGTTTACCAGCGCCACACGTCCAGCCTTCAGCATGGCATCGGAAGCCGCCAGCACAGACGGATATCCCACCGTTTCGATCATTCCAACAGCCATGCCCATCGGGAAACGCTCCAGCTTCTAGAATAATTGATGATTACTGTATCGCGAATCGACGCCCCTTTCTCCAGAGATGAGCAGTTAGAGGGATTGAGTCAGGATGTTCCAACCGATGGTAGGTCAACGTGTCAAATGGGCCAGATCCTTTTTATTTCGTTCGATCATATTTTCCCGAAAATTTGTTATAAGAAAGCTGAGCTTATTCACTTTCCTAGTCAGAGCCTGCCATCATGTTGAAGAAAATCCTCGGGAAGAAATCTGAGACCTCTGACGCTGCCAACCCCGCCAATATCTCCAATCCAAAGCTTTTCAATCGGTTCAAAACCCTCGTCAAACAGCCTCAGAAGCTGTGGATGCCGATCGTTTTTGGGTTGGGACTCCTGTCATTTGGGGTCGGGATTTTGGTTTCAACGACGGTAAAGCCTGGAAAAGAGGGTCGGCTAAATTTTGCTGGACTTACGCCCTTTGGAAACTCAGCCAAGCCCCTTGACCGAAATCGAATCGGTGCGCCTAGTGCGATCGTCACGCCGATCGTGACCCAATCACCGCAGCAACGGGCTGAAATATTGAAGCAAACGGCCCAAATAGGTACGCCGTCTCTCGATCGAAATCGGGCACGCTATGTTTTGGCGACGGATTTGATGGCGATCGGAAACGGCATGGAGGCGATCGAGCAACTGAAGGATTTGGAGAAAGACTATCCGGTATTAGGGGCGCAAATCTTGCTGAAACGGGCGAAAGCCCTAGCGTTGCTCCAAAAAACACCTGAAGCCACCCAAACTTACCAAAGCCTCATCCAGAAGTATCCAAAAGATCCCGCGACCGCCGAAGCATTAAGTCTCCTAGCTGAGAAAGATCCAAAATTTTACGACACCCTTTTCACACAGTTTCCGGCCCACGATCGATCCATTACAGCCGCTAAAATCCGTCTTAAGCAAAACCCGAATCAGCCCAATCTCCAATTTTTGTTGGCAAAGTATGACCTTAAAGCCAAAGACTATGGCGATCGCACAGAGCAGTTTATCCAGTCGGCTGGGAAATCCCTCACCCCTGCACAGTGGGAAAGCGTCGCCTTCGGTTTTTGGGAAAATCAGAAGTATGACAAAGCAGCAGAGGCCTACGCCAAGGCTCCCACAACGGCCCTGACGCTCTATCGATCGGCCCGAGGATTGCAGCTCGGTGGAAAACCTGGATCTCGCGATCGCTATCTGCTAACCGTCAAGACTTTCCCCAACACCCCTGAAGCCGGACTCGCAATGTCGCGCCTAGTGTCTAGTGCTGAAAAGCCCGAAGAAGTGATTGCCTACGCCGATTTGACGATCGCCACCTACCCAGACCATGCCCCTCAAGCACTCCTCGATAAAGCCAAAGCCTTAGACAAACTCAACAGCACCCAATCCGCCAGCCAAACCCGTCAGACGCTGTTGGAAAAGTATTCCCAGAGCGAAGCAGCGGCTGAATTGCGGTGGACCATTGCCCAGCAGCAAGCCAAAGCAAACCAGTTCAATGAAGCCAAAAAATGGGCCGATGCCGTGATTTCTGGCAATCCAAAGAGCGAACTGGCCCCTCAAGCTGGGTTTTGGGCGGGAAAGTGGGCCATGAAACTGGGACAAACCTCAGACGCTTCGCAGCATTTTAACGCCGTGATTTCAGCCCGTCCTGAGTCCTACTACGCATGGCGATCGGCCTCTCTTTTAGGTTGGAAAGTGGGCGATTTTGATACCGTCCGTCAGCTTACCCCCCAAATCCAACAGCCTAAAATGCGGGCTGAACT
Organism: Synechococcales cyanobacterium; assembly: GCA_043764895.1. Classification (GTDB taxonomy): domain Bacteria; phylum Cyanobacteriota; class Cyanobacteriia; order Leptolyngbyales; family Leptolyngbyaceae; genus JAAFJU01. Next base: position 19,258 of record JAYUJY010000103.1, on the reverse strand, counting down.
TCCAGCCGGATCCGAAACTCTCCGAGAACTCCATCAAATCGGCCAAGACAAAGACGCCTGGTCCCACTGGCAAGTCGAGTACCAAAACCGCGTCCAGCCGACGGTGGCCGAGCAGTTTACCGATGGCGTCATGCGATTGGGGGTAGGCGACAACTTAGATGGGATCTTCATGATTGGACATTTGAACGATCGCATCTCAGCACCGGACAAACAGCAGGTTCAGACGCTCCAGCAGCAAGCGGGCTACTGGCAAGCGCTCTATCCGTTCCCCTTTATGCAAACCATCGAAACTTGGTCCGCCGATCGAAAAATTAACCCCATGCTGGTCACGGCCTTGATTCGTCAAGAATCCCGCTTTGAACCCAAAATCAAATCCGTCGTTGGAGCCACGGGTCTCATGCAGGTGATGCCCGAAACGGCCACGTACATCGCCGAACAAACGAAAACCAAACGCTACACACTCGACGACGTTGAAGACAATATCAAATTCGGCACCTGGTATCTGGGCTACACCCACCGGGAATACAGCGGCAACTCCATGCTGGCGGTGGCTAGCTACAACGCAGGGCCAGGAGCTGTCGGCGAGTGGGTCAGCAAGAGCAAAACCACAGACGCTGACGAGTTTGTCGAGACCATCCCTTTTCCCGAGACCCAAGGCTATGTCAAGTCCGTCTTTGGCAACTATTGGAACTACATGCGCCTCTACAACCCCGAGATTGCCAAACAGGTCGCCCAAGCCTCCCCAGAACAACCCCAAGACTTGTTCTAGGGTAGGGGGATCGGGGATCAAACCTCACAACCTTTGACTTTTAAAGCATCCGCTTAACTTCCTTACTCAGACGAATTCGAGAAATAGTTGTTGAAGTTTAGATTCTCGCTATTCTCAATGGTCTTCAAGGTCGATCGGGTAATCAGCTTCCCGGCCTCAACCAAGACCTTCCCGGTAATCGGATGCAGGAGATCTTGCTCCGCCCGACGGCCAATCAAATCCTCAATATCCTTGAGCGAATTGATATACATCCCTGGCGGCAGCTCGACCACGACACCATTGTCCAAAACCCTTGCCTGACAGGCTAACCGGGAATTTTGTTGGCAGGATGTAATGACCTCCAGCGTCCGTTGCTCCCGGCGATTCATCGGCGACAGATTATTCATGCCATCGCTGACGTAAATGTGGCAGGTGGCACACATTCCGCGCCCCCCGCACTCCCGCAACACATCCAAATCTTTATTTAGCAACACCGACAGTAAATTGCCATTCGTCTCAACAGAGGTTTCCTGGGCGATCGGTTCTAAGCGGACAGTCTTTGCCATGGGGGACTCTTTTTCCTAAGGAGCGGAATCAAATAACAGCTTGTGCTCCTCCTCAGTTAGCCCTTCTTTCTGGGCCAGCACATCAAAATTACGAATAATTTTTGAACACTGCGTTACAAATTCCTCAATCCATACCAAAAACGCGAGCCGTTGATCCGGCGTCAACATCAATGAATCTAACGCAGACTCCGGCGTGCTAGGTTTCATGACGATTTGGCCCGATCGATCGATGCTCACCCCGGTCAAGCAATCCACCGTCGGCTGCGATCGACTCAAGTGCCGCGCTACAATCGTTGCCCCCAAATAACGCCCCGCAATCTCCGTTAACCGATTAAACGCCGCCAGAAAAACGGCCCGATTCACCCGAGGCACGTCAGGCGCAGCCCCCAGAATCCGCTGTTGATGCGCCTCAATCATAAGCAGAACCGCCGATCGAGACTCCATCGCCACCCGACAAAACGCAGTCACTTGAGCCTCTTCGTCCGTCAAGTCCGCTCCCGCCTGCATCACCAGTGCCATCGCATCGCCCGTCACAAACCGCCGTAGCAGCGCCCGATAGCTTCCAAACCCAAACTCCAACTGGTAAAACTCCGACGGCATCGATCGCAAGACCTGCGTCACACTCGTCACAAAAACCTCCGATCGCTGAATCTCCATCCCCGAATCCCACCCATAGACCTGAAGGGGAATCTGGAGCGAAATCGCCCGATCTAAAAAAGCAAGTCCCACAATTCCTGGTAGAGTCAGAACAGCCTGTACGATATTTTCGTCTGCCGGATTTAAGGTCGTTAGGGATGGAATGGTCACGGCTGGCTCTACTTCGGCTGGTTCTATTAAGCCATTACGTGTTATTTCATTATTCACTACAGACTTTTTGACTCCTCTTGAATCAGTTCTTGGACGCCCACATAAAGATAAGTTGTCACGCTCTATGTCTGACTTACCCTTCACACTCGACCAACTTCGGATCCTTAAGGCGATCGCCGCCGAAGGAAGCTTCAAACGCGCTGCGGATAGCCTCTACGTGTCTCAACCTGCCGTCAGCCTCCAAGTCCAAAACCTAGAGCGCCAACTGGATGTCCCGTTGTTCGATCGCGGTGGCAGACGAGCGCAACTGACGGAAGCGGGACACATGCTTCTCGACTACGGGGAGAAAATTCTGACCCTCTGTCAAGAGACCTGCCGAGCCCTCGAAGACTTGCAAAATCTTCAAGGCGGGTCGCTCATTGTGGGCGCGAGTCAAACCACAGGGACTTACCTTCTTCCCCGAATGATCGGCCTGTTCCGGCAAAAATATCCAGATGTTGCCGTCCAGCTCCACGTCCACTCCACTAGGCGCACGGCCTGGAGCGTCGCCAATGGTCAAATCGATCTGGCCATCATTGGCGGCGAACTTCCTCCCGAACTACAAGACTCTCTTGATATGGTGCCCTACGCCGAGGATGAACTCGCACTGATCATTCCGCCCAACCATCCCCTCGCCCAACAAGCCGTCATCCAAAAGGAAGACCTCTACCGCCTTCAGTTCATTGCCCTCGATGCGCAATCCACTATTCGCAAAGTCATCGACCAAGTGCTCTTGAGATACGGCATCGAACCTCGCCGCCTCAAAATCGACATGGAACTCAACTCGATCGAAGCCATCAAAACTGCGGTCCAGTCTGGCCTAGGCGTATCCTTTCTGTCCCTCAGCGCCATTGAAAAGGAAATCCAAATGGGTATTTTGCATCGGGCCACTATAGAAGGCGTCGAAATCAAACGAATGCTCTCCGTCATTATTAACCCGAACCGCTATCGGTCCAAAGCGGCTGATGCCTTCTGCCGTGAAATCTTGCCGCAGTTCACGTCCCTCCCGGTGAGCTTCGATCGAAAAAACAAGGAAGAATCGAAGGGAGAGAATGCAGAATTGAGAATTGAGAATGCAGAATAGAGGAGGGTAATTCTTCTTCTTGGGTTCTCAATTCTTCATTCTTCATTCCCACTTCCCCCATGGAGCTGCTCTGTACTCGCCCTAGTTGCCCTAGTCCCATTAATGACTGCCCCGATCTTGATGATCCGAGGACGCTGAAGTTGACGCGGGATAAATTTTGCGCGTGTTGCGAGATGCCGTTGATTTTGGGCGATCGATACTTGCCGATTCAGCTTTTGGGGCAGGGGGGATTTGGGGCGGCGTATTTGGCGCGCGATCGACATACGCCGGGGATGCGGTCCTGTGTGGTGAAGCAGTTTAAGCCCGCTGTACAGTTGACCTCTCAGCAGCATCAAGTGGCCCATGAGTTATTCATGCGCGAGGGCGAAGTTTTGGAAGAACTGGGGCGGGAGCACTTGCAAATCCCAGATCTATTTGCGTTTTTTGATCTCGAAGTGCCGGGACGGGTGCCGGGAACGGAAGAGGCTTACTTTTATTTGGCTCAAGAATTTATTGACGGGCGGGATTTGGAGCAGGAGTTAAAAGCCGTTGGGCCTATGAGCGAGACGGCGGTTATTGAAATTTTGAGTTCGATGCTGAAGGTGCTTGGGTTTGTCCATGCGCATCAAACGATTCATAGAGACATCAAGCCATCGAATATTATGCGCAGTCGCAAGGGTCGGCTCTATCTTCTGGATTTTGGCGCGATTAAGTACGCCACGGCTCAAGCGATTAGCCGACCTCAAACCTCCACTAGTATTTTTTCCCTTGGCTATGCGCCGCCGGAGCAGATGGCGGGCGCTGGGGTTTCGTTTTCGACGGACTTGTATGCATTGGCGGCGACTTGCGTGGAGTGTCTGACGGGACTGCCGCCGAATCAATTGTGTGACCCGGTGTCGCGGATATATACCTGGCGAGATTGCGTGAAATATCCGGTGAGCAACAGGCTTGCGGATATTCTAGATAAAATGCTTCAGCCTGCGCCGTACGATCGCTTTGCCTGCGCCGCTGATGTGTTGAATGGTCTGTGTCCAGAAGAAGCGATTCTTCATCCCTTCCAGCCCCCGATTTCGTCTGAATTGCCGCTGCCTGTGGCCCGCGCGATGGAATCCAATGTCACCCAGCTTCCCCTGGATTATCTGTACACCCAACTCCCACCCGAACCGCCTGAACCCCTGCCAGTCGCGTTAGAATCGCTGCATTCCCAGCCCATTACCCCGATGTCAGTCCCCCCGATGTCAAACTCAAACCGTCCCAAGTCAACCCGATCGCCTTTTTCTTTGATTGAACTCTTGAGTAGTTCGGCGTTTATGGGGTTTGAAGGGGCGCTATTGGCGATCGGACTTCATGGATTGACGACTTTATTTTGGGTGCAAGCAGGGCTGTGGTGTCTGTGTGCGGGAGTATTGGTTTACTTTCAATCCAACCGAACGATCGAACGACTGGATTTTGTAATTATTAGCGGTGTGACCTTGGCGGCTGTTGTGATGATGTTTAAAGTCGGATTTGTAAGTACTATTGTGATGGCATTGCCAATAGCCTTAGTGACGACGTTAGCGGCACTGGTGTTTCGGTTAGTGCATACACTGTTGATGCAAAACCGCTGATGCGAAATCGATAGGAACTTCACCCCTGATAGGACTTTTCCATGGCACAGAAAAATGAAACTTCGGCACTGATTGGCGCAACTCTGGCGGTTGCTACTCTTCTGGGTGGACTCTGGTGGATTTTCAAAAAATCGGATTTTTCGATCGGAAACTTCAAACCTGAAACGCCAACAGTCCAAGCTTCTGCCCCGATCGCAGCCCCAGACGCAAACACGAGTGCTCCGTCTCAGCCGGGAATGCGTCCGGGAATGCAGCCAACAACGACGGGCGGAACGAGCAGTGGGGGAAGTTTTGCGGGTCTGAGTGCCCCATCTGGACAGTTTAACTACGGCGGAAGTACATCTTGGGCACCGATCCGATCGTCCCTAGATGCGAGTATTCAATCGGCTCTTCCACAATTTCAACTGCGTTATGTCAACCCCAGTGGTGGTCCTCCGAGCAGTGGTTCCGGGGTGAAAATGTTGCTGAATCGACAGATCGACTTTGCGCAGACCTCTCAGCCTCTCTCACCCCAAGAAAAAAAACAGGCTCAGCAAGCTGGGATTTCGTTGCAGGAAATAGCGGTTGCTTTAGACGGTGTTGCAGTTGCGGTCAACCCGAGTTTGAATATTCCTGGATTGACCTTGGCTCAACTTCAAGAAATCTACACGGGGAAAGCGACCAACTGGCAACAAGTGGGCGGACCAAATCTGCCGATCGTCCCGATTTCTCGCAATGTTGGATCGGGCGGAACGGTTGATTTGTTCATTGATTCGGTGCTGTCAGGACAATCATTTAGTAGCAACGTGCAATTTGTTGGGACGACCACTCAGGCATTACAAAAATTAGGCCGTGAACCGGGGGGCGTCTATTTTGCCTCCGCACCTGAAGTGGTGCCGCAATGCACGGTCAAACCCCTAGCGATCGGACAAGCCGGACAATTCGTGCCGCCGTACCAAGAACCTGTTGTCCCGAAAGATCAGTGTCCTGCACGCCGGACTCAGCTCAATGCTCAGACATTGCGGAATGGCTCCTATCCGTTAACGCGGAATTTGTATGTGGTGGTTCGTCAAGATGCGTCCTCGAAAGCGGGTGAGGCGTATGCCAATCTATTGTTGAGCAATGCAGGGCAGGAGATGTTGGAGAAAGCGGGATTTGTGAAAGTTCGGTAGGGTTTGTTTAACCTATTCTAGCCACCTGTTCCAAGCTTCCATCAATGACCAATGATTTCTGAAGCCGAGCGATCGCACTGATGGCTTGTTGATGACTGTGGGTATTGCCTTGGGCTTGGAACAGCTTAGACGATTCTTTGAGATCTCGAATCGCACCAATTCGATCGCCGAGTTTGGTCCGGGCCATCCCTCGATAGAAGTAGGCTGAAGCATCTTGGTCATTGAGATTAATCACATCGGTAAAATCTTCTACAGCCCCCATTTTGTTGCCCATTTGCGATCGGGCTAGACCCCGTTGAAAATAAGCGGGTGCGCAGGTTGAATTGGCATGAATGGCATAGCTATAGTCTTCAATAGCGCCCATGGGATTGCCCAGTTCAGCTCGAATAATTCCACGATTACAGAAGGCGATACTGTTACAAGGATTGATTAAAATGGCTCGGTTCAAATCGGCAACGGCTCCTTCTTTATTCCCCATTTCGTAGCGAACTAAGCCGCAGTTGTTGTAGGCAGTATCGTGATCGGGATTGATCTGAATGACTTGGGTATAGTCGGCTATTGCCCCTTGTTTGTCGTCGAGTTCGTAACGGGTTAGGGCGCGGTTGAAATAGGCGTTGGTGTCATTTTCGGTGAGGATAGGATTTTCAAACCGATCGACTAGTCCCTGCATCACCTCAGCTTCGTAGGTCTTGAGACCCACGGCGACCCGAGGGAAAACAGCACTCTGGACATTCATCGGATGAAACCCGAGCAGCGCATAGGTGCGATCGCAGACTAAGAAATTCTCATCGGTGCCTAGGACTTTGAAGCGAAACTGATCAGGAAATTGGCGCTTGAGATGGGTGAACTGGCTCAGGATATTTTGGAGGAAGGATTTGTCGGCGGGATGGGCGGAGGAGCGCTGCTGAATGTAGCGCGGGGGATAGCTTTGTTGGACATCACCCAAGTATCCCCAGCCAATGTCGAGTTTGCCACCGCGATCGAGAAAGCCTCGAAACTGATGCAGCATTGCCGCGTCTAGCGTTGTGCGATCGGGCGATGGAAAGACAACGAGTAAGTGTGACTGAGCCTGTTCTAGGGCAGTTTCAATCAGCGATCGGCTGTTGCCGCTGGCGACATCTCGGGTTCTGTAACTTGCGTGTAAGTCGAAGATTAATTCGTAGGGTTGAGGCTGTCCGGGCTGTAATCCTGAGGCCATTACCACTTGGGTTCCTAACTCTTCAAGATGGGTTTCTTGATACTCCATTCGATCGCTTAGATATTTCATTTGGTTCCGAAGCGCACTGAAGTCTAGCATCTCAGGTAAACGGTTCATCCAACCATTGAGATGCTGCTGTTGTTGCTCTAGATTTTGGGTGAGGTGTTCGATTCCCTTTAAATCGTCTTTGAGTGGATTCAGCTTGGTTAAAATCAGAGATTCGAGTTGAGTTTGTAGTTCGACAAGACGATCTTCGGAGGGCGTTTCTTCGATTTGTTGTTGAAGCTTGGCGACCGCATCTTGCAGGTGTTCAAATGCTTCTGAAGTCTCGGGTTTCTGCGATCGATAATAAGCTGCAACGTCCACGTTGTTCTTCACAAACGTCATTAACGTCGTCACTTGTTGCCGCAGAATTTTGGTGGTGAGTCGCAGGGGAGCAACGTTTTCATCGACATTATCTTGACGCTGACGGAGTTGGTCGAGTTCATCAGCGAGGCGCGTCATCTCCCGGCGAGGCACGAGATCGCTGACCAGTTGCATTAGCCCTTCGACATCTTGCTTGAGGGTTGCGGCGTCGGCGGGATTGGGCATGGCGTTGAACCGACGATTGATGTAGTCGATTTGGCCTTGGAGCATCCGTAGCGTGCTGGGCTTGTAGGCGCGGTTCATATCATCGAGACCCGTCTGCAAGCTATTCATCCGATCTTGAAGCTGTTTGACGCTGCCTTCTGAGTCCCGAAACTGTTCCATCGTCGGGGTACGGCGCAGGGTTCCCGTAATCCGATCGATCGAATCTAAGAGTCTCGCTTGCTGAACTTGCACGTCATTCAAGTTGCCCTTCATTTCGGCGACATCTTGAATTTCGATCGCGGTAATTCGGTTAGAAAGCTGCTCATGAAGACGGTTGAGGTTGACTCGATTTTTTTGCATGAGGGTTTTGCGCAGGCTGGCTAAGTCCCAGAAGGTCGGTAGACCCTGAATGCGTCGATCGATGACGTCGAGTTGTTGGGTGAGGCGTGCATCGACTTGGGCAATTTGCTGAGTGCTTTGGTCCTGAACTTGCTGATCGAGTCGCTGACGATTAATGACATTCAGCATCATGAGAAACGACACGGGAGCGGCGGTGTAGGCGATTTGCTGGGTGGCGATGGAGGCAATGGAGCCTAGACCAGAACCTGCTAGAAGCGCGTATTCCGTGACATCCATCCATTTATCGTTTTTCATGTCATTAATTCCCTGATGAACGGTCATGAGTTGAAATACAGTGTTGAGATGCAGCAAGTTTAGGGATGAAACCAACAGATATGTGATTTATGTCACGTCGCGATTAGCTTTACCACTGAGATAACCTTCATTACCCTCTACATGCATTCCGGTCATTCATCAGGATTACTTCGTTGGATTGATCAAAGTCCTTACGGATTAGGTCTTTGGGAGGTTTGCTGTTCAATGTGGATGGTAGACCGACGGGATGATTTTCCAGTAGAGTCTTGAGGTGGTGTGATGGGGCGACATGTCGAGTATGGGCAAGATTAGGGCGTTGATTTTGGATGTGGATGGGACGATCGCAGAAACGGAGCGAGATGGTCATCGGGTGGCGTTTAACCGGGCGTTTGCGGCGAAGGGGTTGCATAGCTGGGTGTGGGATGTGCGCTCTTACGGTCGATTGCTGGATGTGACGGGCGGAAAGGAGCGGATTCAGTACTATGCAGGGCGCTATCAGCCAAATTTCAGGCCGCCGACGGATTGGCCAACGTTTGCGGCAGATTTGCATCAGCTTAAGGGACGGTTTTATCGGGAGTTGTTGTTATCGGGGGCGGTGGGGCTGCGTCCGGGGATTCGGCGATTGATTCAGGAGGCGCGGGAGACGGGGGTGAAGCTGGCGATCGCGACGACGAGCAGTTTGGATAATGTGTTGCCGCTGTTGGAGTTGGCGTTGGATTCGGGTAGTGCGTCGTGGTTTGAGGTGATTGCGGCGGGTGATATTGTGCCAGTCAAGAAGCCTGAACCGGATATTTACCAGTATGTGCTGAAGGCGTTGAATCTGGATCCGTCGGAGTGTTTGGTCTTAGAAGATTCGATGATGGGGGTTCGATCGGCGATGGCGGCGGGGTTGAGGACGGTGGTGACCTGGAATGACTATACGCGGGGACAGGATTTTCGATCGGCGGCGTTGGTCCTTGATAGCTTAGGTGAGGTGGATTTGCCGATGCGGGTGAGGGGTGGGACTTTGAGGGATACGATCGGGGATGCGACGTTTTTTGATTTGGCGGTGGGGGAGTTGGTGATGGAGTGAGTGAGGGCGATCGCATAAATCCCCACACGCTATAATCGAGCCTTGATCTTGCACGTTTTCCCAGAAGTGGAAGTCTCTCTCCCTACAATCCAGACCCAAATCAAGAAATTCGTCGATGGGCAGTCAAAGGATTTAGGAAGTACCTAATCTTTTACCGAGTCTCTACAGATTCGATCGAAATTATCCGAATTTTCCACGCTTCTCAGAACATTGAACGTCTATTGAATCCAGACTAGTCGATCGCTCAGGTTGTCAGCGGTTGAAGGCGGGAGGAAAGGCGATCGCGGTTGTGATGTTGAAAGATGAGTATCCGCAGATTCGGAAAAACGCCTTAATTGTAATCGGATGGTCAGGGTTGAAGGTAACAGATGCACCGGAGTTAGTTCCTGCGATTTTACCGTTGCTTCAGGATAACGATCGTGATGTGCGGAGAGAGGCCGTCGATGCATTGAAGCGTCTTGGCTATGAATCAAAGTTTTAACGGTTAAGATAGTCGCAATCCTCAAGGAGCGTCGTTTCAATGGTCATCGCAAAACCTGAGATAAAACCGATCGATCCAAATCCGCCGATCGCTGTATCGACTGACGCTCTAGCGCAAAGTTTTGGAGAAAAACGGTTCCTCCTTACCAATATTTCTTGGGAAGGATACGTACAAATCTTGGAAGCCCTGCCGCAAACCCGTGCAGTTCGGCTGACCTATGACAATGGGATCTTGGAGCTTACGATGCCGTTAGAAAAGCATGAGTCGTCTAATGAGTTAATCCGTATCTTCATTTGGACTTTGGTTGAACTAATGGATTTATCGCTGAGACCGATGGGATCGACGACGATGAACTATCCCGGAAAGAAAAAAGGTTGTGAACCAGACTGTGCCTACTACATTCAGAATTTGGCGTTGGTGAAAGGTCGAGACGTCGATTTTTCGCAAGATCCGCCTCCAGATTTAGTGGTTGAAGTCGATATTACTCACACCGATATTCGCAAAAACAAGTTCTATGCTGATTTGGGCGTCCCTGAATTTTGGCGTTTTAATGGGAAAGTATGGCAAATATATCAATTGCAGGAGGGAGAATATTTTGAATGCGACAGGAGTCCGACGTTTCCTCACGTTCCAAAAGAACGACTTTACCAATTTCTGAATGATACAAAAGAAGACCCGATCGAATCCGTCCGATCGCTCAGGCGTTGGTGGACTCTAAACAATCCCGATTCCTAGGTTCAGAAAAACGCTAGAATAAAATTAATTCGCGTTGGGTTTTTGTTGCCTCAATTCCTCACTATGAAAAAGGTCGTCGTTGGACTCTCTGGCGGAGTCGATAGCTCTACTACCGCTGCACTCTTACAAGCTCAAGGTTACGACGTTGAAGGATTGACTCTGTGGCTGATGAAAGGAAAAGGGCAGTGCTGTTCAGAAGGCATGGTTGATGCCGCACAGCTTTGTGAACAGATGGGCGTCCCGCATCATGTGGTGGACAGCCGCGAAATCTTTGAGAAATACATTATTAAGTATTTGGTCGATGGCTATAGTCAAGGCATTACGCCCTTGCCCTGCTCCAACTGCAACAAGGCCGTAAAATTTCGTCCGATGATTGATTGGGCTAAAGCTGAGCGCGGGATTGACTTGATCGCAACAGGGCACTATGCGCGAGTGAAGTATGACGAAACCACCGATCGCTGGCAACTCCTCCGCGCCTTCGATCGAAATAAAGATCAAACCTATTTTCTTTACGATCTCGCTCAAGACGATTTGGCCCATGTGATTTTCCCGCTAGGTGAAACGCAAAAAACCGAAACGCGTCAAATGGCGGCTCAATTTGATTTGCAGACGGCAGACAAGCCTGAAAGCATGGACCTGTGCCTAGTGGAAGCCAATGGTTCAATGCAGGCGTTCCTTGATAAATACATTCCAATGAACGATGGCGATATCGTGAATGGAATGGGAATGGTGATGGGAAAGCATACAGGAATTCATCACTATACGATCGGTCAACGAAAAGGATTAGGAATTGCCCACAGTGAGCCGCTGTATGTCGTGGGGTTGAATGCTGTGCTGAATCAAGTGATCGTTGGACCTAAAGAAGAAGCATACCAAAGCGATTGCATCGTGAGTCGCATTAATTGGGTCTCCATTGCCCAGCCGATGACACCGATTCACACCGAAGTTCAGATTCGCTATCGATCGCAACCCGCCGCCGCGACGATCGTGCCGTTGGAAGATGGCCGTATCAAAGTGATATTTGATGAGCCTCAACTGAGTATTACACCGGGGCAAGCGGCTGTCTGGTATGACGGAGAACTGCTTCTAGGCGGCGGAATCATCGATCGTCCGTCAGACTCGCTACAATAATCCAACTATCCTTCCATTCGGAAAGCCTATCTTTATGGTCACAACCCTACACCAATGGACCACCCGCGACCTCGCCATAATGCCCGATGATGACGGCTGGAAACGTCATGAAATTATTGATGGAGAACTCTACGTGACCCGCGCACCCCATATTCGCCACCAAGGCACAGCCAGTAAACTCAACACCCGGCTAGAAGTGTGGTCTGAACAGACGGGTTTGGGCAAAACATTCCAAACCCCTGGCGTTATATTTACCCCCACCGATGCGGTTATTCCTGACGTCGTTTGGGTCAGCCAAAACAGGCTAGAAAATTGCATTGATGACGCCGGACATTTCACTGCTGCTCCTGAACTAATCGTCGAAATCCTTTCCCCTGGCGATCAGAACCATCAGCGAGACAAAGAGTTTAAACTCAAACTCTATTCCCAGCATGGTGTTCAGGAATACTGGATTGTTAACTGGCAGCTCAAAATAATAGATGTTTATCGTCATCGAGACGGCGCACTTTACTTTGTTTGTACGTTACTAGAATCTGATCGCCTCACGTCGCCGTTGTTACCCGGATTTGATTCACCGATCGCGCTTCTGTTTCAGTAGTTTTAAAATGATAAGTCAGCCTCGAATTCTCAAACTAGATGAAAGCTATACGTTCTCAAAGTACTTTGAGCTAGCGTTCGATATTGAAGATATTTTAGCGGATTTAGGCTGTCAGTTCGATCGGGCAACCTTAGTACTTCCTATAATAGATTTGGAGTTAGATCTTAGCGAACTTCAAGAACAGCTATCTGATGGGATTCAATACGTCAGTATTACCAGTGAACAAGCGAGACGAGAATTTTTAATTGCGCCTGTGATCCGAAAAGTCTGTCGCCAAACAAAGCAATCCGTCAAAGTTGAATATCCGATCTCAGTGAGTCAGTGGCTTAAGGGAACGCTGGATTACTATTTTAGAGATTTGCTCGTGATTGAGGCCAAGCGGGATAATTTGGAAAATGGATTTACGCAATTGGCAGCGGAGTTGATTGCACTGGATCAGTGGACAACCTCCGATCGCCCGATTCTCTACGGAGCCGTTACCACTGGCAATGATTGGCGATTTGGGATGTTCAATCGATCGACCCGTTGTGTCACGCAAGACTTGAAGCTTTACCGAGTTCCTGAAGAGCTAGGACAACTAGTGAGTATCTTGGTTGGGCTGATTCGATCGGACATTTAGAACCTGCTCTACCCCTTTTCTGCCATCCATATCAAATACCCTAAAATCCGATTCACGCCATGTGAAGCTTCGCCGCCGACGGGTGTAATCGCATAGTCCGTTAGGTCGATCGTCACAACAGTTCCTTCCAACTTCAAAAATCGCCAAAGAATACCACTAGAAACACAGCCATAAATCACTGGAAGCGGCTTCTTTTTCATGAGATTGAATCGTTGGGCTGCTACCATTTCAGCAATGCACTGCCCCAAACCCAACTTCAAATCCGCCTGTTTTGCCTCAATGAGCACTATTACTGGCGCCTCGATTTCAAGCTGCTCAGGAGACCTGCTAATTAAAAAATCACAGCGTCCACTCAACTTTGCATCCACATCCACCGTAAAATCTTCACCCGAAAACAATCCAATTTTACGATCGAGCTGTCGTCTGACTTCGACTAAGACCGGGCTGATGATTAACTCCGATCGAGCTTTCTCACTCCCACTCGCGGTTGCTAATGGCAGGTTCTCTGCTAAAATACCGATTAAGATTTCGCTCGGTATAGTGGGCGCGATCTGCGATAAGAACTGGACATTTTCAACGGTCGTCAGTCCAAAAGCTGTTTTCACGGAACCGATCGTCTTGAAATCGCTGTAAGCCATAAATTTGATGATGACCTACGGTCTGTCGTAAACCATCGCCCCCAGAAAGTTGTTTGTATTACTTGTAATTATAATCTAGCCGACTCGATCCTCGAAGAAAGATGATTGAAATTTAGATGAGTTCTTCACAACTTTGGAATAGAAAGTTTAGGGCAGCCATGAGATCGTCTAGATTTTGAAGTGGATACGATCCTGGGTCTTGGGTAAATTGACTTTGTGTCAAGACACCAAATTCCCAACCCCGACCATTCGAGACAATTCCATACACAGATTGGTTCGGATTTCCATTGAGCTTTTGCATGGCAACCATCTGGGCTAGGCACTGTCCCCAACCTTTTACAAAGTCATCTTTCTTGGCTTCGACAGCAACGAAATAAGGTTTATCCCAGACGACTTTTCCAAGGGGCGATCGTTTGGTTAGGGTGTAATCGGGAATCCCGTTCAGCCTGTCATCATAGGATAGGGTTTTGTGGCTCCAGAGGACAAACTTTTCGCGGTGTAGAAGATAGACTTCTGCCAGAATAGGAAAAATAATCATTTCACAAACTGCGTATTCAGAGTCTTTGAAATTAAACTCCATCAAGTAAAGGTTGAGCCTATTCCGAAACGATGGATCGACCTCAATCTTCAGGAGTTGGATGAAGGGTTGTTCGATCGCCGTAATTTGATACTCAACGAGGACATCTGCGATCGATTTAAAACTTTCAAAGGACATGGATATTTTCTCAACTCTTAAATTCTAGTTTAGCAACTTTTTGGATGGGCTAGACGTTGGAATAAACTTCAAAGTGGGATGGTGTGTTCTCGATCGCATTTTAAGATTAATTCGTTACGATTTCTTCCAAAAAGCCGATCGACTTCCCCACAAAGGCTCACAATGCCTTACTATCCGCGAGAAAAGGATGAATAGGCTTGAGCAATGCAAATTGACTTCCACCATGGAGTGACTTACGTGGTTTCGCGGCTAGCAGGTTTTGACCATGCTGACGCCGAAACGATCGCCTACTGCGCCCAGTATGTCGATGATGCCACCAACGGCGGCGTGATTAAGTTTGACAATGGCTGGAGCTTTAGCCGCATCAGTTCGGCCCATCGATTGCTCGACTATCGGAACTTCCAAGAACTCGCTAACCACTACGTCTGGATCCCGTTTCACTTCCTTCCCGGAAACGGTGGACTTCCCGCAGACCAAAGCCCGATCGGACCGCTGACCCACAAGCTCATTTGCGCCCCCAATAGCTACGTTGCTCAAGATATGGTGCGAGAATGCATTGCTCAACGCCACGAAGCTTATGCCCTGCATCGGCTTGGAATTACAATGCATGTGTATGCCGATACCTGGGCGCACCAAGGCTTTATGGGCACCAACAATAAATTCAACAATGCCAGTAAGCTGCTTGATGCCAACGGCAACCTCGATCGTCATCTCATGGATCGTCTGAAGAGTTTTTTCATCGGCGAAGCGTTGCCCCTCGGTCATGGCAGTGTTTTGAGCAATCCCGATAAGCCTTACCTGCGCTGGGGCTACATCAATGGCGACGGCGATCGCGTTACTCGCAACAACCCAGAGGATTTTCTAGCAGCGGCCCAGCATCTCCACATGGCCCTTCAGCGCTACCGTCTCGGGGATGCCGATGCACAGGTTCCAGAGCTTTTGCCTGCCGACGCCGATCGTATTGCTAAGTGTTTTGAAACCTTCACCGATGCCAATGGAAAGGTCCGTCATCAGGCATGGATGAATGCGATCAGGCAAGGGCTGTTTAGCTTTGGACCTGCGGATGTGACCTATGTCGATAAGGGTAAAGACTCGTGGAAGTTCAATGCGATCGGGACTGAGAAATTCCTAGATAGCGAGGAGGATGTGTTCCCATTCCGCAATGAATTTTTTAATAGCAACTGGAAGTATTTCCACGATGCCTTGCTCGCCCATCGCTTCTATATTCTTCATGAGCTGTTGCCTCTTTACGGCATTTGTATGGCCTAATTGATTTAAATTGATACCTTAGGCGTTATGAGGGGACTGACAAGTGAAACGAAAAAGGTTCTTGAAAACGGCCATAGCATCGGCGACTGTTGTGACCACTGCGACGGTCTTAACCGCTTGCCGATCGAGAGGCGCGGGAAAACAAACGGCATCCACAGGCGTGTTGCCTTCCATTGAATGGCAGATGGCGACAAGCTGGCCCGTGTCATTGGATACGATTTTTGGTGGCGCAACGACGTTTAGTAGTAAAGTCGCAGCATTGACGGGTGGAAAGTTTAGAATCACGCCCCGATCGGCAGGAGAACTCGCGCCGCCTTTAGAAGTGTTGAACGTAGTGTCTCAAGGCGCGGTTCCGTGCGGCCATAGCGCAGGTTATTACTACGTTGGTAAAAGTCCTGCGACTGCATTTGGGACATCGCTGCCCTTTGGTCTCAATGCCCAACAGCAAAATGCGTGGCTTTACGAAGGTGGGGGACTTGTGTTGCTGCAAGAATTGTATGCGAAGAAGTTTGGGGTGATTCAGTTTCCCTGCGGCAATACGGGGACGCAAATGGGAGGCTGGTTTCGGAAGGAGATTTCTAAAAATACAAAAAAAGGAATCGCCAGCAGCGTAAAATTCGACATCGTGCCGAACCAGTTATTCGATAATAAGAACAACCGATCGACATCAAATGCACCCACCAGCCAACCCACCAGCCCAAACACCAACCCCGTTCCTGCAAAGGAAAACGATACCGGATAGCCACTCATCAGAATCAGGAAAAATCCCAAAAACATGGCGATCGCCAACCATTCAAAGCCCATGACGTTCGTCCTCTCTTCCAATTTAGTCCAATTTATTCCAACGGCAACTTTTCAACATCAGGCTGAAGGATTTCGGCAGCCGTAGCATAGCCCTTCAAAATCGCCACATATTTAATCGCCTGGGACATGGCCTGGGCTAACAGCAACCCAAAGGCAAATAAGATCATCGTCTTAATCGGCGCACGTGGCAATCCATCGGCATCAGGCGACCATTCCCAGCTTCCCCAAGTGCCATCCGGCAAGTAGCCCCACGCATCTAGAACCGGATCGATCGTGACGCACAGTCCCAAAATGCAAAACGGAATCAAGAAAAATGCGGTCCCGATCAAATCCACCCACGCCCGCCGTTTCTCGGTCCAAGTGGAATACAAAAAATCCACGCGCACATTTTCAGCATGTTTTAAAATGTAAGCAAACCCACAGAAAAACATCAGCGAAAACAGATACCATTGCAGCTCAATGAAGGCATTGGATGATAATTTTAGTCCGAGATACCATCCAACGCGTCGTGCGACAACATTGTAGAATCCGACGCCTATTGTTGCCAATACCAGCCAGGTCGCCCAGCTTCCCACAACATCAGTGATGCGATCGATCCGTTGAGAAAGGGTCATCAAAAATCGAAGGTGAGAGGCTTTAATCAAATTTTGCATCAGCAGGTTATGTCGGTCAAGTTTTGGACCAAAATCATATCATGCAGGCTCCAAATCCCTCTGGTAGTCTGCGGCGTAAGTAAGCCAGAGGTATTCAGAGCCTCTTTGTTAGGTTTGGGGCACGGCGTGCCATGCCCCTACAGATCCGGGTTTCAGAGACCGTAGGGGCATGGCACGCCGTGCCCCAAACACAACGAAGAATCGACCAATAGGTTTAATTATTTGGATTGTTTGCAATATTGAGCTTACTCACGCCGCGCAGTACCCATTCATCTCTCGTCCAAAACCTGAGCCAGAGCTGAACCAAAACTGACCTTGGAATCGGCCCCCTTCATTGGTATGATGACGTCTTGCGATTTTGAAAACAGTCCTCGACGCTTGCGGACGATACTAGGAGTAACTCGATTATGGCGCGCATGTATTACGACGCAGATGCAAATCTTGACCTGCTCAAGGGCAAAACGGTTGCCATCATGGGCTTTGGATCTCAGGGTCATGCCCATGCCCAAAACCTGAGTGACAGCGGGATCAAGGTGATTGTGGGTCTGTACGAAGGCAGCAAATCCGCAGCCAAAGCTAAAGCCGCAGGTTTAGAGGTCAAATCTGTTGGCGACGCCACGAAGGCGGCTGACTTCATCATGGTGCTACTCCCCGATGAAGTCCAACGTGACATCTACGAAAAAGAAATTCTCCCCAACCTCAGCGCGGGTAAAGTCCTAGCCTTCGCCCACGGGTTCAACATCAACTTCGGCCAAATCGTTCCCCCCAAGGACATTGACGTAGTGATGATCGCCCCCAAAGGCCCTGGTCACTTGGTTCGTCGCACCTACACCCAAGGCGAAGGCGTTCCGGCGTTGTTTGCGGTGTACCAAGATGCGTCGGGTCAGGCACGCGATCGATCGATGGCCTATGCCAAAGGAATCGGCGGCACTCGCGGCGGCATTCTTGAAACCACGTTCCGCGAAGAAACCGAGACCGATTTGTTCGGGGAACAGGTTGTGCTGTGTGGCGGGTTGAGTGCATTGATTAAGGCTGGATTTGAGACCTTGGTGGAGGCAGGATACCAACCGGAATTGGCGTACTTTGAGTGTTGCCATGAAGTGAAGTTGATTGTGGATTTGATCGTCGAGGGTGGCTTAGCGACCATGCGCGACAGCATTTCCAATACGGCTGAATATGGCGATCTGACGCGCGGTCCTCGCATCGTGACGGAAGACACTAAGAAAGAGATGAAAAAGATCCTTTCTGAAATCCAATCAGGTCAGTTTGCGCGGGAATTCGTCTTGGAAAACCAAGCGGGCAAACCCGGATTTACGGCAATGCGTCGTCGTGAAGCCGAACACCAAATTGAGTCGGTGGGTAGCGATCTGCGGGCAATGTTTAGCTGGTTGAAGAAAGCGTAATTTCAATGGGTTCCTAAGAGAGTGACCGACTGGCAATCTTTCTTAGGAATCAATTCAAGAAGGTTATGAATTGTGCGATGGGTTTGCGTTTGAGATGACTGAAGATGAACGACCGATCGCCCTACGGTTAGACTTGGGTTGAGGGGCGATCGCGTGAGGATATTCTAATGTGTAGACATCTAGCTTAGAATAAGAAATAGTAAAGCAATTTTGATTTTTATGCGCGTGATTAGTCGTCGCACGCTCAGAATATTTTGGGAGACGCATCCAAATGCTCGACCTGGACTATTGCTATGGCACGAGCGGATGACACAGAGGCGTTTTACGAGCTTTAATGCCCTTCGTCAAACTTTCCCCTCTGCTGATTTAGTTGGCAATTTTATTGTTTTCAATATTGCAGGGAACAGGTTTCGTCTGATTGTCTACATTGACTTTGAGGACCAAATGGCGTTCATCCGTGATGTCCTGACCCACGCTGAGTACGACAAGGAGAAGTGGAAAGATGACCGTTGGTATCAAATCTAGTAACGATCGCTACCTCGAACTCATGTTGGCGTTTCCACCTCGTCCGATCGCGTGTGATGCGGATCTGACTTTGGTGCAACAGCAGGTCAATCGACTTGTGGATAGTGGCCTAGTAGGAAAAGATGAACGGGATTATTTGAAGCTGTTAGGGCTTTTGATTTATGACTATGAAGAGCGGAATGAGCCTAGATTTGAGATGACTGAAGATGAAC
>JAYUJY010000102.1:0-28949 GCA_043764895.1 Synechococcales cyanobacterium | reverse complement strand
TAGGTATGAATCTATCAAACCAAGTTCTTAGAAAGTTCATCTAGCTTAAGTCCTAGTTTGGAAAATAAAATTATTCATACCTATTTTCAGCAACGCCTGCAGATTCTTCTATAATCGACAAGCAATCTATAATTTCTGCTCTAGATACCTTCCGAAAAAAGCTTAAGGATGAACAGGATGACGACTGGATTTTTCAAATCAAAGAAGTGAATAAAACATTGAAAAAGCTGAAAAGTTATCATAATGGTAATAGTGAATCGTCTGCTGCTGTTCGATCCAAGCGCCGAGAACACAACTGATCGCCCATCCCTCAGCATCCTTGAGCCTTCGTCCGTGCGACGGGAAATACGATCGTTGAGGCGCGCGCGATCGATCATTGAACTTGCTTCAGCGCCAATCCCATCGATCGGCACTGAACACTCAATGACTTCTAGTTGCAGAATAGAAACCAGAATTAGAGGCGTCCCCGTCGATCGATAAACCCGAGCCGCTAATACTTTTTCCTGAACATCATGATCCAAGACTTCTCCATCTCTTTACCTGCACGATCGTTCAAGATCACTCACCGTATTGCAATTCAAAAACACTTGCCGATCGTCCCATTCTAACTCTCTTACAAACGGCGCAACCGATTCCTGCATGAGCCAGCGCTGAAACGATCGATCGCCCGATGCTACAAAGTCCTCCAAGAGTGGCGCTGCACTGACATGATAAAACCCACAGAGCGGTTCCCAACCCTTTTCAGACCTGGGCAAATAAGCGATCGTCCCATCTGGCAACGTCGGCAATCGCTCAACCCAATTCCCCACCGCAACCACCGACAGCTTTGGCAAATCACACGCTAACACCAACACCCACTCATTGTTCACCCCATTTGGAGACTGAGAGAGCAGATTGGTCATTGCATGAGACAACGCTACAAGCGGTCCTTCCAACACAAGATCGACCATCCGTTCGCAATCACTCGGCACAATATCAGAATAATCTCGATCGGCTCCTGCCACAACATAAACGTGATGACTAACCGATAAACCAACCCTACAGATTTGAGTCAACAACGGAAACTCTAAAACAACTAGCCTTGCTTTATCTTTTCCCATCCGGTGACTCATTCCACCCGCCAAAATAAGTATTGTAACGCTGCTCATCATTCACCCATATCCTAAATCTATGCCCGATCGACCCTGCGCCCTACGCCTCACGCCAGATAAAGCTTGACGACTAAAAAGCGTTAACTAGATGAATGCCACCTTCGACTCATCATACCGGAACCCTTATGATGAAATCCTTAGCCCTCTTCAGCGCAACCCTTGCCGTTACCCTTCCCCTCATCGACGCCCACAGCGCCCAAGCTAAAACTAGCGTCAAAAGCGCCGTTCAAAACGCCAGAAAATGCGATCGCTCGGCCCGCATCTTCCCTAAACTTGTCAGCTACGTTTATTCTGCTCCCAGCTATAGTGCGCCTTCGGGTCGCGATCGACCAATTTGTTTTATTGAACGATCGGATGGGACTTTCATGGACTTAAGTAAACTGTGCGGAACGAAAGCAAAACCCGATCCGCAAAACCTCAATTCAAACAGCACAATGCCGTCGTATCCCATCTATCCTGAGGACCGTCAGCCCCAGCAATAACTCAGGCTATTTTATTCAAGAAATACTTAGAGAACCCCAGCTCCTAGAAATAGAAGCTGGGGTTCGTCGTAAATACGGAAGCCACGATTAAGAAACTATCAAGAAACCATCAAGTGACCTTACAAAATATAAATATTAAGTAAGGTTTGAGCGTTTCCGGGTCCGGAGTTCTTGCCAGAGCACTTGGATAAAGGGGACAATATCCATTAGATACCGTCGTCCAAGCCGTCTCGGCTCTCGAATAAGACGCACCACCCACTCCAGACCGATGGCATTCAGCATCTGGGGCGATCGAGGCTTGTATCCGGCTTCAAGGTCTATTACACAGCCAAACGCAAAGGTTAGCTTCAGCGTACTGGGCATCCGATCGCGGTACTCATGAAACCATTTTTCTTGTTTGGGCGAACCTAACCCCAGCACCAACACCGTTGCGCCCGATCGCCGAATCCGTTCACAGATGCGATCGCCTTCATCCGAGTCAAACTCAAACCCTAAGGGCGGCGAGTAAGTATCGACGACCATCGATCGATTGACCTTGCGGTTGATTTCCTGCTGAGCACGCACGCCCACACCCTCTGGGGCACCGAGCAGGAAGATTCGCATCTCTGGGTTGTCCGCGTGATATCGGTAGAAGACAGGCAGAAAATCTGACCCGGACAATTTTTCCCGAATGGGGGTTCCGAGAATATGTGCCGCATAGCGCAAAATCTGGCTATCACAAAGTCTGTAATCTGCCGATTGATACGCAGCTCGAAAGTCACGATCGCGGCGGATGAGCAGAATATGATTCACGTTGGGCGTGACGATAAACCCCGTCTTTAATTCTGCCAAAAATCCATTGAGCGTTACATTATTAATCTCCGTCCCTAAAAACGACAAACGACAAGCGGGAGAAATTCCATCGGCTTGTCGTTTATGACCTGATTTGTGCGCTTTTAATTCAACCATTGCAGCCTCCCTTAAAGAGTGATCAACAACGGTAAATAGACGCCTGACAAATTCAGCGGTTAAGTGAGGGCAATAGAACTCGGCGCAACAAGAGGAAGCTTCCGAACCTGTCTTAATTCTTCAGCGTGCTGCTGAAGGCTCAAGACCGTGTAATGCTTCATGAAGATGCGCAAAATACGATTAACCATTTTCACCTTACGGTGACTGGGAAGATTCATGGCCGGAAAAAATGCAAGTTCTGGAACATCATCACAACCCATAAAGTCTAACGGATGTAACAGTAACGACAACTGTACGCCCATCAGACGACACATCAGAACCGCTACTCTAAAGTACAACAAGGCTAAGAATGGCGAAAATACTCCAAGATAGAGAAGATAGCTAACGTGAATAGGTATCTTTACGATCGGCATCGTGGTCACTGGAATTTCCACAAGCTGAGTATCCTGGGGATCAAGATTAAGACGGTAGGGCTTCAAGGGACGTAACCCATCTGTCATCTTCCCAAAGAGTGCTTTTCGTAAATCTAATTCTTTTTTATCTAGATTACTCGTCATAAAGTAATACGCCCGCGCCAACGGTCCAAGGAAGGTTGGGAAGGTCGAAGCATCACAGATATAGCCGCGACGAGACAGCACTTTTAACACCGTTTGAGAAATACTGAAACCCGGTCCTCGGAAGCAAACTGGACGCTTGCCAGTGACTTTAACGATCGCATTTTCAGCATTGGCAATTTCATCTTCGACTTGTTGCTCCGTGTAGAGATGGAGCCAGGGTTCATGATGAAAGGAGTGATTGCCCACATCATGACCTGCCGCTGTAATCAAACGCAACGCCTCAGCATTTTTTTCTAATACTGCATCTTGTCCGACGATGAAGAACGTGATTTTTAAATTCAGATCCTTCATAACATCCACCACGCGAGGGATGAGAACAGGAAGATAGGTTGGCATCTCTTCCCACCCTTCATCACCATGGGTTTTCATGTAGGACCATTGATTGTCGAGATCCAAAGAAAGGCTTGCGAGGGGTTTTCTGCGAGAGTGTGTCATGAGTTTTGTGCCAGAGGATTAAGGTGGAGTTTGAGATTCAAAAAATAGTTGCTTAAGCTTGGGATGCAAAGCCAACTGCCGCTCGTTCCGCTAAGAGAATAGTTTCATTCACATTTAAAGTTCCATTTAAGATATGAGCAGAGTTGAGAATCCGCACGCCGGGAAGTGACGTTTCGACAGCAGGCAAACGCTGAGAGTAGTTAAGCGTCGAAATTGCAAACACCTGACGGACCCTGGATACTTTAAACTCCACTACATCGCTGCGATCGAACTTGGGATACATCTGCACCAGCGCCGCTAAAAATCGGTCCTGAATCGACTCATCTGACTCCTCAAAAATAGGATCGTCCGGCGGCACATACTTGGGTAAGTACACCAAACTCAACCCCCCAAATTCCGATCGATTGACCAATGCCGTCATCTCAATCACCCCCGTAAAGGGCACCCAAGTATCCGTAATGTTGGTCACGTAATAGTGCGCCAGCGGTTTTTTAAGCAGCAGCGACGCGCAAACAATACCCTGGTATTCGATGCCATTGAGGAGCGATCGTTCTTGAGTGGTCAACTGCGGACAGACTCGTGCGGCGATGGGAGACGCCACGGTGAGGATGACGTTATCAAAGCGATCGCTGTAGCCATTCGTAAAGCTGATTTCGGCGTCGTTACCGTTGTGAGATACCTTTTCGACGCGGTGTCCGGTCTGAATCTCGACGCCCTCATGAACTAACTTGTCGGTCCATTGGTGAAGTAACCGATCGTACCCGCCCCCCAAGTACCCAAACATTTCCTTTTTTAAACCCGTGCGCCTTGCGGCATACATCCGCGCAATAATCGCCCAAATAAATGAGGCAGACGCTTTGTTGTAGTTATCCCCAAGCTTCGATCGCAGCAGAGGAAGCCAAATTTTAGTGAAGGCTCGATCGCCCGAAAGTTTTCGGAGCCAGTCGGTCGAGAGAATTTTTTCTAACTTCCGCCAGTCGTTAATTTTAGAACAATAAAAAATTGTGAATCCCAATCGCAATTTATTGATGAGCTTCATGCCCGGAAACTGCAAAAACTCAACGCTTGTTGATACCGAGAACAGTTTTGCATCACTGTAAAACCCTGTCTTGGTCTCAACCCAGTTCATTTCGTCCAACAGTTGTAATTCTTCTAAAATTTTCCGCAGCGCCATATCAGACAACAGCGTTACGTGATAGTGACGATCCCAGGTGATGTCCCCCAGTTGCCATGCATCCGCCAGTCCGCCAAGACTAGGAGCCGCTTCAAAAAGAGTGACCTGTTTGCCTTGCTGCGCCAGACGGAGAGCCAGCGTCATGCCCAGAATGCCACCTCCGACGATCGCCCATCGTTTCTTTTCCAGTTGTTTTTCCATAGGATTATTCGAGGCTTAAAGATTCAGAGATTAGAAAAAGATTGCTTGGAAATAATGGAGGAACGAGCGTCAGATGATCAGCAGAGCTATTAAAACAACCTATTTTTCGCTGACCATTCCATCGGTGATGACATAGCTTCGATCGCACGCGGAACAGGTTAAATCATCGTGGTAAGACGACCAGTCCGTCGGAAAACGGCTCAGTAATTGACCACATCGACAGACACAACCGACCGATCGAGCGGGCTGCCCTATAACGAGATGAAAGTCAGGAATTGATTTTGTCACTAGGCTTCCCATGCCTACCATGGCAAACTGTCCGATCGTTAAGTCATTACCAATGGTACAAGCTGCACCGATCGTAGCTCCTTGTCTGACAAGCGTAGGCAAGGTGTGTTCATCCGGATCAGACGATCGCAAGGATGTTAGATCCGGTGTGGTGGCACGGGGAAATCGATCGTTGGTAAACGTTGTAGAAGCGCTAATCATCACGCCATCTTCAATCGTGACGGCATTGCAAATGTATACAAAGGCGTTAATTTTAACGCGATTGCCAATAACAACTCCGTAGGCAATGTAAGTCTTGCCGCCAATAATGCACTCTTCACCAATGGTGGTCGAATGCCGAATATGAACACTATCCCAAACAGATGTGCCCTCACCAAAGGTTACATTGTCCTCAACGATCGCACTGGGATGAATCCGAACAGGCATTATTAATCCTCTAATGCAAGACTCTAAATCAATCAAGAATATCCCTCACCCCAACCCTCTCCCAACCTTAGAAGAGGATTGTTGTGAGAGAACCATGAATCTACGCAACCTGCGCCATCAGCTCATTTTTTGCAGAGGGCAATGAACTCACAACCGTCCATTGAGTTTTGCGAAGAGCGCTGTAGGCCGCTTCTACGACTTCTACGGAGGCTAGAGCATCTTGGGCCGTGATTAAGAGTTGCTCTTCGCCTTTGATGGCCCGAGCGAAGTTGCTAATCTGACTCCCGAAGGCTTGGACTTTGTTGTAGCCATTGCCAAATGTTACCCAGTCAGGGCTGGAGGCTTGGCGATATTTAGATTCTTTCCAACCGACGGAAATCGTGCCTTGGGAACCGTAAATTCGGATGTAGCTATCAAGTTCTTTGTTGATGCTCCAGGACAGATCCACGTTGCCCACCACCCCTGCGGCACTGCGGACGAAAATCCGAACGGTGTCATCGACCGCTAAGCCCTGAATCCGTTTGCCTTCGATCGCTTGAACCTCGGCAAGAGGCCCGAGGAAGTAGCGCATGATATCAACGGAGTGGGTGCCGTTGTCAATCAAAACGCCACCACCGCTAATGGAGGGAACGGCATTCCATCGATCGCGCATGTCCACCCGAGAGGTGAAGGCATTTTCAAAGAGGACGATTTCGCCCAAGATGCCCGAAGACACCAAGCTCTTAGCGCGAATGACATCCTCAACATAGCGAAACTTCGACGCCATGGTCAAAATCACGCCTTCTTTTTCAGCGGTGTCGATCATGATCCGCGCACTCCTAGAATCCACGCTCAATGGCTTTTCACAGAGTACGTTTATTTTACGTTTGAGGAAGAAACAGGAGATTTCTAAGTGGGTAATTGGAGGCGTGCAGAGGATAATGGCGTCGAGTTCCTCACTTTCGGCCATTTCCTGATAGCTGTTGTAAGGATTACAGCCTGATTGTTTGGCCATTGCCTCTGCTGCTTCAAGGCGCACATCTGCAACAGCAACTAATTTTGCTTCGGTGGCGGATTGAAATGCTTGTAGGTAAGACTGAGCGATGCCGCCCGCGCCGATGAGTCCGAATCTAATTACTTGAGTCATGATAAATCTCTGTCAGTAGGTAAAGGTATTTGCGCGATCTGAGTCTTTGGCGTTGCTGTTAGTAGCGAATTCGTAACTCGTCCACAGCGTCAACGATCGCATCGGCAATGTAGTTGACATGTTCATCGGTGTATTTTTCGTTCCAGGGAAGAACAAGCACCCATTCCAATCCGGAAAACGTACCCGGAAAACGATCGGGATTGTAGTCCACAGCATCAGGCGTCGCTAAAGTGAAGGGCCAGCGAGAATTTCCAAAGGTACGCTGCTCCTCAAAAATAATGCATTGGAACGCAGGTTTTTGGATATAGCGAGGCGCAGAGAAGATACCTTTCTCTTCTTTAAGCTTCTTCGCCAAACCGACGGCACCGCCCTGGACAAGATTGGCATCAACGCGCAGACCATACTTCCAAAAGACGCTCTCATTGCGAGGATCGGCCTCAGGCGCCAGAATTCCAGAGACGTTCTTCAATTTTTCCGTGAGGCTTGCGGCGGTGGCGCGACGGCTGCTGACACAAGGTTGGAGTTTGTCTAATTGCGCTAAGGCAACGGCACCACTCAGTTCATTCATTCGGCTATTGAGAGCCATGAAAAAATGATCGGGCTGCTGAGGTTTGGTGTAGTCAAATCCTTTGTTGATAAACAGGTAGAGGCGGTGGGCGAGTTCATCATCATTGGTGGTGACGAGTCCGCCTTCCCCGGTGGTAATGTGCTTACCCTGCTGCATACTGAAGCATCCGACAGCTCCGAAGCTGCCGACTTTACGACCATTGTGGCTAGCGAGGAACGCTTGGGCGCAGTCTTCAATGACGGGAATGCCACGGGAGTTGGCGAGTTCCATAATGGCGCTCATATCGCAGGGATTGCCGAAGAGGTGCGTGACGATAATAGCTTTCGTTCTATTGGTGATTCGAGCCGCAATAGTCTCAGCCGTGACGTTCCAAGTGTTGGGATCTACGTCAGCAAAAACTGGAATGGCACCCTGATATAAAATAGGCGTTAATCCACCCATGTCAGTAATGGATGTGGTGATAATTTCATCGCCCGGTTCAGGATCAATGGCCGCAATAGCACAGTGAATCGCACCCGAACCGCTAGAGCACGCATAGGCATACTTCACCCCGATCATTTCGGCAAAGCGAGCTTCTAACTGCTTCACCATCTTGCCTTTCGTACTGGTTAAAGTCCCACTTTCAATCACCTGCCGCAGCATCTCTAATTCTTCCGCACCTAGCATTCGTCCTGAGGCTTCTTGATCAGAAGGTAAGGTCATGAAAGCGGTACGATTCGGGGTAGCAACCATGATGAAAACTCCGTATAAAATGGATCAAATCTAATATCAGAAAATTAGATCAGTTTTGCTCAAAGCCTAACTGATTTCACTGTATTTCAACAGCTTAGAAGGGTCTTAAAACATTCAGCTAAAGTGCTGGATGATCATTAGATCCTTGACAATCAAATCGTCTATTGGCATAACGCTATTAGCGGATCTCTATGAGCGTGATCCAGAGGAGGGATCTTTGAGAGTCCTAGCATAAATGGCACTATTGAGGTAGAACGTCTCCTCAAAATAGTTTTTACTTTGAACCGAGACAACGCCCAAACTAAAGAGCTGAATCGCAAGCATCAACATCATTCCACCAATAAAGAACGTATGGGGCGCTTGGGCAAAAGCCTGAGCTACAGCCACCGTAATATCAGGATTGGGTTGCGTTTGCGCCAACTGATTATAGTTATTCAACGTATGAATGAAGGCCCAAACATTGGCATAAACCGAAATCCCAAAGAACATCAAGCTCGGCAACACAAAGAACATCACTGGGCGGAATAAAAATCCCGAAAACAGGGTATCCCAAATGTGCTTGGCTATTTTCATGCTGGACTTACGCTTGGCAGCTTTTGGTCCTTTCGGACGTGGGCTGTCCGCTTTTACAGGACTTACTCGCCAATGGAGATATCCGGGAATTTCTTCTACTTTTTCGAGGAGCAGAAGAGCCTTGTACACTAGTTCCGGATTGATGTCCATGCCGTTCGATCGAAGATTTAATCGACGCAAAAAATCAGCATCGTAAACCCGCACCATTCCGGTTAATGTTGCCAAACTTCGCTTGGATGCTACGGACAGAAACCGATTAGCCCAAATGCTCAATGCCTTACGGAACCAAGGCACATTGGCAATACTTCCACCCGGCATATAAGGCGACGCTACCACCATTCCCGCCCCCGTTGTTTCAATCCGATCGAGCAGTCGTTCAATGTGATCCGGGGAATAGCTCAAGTCCAAGTCCAGTACGACCACATAGTCGCCTTGACAGGCCTCAAATCCAGTTCTCATCGCCTGTCCAAGTCCTTGATTGATGCGATGGTGAATGACCCTCACACCTTCATGACGCTCGGCAAAGGCATCCGCCAATGCACCCGTGTTGTCGCGACTGCCATCATTAACCACCACGATTTCCCAGGCATAGCGTGACTCAAGGGTTTTGAGATGGTTACATAGAATCGTTAAGTGCGACTCCATGATGGAAGACTCATTGTACGCAGGGGTCAAAATAGACACTAACGGTCGATCGCGCTGGAACGGGAGGACTGTATTTCCAGGGGATATGACGGTTGGGCTAATGTTAGAAAATCGTGGGGTCCTAGAGCGGTATGAAAAAGCCATAATAAGTAGATCCTCAACAGCAGAAGATTTAAAAGAACGATCGAAAAAACTGAGCATGGCAGTAGAAATCCGAGTTAAAACCGTTCCTCTAAGCTCTAAAATTAGGGTCATTTTAGGGTTGAAGACAGGTCTTTAAAATAGACATAAATATTAACAAGCTAGCTAGAATCTCAAGATGTAGCGTCTAGAAAATCCAATCTAACTTACAAAACAGATTTAAACCAAATTCAAGTATCTAGTAACACAATGCTACTCTCTCTTCGTGAAAGTACTGAGTTAATCATCAGGACGGTTCATCAAAATTTCACGTTATTTGACCTATGTATGAACTTTACGTATGCAAAGTCAACATCAGGTAGAAAATCTAGTGAGATCATAGAGTTTTTCGAGGCATACACATACACAACGTAGCCCACATCAAATCAGCTTATGCAATAAAGTTCCACCACGCAAAGCGAATGGCGATCGAACTCATCATTAGGGTAAATAGGGCGATAGCAGGAATGCAAACGATTGGATATTTCATTAAGCCATAGCCTAAGACGACTGAAAATGACGTAATGCCATAAACATACCGAACAATCCCATCCGCTGCACCTGATAAGAGTAATAGTCCTATAGATGACAACCCATAAACCCAAATCGTTGGGTTAAGCTGGCGGCGCAACCTCCAAAATGCGATCGCGCTCCCCCAGAACATCACCACCCGCAGCCATGAATCCGGCGACCATAACCGACGCTCCCATAGCTTTGTTGCCACTGAAATCCAGGTGGCCTGATAAGTCAGCCATGCCTTCTGGGCCTGAAATGTCGCAAAAAAGTCTCCATAAATCACCTGACAATAGAGGAAAAATACAACTAGACCCAATGGCACTGCCAAACCTGCACCATAGGCAGCGATCGATCGACGCTGTTGCCATGACCGAATCAAGAATGTCGGAACCAGCGCCAGTCCAAACATTCGAGTGGTCGCCGCCACCATTCCACTCAGGGACGCCAACCGATACTGCCCCTTATCAAAGGCCCGCAATGACACCGTGGTCGAAAGTAAAAATAGCCCTTCGGTATAAGCCATAGATCCAAACATTGAGTAGGGAAAGCAGGTTAGGGCGATCGTCGTCCACTGCGCCAATCGACGACGGTGGAATTCTTCTATCCATAGATAAAGGACATAGGCCGCTCCTAGAAAGCACAGGTTGTTAACTAGGGTTCCGGCTATTGCAAAGGGCAATCCTAGTCGCATGGCCAAATTACACAGAATCATAGCTAATCGGTAACATTAATCCACATATCAACTGACCTAGACCTGTCGTAAGCTGCGATCGAAGCTGAACCCTCGTCGCAGAAGAAATTCGATCGCGCACATGCCAACGGGCACGGTTATAGTTAATTGCAGCCTTAACAAACGTCAAGGGCGAAGATTTGAAATATTGAATATCAACATTTAGTAGAGTTTGGTTCAGTAGAAGCGATCCAACCGGATTCGTCACTGTGAGCTTCTGCTTTGTGAGTTGCCCAGATCCTTCGATCGTTGGTCGAATGTCACTGGCTTGAATGTCACGAGGTTGAAGTTTGTCTAGCAGAAATTTGTCTAGCGGAATCTCTTGCTGATAGACACGCCAACACTCATTGACATAGAGCACTGGATAACGAATTGTCATCGGCGACCAAACAACTGATTCAGGAATGTGAGACATCCGCAAATCTGCAAAGACTGGAAACGGATACTTTCGCATCACTACTGTGCGTTGAAACCCCCATTTCTCACCCGTAACCTGATAGTGATGACGCATCTCAGGATAATTGGACGTGAAGCCATCGCTTGGATAGTCTGTTCCGATTCTATGGCCTTCTCGATCGTCCATACAGTGACCATAAATCCCAGAATAACGCGATTGGTCGCTGACTGGAATCTCATCCCACCGGGCTTTCATGCGCTCTAAAGCATAGGGCAAACATGAATCATCAGAGTCCAAGCAAACCAAAAACTCACCCTTGGATTCTAAAGCTGCACGATTGTAGGCCGCATGCTTACTTTGAGGATTTTGATAGATGTAGCGAATCTTAAAAGGTGCGATCGCCTGCCAAGCTTCAATGCACGATCGAGTGTCATCAGTCGATCCATCATCAATGACCAGCCACTCAAAGTTTGAGTAGGTCTGTGCAACCAAACTCTCATAGACCCGATGTAGCGTATGAGAACGATTGTAGGTAGGTGTAAACACCGTAAATTGATAGAAAAATGGAGGAGTCATAGGCTAAATCCTGATCCATTAAGATGAGTGAGTATCCGTCAAACTGGGACGAAGACTGAACGCTCCGGTTGAATCTAATGACTTAAATAGTCGAGTATAGGCACTGACCGATTCATCAATGGAGTATCGACTTGCCCACTGCATAAGCAATGCTGAATCTCTCGGTTGTTCCAATCGCAATATTATGGCCGCTGCCAGTTCATCCGGTGACGACATCTTAACCAATGGACCATATAATCCCCCTTTCAGAATCTCATGGGGACCACTTGGACAGTCGGTTGCAACCACAGGAGTTCCCATAGCCATGGCTTCAATAAGGACCGTCGGCAAGCCCTCAAAAAGTGACGACAATACAAACAAATCCGATCGAGCGACATAGGCAAATGGGTTTTCAACAAATCCCGGCAGTGACACATCATTTTGAATTCCCAATTGATCTATCAAGCCTTCCAACTCCGATCGCAGTTCACCCTCCCCCAGAATAATCAGCTTCATAGGACGCAAGATTCTAGCCTTCGCAAAGGCATTAAGCAGCGTTGGAAAATCCTTCTGCTGGGTCAGACGCCCGACCGCTACCACGATGGGAACATGGCCCGCAACAAACCAAGGATGCTCAATTGGTTCGGTCGATCGGACTAGAATTTCTGGCGTTACGATGGGGTTATGAATCACCGTGACTTGCTCTGCGGGTATTCCCAACCGAATCAAATCATCTCCAACCCCTTCTGAGACTGGAACAACCGCATTAGCCCAAGGAAAGAACGCCTTTGCAAACCAAGGCATAAGCCGGGTTTTGAGACGCACTGAGTTGCGGGATTCCACCGACATATTATTTTGAATATTACGATTGCCAAAATCGATGATTCTAATCGTATCTGGCACCTGATCAATATAAGCCCCTTTTCGCGCCACAAGGACAAGATCAACTTGAACGCCCTGCTGACTCAGAGTACGCGCTAGGTTGAGCATTGCACGCTCTGCACCACCCCCGTTTAGGTTTGGGAGAAAATTCCTAAGGTTGTCATCATTTATTCACCCATTGCTTAAGACTGCGATCGGTATGGACAGTCTCAACTCCCAGAAATAGTGTGTCGCCAGAAATAGTGTGTCGCCAGAAATAGTGTGTTGCCAGTAAGACAAAACCCCTGATCAATTCGCAATAGTCTCTAACAAAAACTTTAGAACAAGCTTATTCAAAGACAAGACTACGAATACTCTCTTCAAGTTACACTGATGTCTAGCAATTGCCATACAACGAAAGCGGTAGATTGGCGGACTATTCCCATAAAATTGACCTTAAGAGATAAGCAAACTCATGAAGTTCGTAAAACTCTCTAGCGCTGAGATGATAAATAATTTTAATAAATGTTTGTCCATCGGTGAAATCATCCCGATCGCATCTCAAACCCTTGAAGTATTAATTAATACTCATTCCACCGCTCACTTTCTTACACCGCCCGTTTTCATTGCTCTTTCTAATTCTGCACTGCTTCTACACAGTGCGCTAATGCTTATGATTATTGATTCAAGATCGACCGCTACTCAACGATCGGTTGGACCGACACTCCAGCGTGCGTCGTTCCGCGTCTTGCAGCTTACGGACACCCACCTCTTTGCGCAGGCTCAAGAGACCCTGCTGGGATTGCCAACCCAGACCTCCCTCCAGCGCATCATCGATCGCATCCTAGAGCAGCCACAGTTGCCTGATTTTATCCTCCTTACGGGGGATCTCTCTCAAGATGGACGGGCAGAGTCTTACGCGCATTTATCTGCATTGCTAGAGCCGTTGGGTCTCCCCATCTACTGGATTCCAGGGAACCATGACTGTGTAGAAACCATGACCCGATCGCTGCAAGCCCCTATTTTCATGCCA
This sequence comes from Synechococcales cyanobacterium, assembly GCA_043764895.1. Lineage (GTDB taxonomy): Bacteria > Cyanobacteriota > Cyanobacteriia > Leptolyngbyales > Leptolyngbyaceae > JAAFJU01. The sequence continues at coordinate 15,311 of JAYUJY010000102.1, read as the reverse complement.
GACAAGCTCTTTCAGCATCAAGGCTGGCAGTTTATTTTATTAAATTCTCAGATTCCAGGTGAAGTGTCCGGTCGTCTCAGCGCCAAGGTGTTGGATGCGCTCACCCATCAGCTTGAAACTGGACCGAAGCAGCCGACTACGTTAGCCCTGCACCATCCCCCCATCCGGCTCGAATCCGCTTGGCTCGACAGCAGCGCGCTTGAAAATTCAGACGAGTTGTTTGCAGTGCTCGATCGGTTTTCCCATGTAAAACTAGTCCTGTTTGGACATGTCCACCAGGAAATTAGCATTGTGCGCCGAGGGGTAACGTATTTAAGCTGCCCGTCTACCTGTATTCAGTTCGATCGCCATAGCGACACGTTTGCCCTAGATGTCGATCACGATCCGGGGTTCCGAGAGCTGGAACTCTGGTCAGACGGAACTTGGACGAGCCAGGTGCATCGCGTGGATGTCGAACTGACACCGGACCTATCGTCCACCGGATATTAATCGGATAAGAAGAGATTAGGCCCGAGTCTCTGGGTGCAGTCGTGGGTTGAGCAGTCGCGGCACAATCTTCTGCGATCGCCCATGGCTCTCGACAATCTCCGGCACATCGTCCGGTTTGACGGAGCAGTACCAGGTCGATTTTCCCGTTTCACTGAGGATTTGCACATTGGCCCCTAAGTGACACTGCCCCTGACAACCCCCAGCGGCAACAGTCATTCCGTCCGGCAATGCGATCGACTGAAACGCGGCCAAAACCGCCGCCGATCGATTACGGAGACAATTGTCGTACTGACAAACCCAAATTTCCTGCATGGATTATTTCCCGAATCCTTTTCCCCGTGCTTTCGATGGAGTGGCAATGCAACCTTCAATCTGGTCCCGAAGCTTATCGTGGTCTAGATTTTGGCCAATCAGAACAAGCTGATTTTTACGATCGTCGTTTTTCCACTGTTCATCATCGAGGGAAAATCTTTTTCCGCTCAAGTGAAAAATATGACGCTTGGGACTTTCGTCAAACCACAAAATCCCTTTGGCCCGGAAGACCGCTTCAGGAATTTGGTTATCCAGGAAATATTGAAATTTCTTGATATTAAACGGCTTATCGCTCTGAAATGAGAGTGAAGTGAAGCCGTCTATTGCTAAGTGATCGCTATGATCGTGGGCTGAATGGTCATGGCTTGAATGATCGTGAGCTGAATGATCTTCGGAATGGTGATCGTGATTGCTGTGATCATGATCATGCTGATGTTCACTGTGGTCGTGTTTATGATCGTGCTCGTGATCAGAGTCGGGCTTTTCGGGCGTGAAGTATCGATCGGATTCAAATAGCCCCACACTTAACAACAGCGACAACGGCACATTTCCGCGCTCAGTCCGCAAGATGCGTGCGCCTGCTTTGATATCGCGAATTTGGACTTCCAACTTATCGAGATCAGCTTCATCGACCAAATCTGTTTTGTTTAGCAGAATAATATCGCCGTAAGCAATCTGGCTCTGGGCCACTTCTGAGTTGAACAGGCTGATGTTGAAATTTTCGGCATCAACGACGGTGACAATCGAGTCCAGTCGAGTCAGATCCCGCAGCTCAGATCCCAAAAAGGTTAACGCGACAGGCAATGGATCCGCAAGGCCCGTCGTTTCCACAATCATATAGTCAACCTTTTCAGGTCGCTCCATAATCTTGTAGACCGCATTCATGAGATCTTCGTTAATCGTGCAGCAAACACAGCCGTTGCTCAGCTCCACCATCGTATTGTCGTCGTTGGTATCGACGATTAGCTCATTGTCAATGCCGATTTCACCGAACTCATTCACCAAGACCGCTGTCTTAATCCCCTGTTGGTTCGTGAGGATGTGGTTGAGAAGAGTCGTTTTTCCGCTGCCGAGAAATCCCGTAATGATGGTGACGGGGAGTCCTGTTTTTGGGGCGTCCATCAGAGATGTCGCAGATTCAGCGTTCGCAGTCGTTGGAATAGACATAGGGGTAGACATAAGGCTTAAGCTCTAGCCATTCGGGGAGGCTTCTAAACGGTAAACTAGCAAGAATCGATCGCAGACTGTATATTACACAATCTATGCCACAGACTTCGTATCGCACGATCGACATCGCACGCAATTAAGATCCCACCCTTCATCGTTGTTCTTCCTTCTATTATGTCACTCACTCTGTACAACACGCTGACCCGACGTAAATCGCTCTTCACGCCCTTAGAACCGGGCAAGGTCAGTATTTACTGCTGCGGGGTTACGGTCTATGACTATTGCCACTTGGGCCATGCGCGATCGTACATTGCGTGGGATACGTTGCGGCGCTACTTGACTTGGCGAGGGTTTGAGGTCACGTATGTGCAAAATTTTACGGACATTGATGACAAAATTTTAACCAGGGCCAGAGCAGAACACTCGTCCATGGATGCAGTTTCAGAGAAATATATCGCTGCTTATTTTGAAGACATGGATCGGCTCAATATCCGTCGAGCAGACGATTATCCTCGGGCAACCCACTCAATAGACGGCATCAAACGCCTGATTCACGAGCTAGAGCGCAAAGGGGTGGCCTATGCGGCGGCGGGAGATGTGTATTATTCCGTTCGGAGTAAAGCGGACTACGGCAAACTCTCAGGGCGCAAACTTGAAGACTTAGAAGCCGGAGCCAGTGGTCGAGTCGATGAAGAAAATACCAAAAAGAAAGATCCCTTTGACTTTGCGCTATGGAAAGCGGCCAAACCTGATGAACCCGCCTGGGAATCGCCCTGGGGCAACGGTCGTCCAGGTTGGCACATCGAATGCTCGGCCATGGTCCGCGATCGCCTCGGTGATTCCATTGACATTCACGTCGGCGGCAGCGACCTAACCTTTCCCCACCACGAAAATGAAATCGCTCAATCCGAAGCCGTAACGGGCAAACCCCTCGCCACCTACTGGCTTCACAACGGCATGGTCAACGTTGGCGGCGTCAAAATGTCCAAATCCCTCGGCAATTTCACGACCATTCGAGATCTCCTCGATCAAGGCCACATCGAACCCATGGCCATGCGTTTCTTCGTCCTCGGGGCGCAATATCGCAAACCGATCGACTTTACCGAAGCGGCGATGACGGCGGCGACCAACGGCTGGCATACCCTGCAAGATGCCCTACGGTTTGGGCAAACGTTGGATCCGGCTTCGAGTCCAACGCTTGATCCAACGGCTGATCCCAGTCAGCTCGACCCAATCGCCACAGAATTGTTCAACACCGCCATGGACGACGACTGCAACACTGCCGCCGCGCTAGCCGTGCTGTTTGAACTCGCGAAGGCGGTTAACCGCGAGGCCAATCTCATGCGCCACCAGCAGGCCACCCCCACGCCCGTCCAAACGATTGTCCTCCAGTGGCAGACCTTGAAAACCCTCGCCCAAGTCCTCGGACTCGAAGCGACCGAAGCGCCGATGGACAGTATCCCCAGCCTGAGTGACGCCGCCATAGAGGCTCAAGTGACCGCCCGAACCGAAGCCAAAAAAGCCAAGGACTTCGCCACCGCCGATCGGATTCGTCAAGAGTTGAAGACGCTAGGCATCACGTTGGTGGACCAACCTGGAGGCGTGACTATTTGGCACCAGGATATCGTGAAGATTTGAAGGCTTTACCCCATTGGATGAAAACTTTCAGTCGTTTAAAACACCAATTTAGACAAAAAAGCTAAAAATGACCCTCACTCGGTCAAATTGTGATTGAATGTTAAGAATCATTAAGATCAGTTGATCTTGATTGGGACGGATGACCCGTTGACCCACGACCTAAGATTCAGTGCTCCAGTAGTTTCACTGTGCAATGCATTCAAGATTGTGCGGCATCGTAAGTTATTCCCAATCGCTCTATATTTCTGATGTGTCTTCGGCTTTCCCCCTCAGGTTTGAACCCTATCCCCTTCATGCGCCATAACGAAGATCAATGCCCTCTTAAATCTTCTTTTAAAAGGTTAAGAAAGATCTGACCCAAAGTTAAGGTAAATCGTGATTTGATTTCCTTCAATCGTAGAGTCTGGGGAATGCTAGACACCATCAGGTTTCTGAAAATCACATTTCTTTAGTTTTGCGTCTACCACTGGCATGTTCGTTGAGCTTTTACACACCTTAAGATCACTGCCCTTCGAGGCGGACTGGATCGGCATCCGCGCCGTTCGAGAGCAGAATCAATTTCGGACGGTCCGCGATCGACTCTTAGATAAGCATGGCACTGTTTTGAGCCAGGGCGTTATGGTTGAAGTCTTGGTTCGGGGTCAAGTCGGCTATGGGGCCGTCAATTCGTTGGCCCGTCATCGAATCCTTGAAGCCGCCCAGACCGCCTATCGTCAGGCTCTAGCGGCTGAGAAATGGAATCTCTGTCCCACGCCGATCGCCAGCCGATCGCCCCAAGTTGGCCACTACCAGTCGTCGCGAGATCAACCCCTTGATGCGTTGAGTTCCGGTGAAATCGTGGAGATGTTGAGCCAGATTTGTTGCAGGCTCAAGGTCAGCGATCGGATTGTGCAGACGGTGGCGGAGCTGACCCTTTCGGACGTGGAGACGTGGTTTGTCAGCAGCAATGGGGCGGAGATTTATCAAAATTTTTCTCGCATTGCCACGAATTATCAGGCCACGGCCCAAGACGGTGCTGTCGTTCAGTCTCGATCGGACAATGGCTGGATGGCGCGGTGCTATCAGGGCGGACTGGAGTTTTTTGTCCAAGACGACTTGTGGGCGCGGGTACAGAAGATTGGCGAGCAGGCGGTGGAGCTGCTTGAGGCTCCAGAATGCCCGACGGAAACCACGACGCTGGTTCTTTCGCCGGACCAGATGCTGCTTCAGATTCATGAAAGCATCGGCCATCCCCTCGAACTCGATCGAATCCTAGGGGATGAACGGAACTATGCCGGGGGAAGTTTTGTGAAGCCCGAGGATTTTGGGTCCCTGGTGTACGGATCGCCTCACATGAACGTCACGTTTGATCCAAGTCTAGCCCATGAATTTGCGAGCTATGCCTTTGACGATGTGGGCGGGGTGGCTGAAATGGAATACCTGATTCGAGATGGGATTTTGCTCCGAGGGCTGGGCGGATTGGAGAGCCAAGCAAGACTACAGGTTCCCGGTGTGGCAAGCACCCGATCGAACTCCTGGAACCGTCCGCCCATCGATCGCATGGGCAATCTCAACTTAGAACCGGGCCACCAGTCGGTCGATCAGCTTATTTCGGGCATCGAACGCGGCATCTATATGGAATCCAATCGATCGTGGTCCATTGATGACCAGCGGCACAAATTTCAGTTTAGCTGTGAGTATGGCAAGCTCATCGAAAACGGCCAGATGACCCGCACCCTCCGCAATCCAAACTACCGAGGCACGACGCCGCAGTTTTGGGGGAGCCTGGTCGGCGTGGGCGATCGCGCGTCCTGGCGGATGTACGGAACCCCAAGCTGTGGGAAAGGCGAACCCAGTCAACTGATCACCGTTGGGCACGCGTCACCCATGGCTGTATTTTCGGATGTAAACGTGATGGGAGGGGATGCATGAAAGCGATCGTTTCACCAGAGCGCTATGGCGTGATGAGCGCTGAATGGATGCGAGCCAATCCGCCTCGCCTGGATCCTGCTGATCTAGAAGCCGCCCTCAGCCGTGCAACAGACTGGCTCCAAGGTCAGCGATCGGCCCCTGAGCAGTTCACGCTGTCGCTGATTGCGGAGAGCAGCCAGTTTTGGCGATTTAACCGGGCGAAGGTTCGGCAGGCGGGACACATTACCGACGCCAAGCTGAAGCTGACGTGGATGCTTGACCGTCGCAGTAGCTATTATGAGTTTCCGCTGTCCGGCGACTGGGATTGCGATCAAGTCCTGTTATCCCAAGCTCTAAGTCGTCTTCGCCTCGACCTCCCCCAACTTCCCGAAAACCCCTATCTCGCCGTACCAGAAGGCGATCGCACGAGCCATGAATCCTACGAGGGACGTCTGCTCGAACCTGAAGCCTTAGGCGATGCGATTCTCTCTGTTGTGGGTGATTTGGATTTTGTGGGGATTTATGCGTCAGGCTGGGCTGTGCGGGCCTATGCAGATTCGATCGGGCAGTCCCACTGGTTTCTAAATGACTCGTTTTCCCTAGACTACTCGCTCTTTTCACCCAACGGCCAAGCGGTAAAAGGCATTTACGCCGGGGAATGTTGGAACCAGCAAACCTATGAGCGAACCCTCCAGGAGTCCCGACTTCAGCTCCAACGCCTCGATCGATCGCCCCATAAAATTCGGCCTGGACACTATCGGACCTACTTGGCTCCCAGCGCGATGCCTGAACTGGTCAACATGATGTCTTGGGGCGGCGTCAGTGAAGCGGATCTTCGGCAAAGTGGAAGCTGGATGTTGGCAATGCGCAACGATCGCCGCACATTGTCTCCCCAACTCACGCTGGTCGAAAACTTTGCTCGTGGCACCGTGCCCCGGTTTAATGAACTCGGTGAGATTGCGCCCGAAGAACTCGCGATCGTGAGCCAAGGGCATCTCGAAAATTCTCTTATTTCTTCACGCACCGCCAAGGAATATAATCTCATTGCTAACGGAGCCAGCCAGGAAGAAGGACTTCGCGCGCCAGAAATCAAGCCGGGACGATTGCCCACTTCGGAGATTTTTTCGGCCCTGGGCACCGGAATCTACGTGTCCAACTTGCACTACCTCAACTGGAGCGATCGACCCCAGGGACGCGTCACTGGGATGACCCGTTATGCGTGCTTCTGGGTTGAAGATGGGGAAATTGTTGCGCCGATTGAGCATCTCAGGTTTGACGATAGCTTCTATCGGTTTTGGGGCGATAACCTACTGGCGCTGACCGATACACAAACCTGTATTCCCAATATCGACACCTATGGCCACCGTCATATCGGTGCGCTATGGACTCCAGGAATGCTGATTGAGGATTTTACTTACACGCTGTAAGCCTAAAATCACAAAAAAAATAGGTTGGAAAGCATGACCTTTCCAACCCGATCGGATATACAGTGAAACCTAACAGCGAGGGAGACCAGTGAAGCGCGAAGCATCAATCCCTCGCAAAACTTTATGGATGACACCTAGGCGTTGATCTCTAAAACCAACGTTTGGTGCGAACGCTAGGACTGTGCGGCAGAAACTCTAGGACTGCGCGGTAGAATTAAGACCTGGATTTTTTCTTCGTTGGGTTTAGGACACGGCATAGCCATGTCCCTACATTCTCTTAAACCCGGATTTGTAGGGGCATGGCTTGCCGTGCCCCAAACCCAACGAAAAAGAGTTGCATCGCTGGATTACTCAAGCGGCAAACCTCAGCCACCTGCGATCGCAGGGACAATGCTGACTTCATCGCCATCGCTCAACGCCGTTGCCTCATTCTCCATAAAGCGAATATCTTCACTGTTGAGATAGAAGTTGACGAAGCGGCGAAGCTTTCCGCTGTCATCACAGAGTCGGGCTTTGATCCCTGGATGCTGCGTTTCGAGTACGTCAACAAGCTGGGTAATCGATCCGGCTTCACAATCGAGAGAAGCACGATCGCCAACAAACTTTTGTAGGGGCGTGGGAATCAAAACTTTAACGGCCATGGGTTCGAGCAGGGGAATAAACAACAACTAGAAAATAAATTAACGATCGAAACGATTTAAACAGAGATGAAACTACACCATCACTTGCTGCCACTCCAACCGATCGAGCGTCTGTGCCCGTTCAAGCGCACGCTCAAAGGCATCTAGCTTGGGTTCAATCGTGAGAGGCTGACCGATGTGAGCCTGAACCGCTTCTTGAGTTTTCAACCCGTTTCCGGTGATGTAGACCACGGTCGTTTCGTCAGGATTGATTTTGCCCGCTTCGACCAGCTTCTGCAAGACAGCGATCGTAGTGCCACCTGCGGTTTCGGTAAAGATACCTTCGGTTTCGGCCAAGAGCTTCATGCCTGCAATGATTTCAGCATCGTTCACGGATTCAATGGTGCCGTTGGTTTTGCGGGCCAGTTCAAGGGCATAGACGCCATCCGCAGGATTACCGATCGCAATGGACTTCGCGATGGTGTTGGGCTTCACGGGAGAGATAAAGTCACGGCCTTCACGGAACGCTTGGGCAATCGGGGAGCATCCTTCCGCTTGAGCGCCGCTGAACCGCACGTCTTTGTCTTCCACTAGACCCACTTCTACAAATTCACGGAAGCCTTTGTAGATCTTCGTGAAGAGCGACCCTGAAGCCAATGGAGCCACAATGTGATCGGGAAGCTGCCAACCAAGCTGCTCAGCGACTTCAAAACCTAAGGTCTTGGAGCCTTCTGAGTAGTAAGGACGCAGGTTGATATTGACAAATCCCCAGCCGTGGGTGTTAGCGACTTCTGAGCAGAGGCGGTTCACTTGGTCGTAGTTCCCATGGACCGACATGACGGTGGGATTGTAAATTAGCGTGCCCAAGACTTTACCCGCTTCAAGATCGGACGGGATGAACACATAGCACTCCAACCCAGCATGAGCCGCGATCGCCGCAGTGGAGTTGGCCAAATTTCCAGTACTAGCGCAGGACACGGTGCTGAAACCCAATTCACGAGCGCGCGACAAGGCCACGGATACGACGCGATCCTTGAAGCTCAAGGTCGGCATGTTCACGGCGTCATTTTTGATATAAAGCTTGTTTAGACCCAAGCGGCGACCGAGGCGTTTCGCTTCAATCAAGGGGGTCATTCCGGTGCCGACATCAATGTAGTTATCGGTTGCCACAGGGAGAAAGGCACGATAGCGCCAGATGGAATTCGGTCCGGCTTCGATGGTCTCGCGGCTGACGGTTTGCTTAAGGAATTCGTAGTTGTACTTTACTTCCAACGGTCCGAAGCACTGCTCACACACATGAATGGCAAGGGGTTCGTATTCAGCGCCGCACTCTTTGCACTTGAGTGCTTCAAAGGCTGAGGTGAATGACGAAGTAGGGTTCAAAGGAATAGTGGTGGTCATGGCTCAAACTCCTGTGATGGGGGGGACGGGTAAGAATAATTCACTGTATTAAAATGAAATGTATCATGGCGTTTTCGATCCCGTCAAACATACCCGACTAAAAAAATCGGGTATGAGTTCAACCCGCGCCACCGCTGACGGGTGGAATGAGAACAACTTCGTCCCCGTCCCTGAGCACTGTCTCTTCGGGCACAAAATCGAGGTTCACCCCAAATCGAGTCACCGATCGCCATTTTGTTAGGCTGGGATGCTCGGCAATCAAGCGATCGCACAGGGTTCCGACGGTGGTTCCCATGGGACACTCAACCCTCTGTTCGGATTGGCCGTAGACGTCTTGATAGACAGAAAATAGTTTTAAGGTCACTTGAATGGTGGGGTGGGGCGTGACGGAACGGGGGGCGGGCATGAACAATCTCCTTTTGATAACGCTCTTCTGATAACACTCTTCTTTTGAAGTATCGCAGGCCATTTGGACGAGGCGACTCAAACCCGACATCTTCTACACGTAATCATGTGTCAAAATCAAGTGTTAGGAAGAAATGTCAGCTTTAGGCATCTTGCCATCTCATGATTTATTGCCTCAATCCCGACTGTAAGCAGCCCATTAATATCGACCAAGCCATCAACTGTGATAGCTGTGGGCGAAAGCTCACGCCGCTTTTACGGGGGCGATATCGGACCGTTCGGGCGTTGGGACAGGGCGGCTTTGGAAAAACTTTTTTGGCGGTGGATGAGGATCGGCTGAAGGCACGCTGCGTGATTAAGCAGTTTTCTCCGCAGTTGAAGAGCTTGAAGGCATTGGAAAAGGCGGTGCAGCTTTTTGAACAAGAGGCGATGCGACTGAATGAACTCGGTGAACATCCGCATATTCCGAGTTTGCTCGCCTACTTTGAGCATGACCAGCGGCTTTATTTGGTGCAACAGTTTATTGAAGGCGAAACGCTAGGGCAAGAACTCGCTCGGCGCGGCTGTTTTGGTGAGCAAAAAATCCGGGAAGTTCTGGCGGGATTGTTGCCAATTTTGAAGTTTGTTCACGATCGAAACGTCATCCACCGAGACATTACACCTGCCAATATTATTCGTCGGAAGCTCGATAATCGGTTGGTTTTGATTGATTTTGGGGTGGCTAAAGTATTGCAAGAAGGGGGATCTGAGATTGCGGCTCCGGGGACTCGCATTGGCACCGAAGGCTATGCGCCAATGGAGCAGTTACGCAGTGGACGAGCTTTTCCAGCGAGCGATCTCTACAGTTTGGGGGCGACGTGTCTGTACTTGATGACCCAAACCAAGCCCGAAGAACTATACGATCCTGTCCATGGAAATTGGCTCTGGCGATCGAATCTGGCAGAGAAGGGCGTGGTGCTGACGGAGGGTCTCGGTCGGATTCTCGATCGAATGCTGAAGGATCTCGTGAGTGAGCGCTATCAATCGGTTGCTGAAATCATGCATGATTTGCGACTGGTGTTGTCTCAGCCGCTGGTCAAGGGCACGTCTAACGAGGGCCGCCCTAAGGCTGAGTTAGCCCAGACCACTCAGCCTCCTCGATCGCAATCCCCGTCGCAACCTCGATCGCAATCCCCGTCGCAACCTCGATCGCAACCTCTGTCACAGCCGACCGCTGACCCGATTTCCCAACCCTCAATTGATGCAGTTCCCCCCTGGCAGATTTTAGAAACGCTTCACAGCGGGACATTTTCTGATTTTCCGAACTCCGCCATTCCCACGAACATTCGAGAGGATTTTCTCAAGCCCTTGATTAAGAAAGCGATCGCTCCGTCGATCGCACCCCTTCGCATCTCCCACCCCTTCGCCAGCGACATCCTCACGCACATTCCAGCTTCTATCCCCCCGAGCAGTACCCCAATTACGCCGAACAGCGCTATGCCGATTAGCGCCATGCCAAACTTACTTCCCCCTGCCTCGGGAGAGTCTCAACCTTTTAGCTGCATTACATCGCTGCGGGGACATACGTCGTGGGTGCTTTGTTTGGCGGCGAGTTCAGATGGTCAGACTCTGGTGAGTGGCGGTCTCGACGATCGAATTATGGTGTGGGATCTCGTTAGTGGCGCGTGTGACAAAATCTTGCAGGGTCATACAAAGTCTGTCAATGGTCTCGCCATTTCACCCGATGGGAAGACCCTCGTGAGTTGTAGTGATGATATTAGTCTGAAGTTTTGGGACTTGCCCAGAGGGGTATTGCTGCGATCGAAGTCCGATCATACGCGGGATATTAATGCCATTGCCATTAGTCCCGATGGTCAGTTTTTGATTAGCGGCGCAGAAGATCGCACCGTTTGCGCATGGCGACTGAACAGTGGAGAACTCTTGCGGAGCTATCCTGAGGTGTTGGGCATGGTGCGATCGGTGACCATCAGCGCCAACGGCCAATGGATCGCCAGCGGCGGACTAGACAACCTCGTCCGCGTCTGGAATTTTAATACGACCCAACTCGTTCATCGCTTTGCCGGACACCAAAAATCAGTTTTGTCCGTGGCCATCACCGACAGTGGACGACTGGTCATAAGCGGCAGCAAAGACCGAACGATTCGCATTTGGAATACCCAAACGGGAGAGCTGGTGCGGACCTTGTGCGGCCATCTAGACGCCGTAAATGCCGTGGCGCTAACCCCCGATGGTAAATATTTGATCAGCGGGAGTACCGATAAAACCATCCGAGTTTGGGTACTGGCAACGGGAGAACTCGTCAAAACGATCGCAGACCACAAAAGTGCCGTCAATGCGATCGTTGTCAGTCCCAATCAAAAATGGTTTGCCAGCGGCAGTTCAGATAATTCCATCCGAGTCTGGACGCTTTAAGGTTTACCAAACCGAAGCTTTCTCCGTAACTGTTCAGCCAGTGGGGTGGGCTTAAACTCGTTGGTAACGGGAGTGGTGGCGGGTTTGTTAACAGGTTGCGGTTGCGGTTGCGGTTGCGGTTCGACCACGGTAATCGGACTCTCAAACGCGCCAATGCTAGGAAGATCGACCGATCGAGGACGTCCCAAATAGTCAGTCTTCACCTGCGGCAGACTCACTCCCGCCCCATAGAGCGGAGAACCGGGCTGAGGGCCATAGTTTTCGAGTAGGATGCCTGTCCCGACGAGGAGCTTCGGATCGCCGGATTGAGTGCTAGTGACCTTAATCTTGTTTCGGGCACGAGTGAGCTGAGTCGGATCGCTAACCCAGTTGTTTGAAGCAATGATCCCCACGGCACCTAGCCCTCTTGCAAGGAGAATTGGATTAGAAACCGCTAGATTATTCGCTACCGTTACAGTGTCCCCAGCCCGCACTTCGATCGCCTGCGCCCCGTCCATCAACGGTCCAATGGTATTGTTTGCGATCAAAGAATCTTTCAAGAAACTGGATCCCCCAGCGTAGGGAAACGATCGAATACCGCCTCCGGTTCCGACAACAATGTTGTTGGTCACTTGAATATTGTAATAGCTTGGATCGGGATCTTCTTTGCCCAAATCTGCGGCTTCGTTGGCTAAACGAATGCCATCACTGAGTTCAAGAGACTGTCCTACATTCTTACCCGGCGTGTTGTAGATAAAGTTGCCATCAACCAGCACATCCCCTAACTCCGTATCAACATAAAGGTTGACCGAAAAATTGTCGTGAATGACGTTATTCAGGATTTTCCATCGATCGGAACCAAGGTATGGACCGACGCCTTCGCCGTTGTTATCATGAATCCGGTTGCCGATTACCGTCACGTCCCGACTCTTATACCCAATCACCGCGTGGGGCCAAATGGCAGAGGCCGATCGAGGATAGTTAATTGGGGCATTGTTATGCACGTTGTTATTTTCAAAAAGCGCGCCTTCCCAGTTATCTAACCGGAGTGCATAGTCCCAGGCAAACTTGATTTCACTATTGCGTAGGGTAATATCGGTCCCTCGAACATCTGGATTTAGAAAGGCTCCAGCCCACAGTCCTGCATCTGCCGCTCGGGCCGAAATACCATCAATGACAATATGATTTGCAGTATCAAAAATCCGAATTCCGGCTGACAGTCCATCGGTTCTTGCCGCCAAAATCAGCACTTCTTGATCCGTTGGATTGATGCCACCCACGGCCCAAGTGTAGAGCAACTTATTCGGCACATCAACCCAGAACAATAGATTCAACCGTTGGATCGGGAATCAGCGGCGTCGATCGAAAGATATTGGCATTTTCAGTGGCGCTCCACGGTCCGGTTTGGAATCCATGATCGAGCGCGACAAATTCACCCGGAACCGATTCAATCGTAATCGGTCGATCGCTCGTGCCACTTTTAACTAGATTTAATACGCGATCGTAATAAATTCCCCCCCGAATCATAATTGTATCGCCGGGATCAGCTCGGTTTGCCGCATTTTCGATACTACTAAAGGGAGCCGCGTAGGTTCCGAGGTTGGTGTCGCTCCCGGTGGATGAGACAAAGTAGGTGTTGCCTTCGATGAGGCTAATCCGGTAAGAACTGTCCTGCACTTGACCGGACACCACGAGCGTATACGTTCCAGGGCGCAAACTTCCACTTAGCAGCTTCGTCGAACCATCCTCCTGTGCGGTCAACGCGCTCACCGCCACCCCTTGAGCGTCCACAATAGACATCGTTAGCCCTGCGCCTGCGATGGCCGGGACCAGCCCACTCAGCAGAAAGCTCCAGTTGCGGCTGTCCTGCATCTGAAATTGATATCAATCGATCGGATCAGCTTGGGTGACGGAACCATTGAAAAGCGCTTGACCCTTCAGAATGCCAAGTTGTTGGGCTGTGGAAGGGGAGGTGTTTGAGGCACTTTGAATGGTGGTTCCCCGTCCACCCGGCAATCCAATCTGAGGAATCTACCCAAATTGTGCAGCGGTAAGGGCGGGAGTCGTGGTCGAAAGAGTCGTCGAAAGGATTGAGTTTAGAAGGAGTGCGGTGGTCGAAAAGGGACTAGCCATAGTTTCTTCTTTAGCAGGGGTTGAACGAACAAGAACTTCATGCACACATCGAAAAATTAATAAATCATGGGAGATGTCCCTGAAATGGTCACTTCGCCGCCACGCCATAGCCTAGATGACCAACGCTGCAAATGTATCGCAGGGCATAGTTTAAATCCATCAACATGAGAATCTTATCAAGCTAAACTAAAACTTTACGAGATATGCATTTATCTCTAACCTCAGCCCTATCCCTAGAGTGGGACGTGCTTTTGTGAGAGATCATATCTCCGACGAATAGTCATCTTCAAAAGGATGAGCTAAATTTAAGTCATCTGAGAGAGGGTTAAGTATCCGACTCAATTTAATACTATGGTAGAGTTTCCAAAGCGCTCTAGGTGGGTTAATGCCTGTTTTTGAGCCGATCGTCACACTATTATTTGTCCTTTTCAAACGAGTCGAAAACTGTAACTATTGATTAAAGACCGTAGTTGAAGGCTCCTACTAAAGACTAAAGCTAGCTGCTGAAGTTGAAGGCTGAAGTTCATAATACTGGAACTGTTTATCTACCTTGATTATGAATCCTCACGATCGAGCGAAGTAAATCTTCTTTAAAGCATTAAGTCCATTTGAACCCTTGTCCTATAAGAGGTCTTTTCCCATGAGAGCCTATGACTACATGGAAACCTATTTTCCGAATTCTCGCAGTCCGCACGTCCATGTGCCTCACCGATCGGCCCTTTCTAATTTCAAACGCTTGTTTGATCTATTAGGAAGCGCTGTAGGAATTGTGTTGTTAACGATCGTATTTATCCCGATTGTTATTGCCTTGAAACTAGATAGCCCTGGTCCTATTTTCTATAGCCAAACTCGATGTGGATTGGGCGGTAAGCTGTTCAAAATCCACAAGTTTCGATCGATGGTCATCAATGCTGAAGCCTTAAAGTCCACAGTCAAGAACGAAGCGGTCGGATTGATTTTCAAAAATAAGTCTGATCCCCGTGTAACCCGAATTGGCCAGTTTTTACGAAAGACGAGTCTAGATGAACTGCCTCAGTTCTGGAACGTTTTTTCTGGAGACATGAGTCTTGTCGGGACTCGTCCGCCCACTTTGGACGAAGTGAAGTACTATGAGCCTCACCACTGGCAGCGCCTTGCCGTAAAGCCAGGAATAACAGGTGAATGGCAGGTGTACGGTCGATCGTCCGTTGAGAACTTTGAACAAATTGTCCAACTTGATCTTCGCTACCAAGCGCGTTGGAGTGTGTTCTATGATTTGCTCTTGCTGGTCAAGACTTTTAAAGTTGTTCTGTTCCGACAGGGTGCTTATTAAGGCCTAGTCGTCTGTGGCTTGAATAATCCAGGTATTTAGAACCTCTCCGTTGGGTTTGGGGCACGGCGTGCCATGCCCCAACAAATCTATCTTTCCAGAGACCGTAGGGGCATGGCTTGCCGTGCC
>JAYUJY010000101.1:0-1633 GCA_043764895.1 Synechococcales cyanobacterium | reverse complement strand
CATGGCCATGCCGTGCCCCAAACCCAACGAGGGGATCGAATATTTTGATCCTAAGGCTTTAATGCTGATACTTTAATCCCAATGCTTTGATCCCAATGCTTTGATGCTAATGCTTTGATGCTAATGCTTTGATCCCAATATAGGGAAGTTTTAAAACCCTTTCCAACCCATAGACTCTCGGTGAGTCTATTTTTTAAGCTGACCTAAACTGCACTCTTTAGATATGAAAAAACCAACTCTCACCCTATTTTTTCAGTTCAATCCTTGGCGCACGAGCTTAGGAGGTGTTCAGACTATTATCCGATCGTTCGTTAAGTAGGCACCTGATAGTTTCAACATTCGGTTGGTCGGAACGGGGAACGAACAAACGCCCGCTAAAAAAGGCTGGCAAACCCTGGAGCTAGAAGGTCGATCGCTTGAATTCCTGCCTATTTTTGATCTGCCTGATGATAATCATCGGCGTCGAATGCCAACGACGGTTTCTTACACCGCAGCATTGATGAAACATAATTTTATTCACCGAGACTGTGCGTCAGATTTCATGCACTTTCATCGACTCGAACCTGCGATCGCCTCTCAAAAATGGCAGGGTGAAAAACATTCTTTCTGCACAATGATATTCAGCAGCACATGAGTGAAGGCGGGGACGCCATTCTATGGCAGCGATTTCCAGCAGCTTACTTTGCCCTAGAGCGTCAGCTTTTCAAACAATTTGAACATATTTTGTCCTGCAATAGCGCTTCAGTTGATTTTTATCAAGCACAATATCTAACCCTGAGCGATCGCATTCACTACATCAAGAATAGCTTTGACAGTGAGGTGTTTTACCCAGTATCAGAGAGTAATCGTCAGATTCTTCGACAAGAACTCACTCAGGAACTCCAACTTCCGTCCGATCGCGAGTTTGTGCTGTTTGCTGGACGACTGCATCCTCAGAAAGATCCCTTGCTTCTATTAGAGAGTTTTGCGCGGGTGCAGCATCCCAAAGCTCATCTCCTTATTGGCGGAGACGATGAACTGATGCCTGAGATTCGATCGCACATCACCGCCCTGGGTCTTGAGGGCAGAGTCTCGCTTTTGGGACCTTTACCGCAAGCTCGCCTTGCCATGATCCATCGATTAAGCCGGGTATTTGTGTTGAGCAGCGCCTTTGAAGGACTGCCCTTGGTGGCCCTTGAGACGTTGGCTTCAGGAACGCCCCTCGTGACCACGCGAACGGGAGAAACGCCCAATATGCTTCAGCCCAACACCGGAATTGTCTGCGCCGATCGCAGCGCTCAAACCATTGCGAGTGCCATCGATCGGGTGCTTCAAAATCCAGCCGAATTTCCCCGTGAGGCTTGCATTCGATCGATGCAGCCCTATGCCGCCAAGGCGATCGTCGAATCGACCTATGAAGACATGTTAATGCGGTGGCATCGTAGAATCACTCCCTCGGGAGATGGTGCAAGGCGACTGACTATAGCTTAATTGATTTAGCCTGTACTGCTCTAAGCCTGACTCAAGCCTTCACTTTTTCCAATTCCCCATTGAATTTTGGCGTTGCATAATTAGTGTATGAGTTAAGGTGAATCCTGATGAAATGCCCTGAATGTGAATCGAGTCATATCCGTAAGAACGGGATCAAAAAAGG
>JAYUJY010000100.1:0-1638 GCA_043764895.1 Synechococcales cyanobacterium | reverse complement strand
GTGTCTGATTCCTTCGACCACTACCGCGCTCAAACCGTCGTCCGGGCGATCGAAGAGTCTTATCATCTCCGACCTGTTCTCCCCAGTTGGAAATCCAGTCGTAAAGCGCTCAGTCTCCGCCAGCTCAAACAGGAAACCGAAACTGGAATTCCTTCGGTCCAACGATTACTACAGGATGGAATCACAGAAGCCCTTCAGGAAAGCCTCAGTCTGCCTGATTTAGTCACACGGCTAGAGCAACGCCATATTCAGACCTACGCCTTCTACGGGCAGCAGAACCAACTGAAAGGGTTGGCCTATGAGATGAATGGAGTCGTCATGTCGGGAACCTCTTTAGGTTACAGCTACCAAATCGGTGGGTTGATGCAGCAACTAGAGCAACAGAGTCCCAGCGCAGGGGCGATCGCTCTTCATTCACCCGAGCAGATTGTCCGATCGCGCAAAGCCGTCATCGCCACCATTCAAGCCGCTGCATTTGACCAACCACGCCTGCCGGAGCTGCTCGATTGGCTCCAAGACGAGGGCATGGAAACCCATGTCCAATTCACTAATGTCGGGCGGTATGGAAAACGGGCGAAACGAATTCAGTATCGATCGGGTGGCATCGGATTCCAAGCTTCAGATTTAGGCAAAGACTATACGTTACAGGGATTACAGTTGATCGGTGTTCTCTACGATCCCGCGACCGATGATGCAACAATCGATCGACAGCAGCGGACCGAAAACACCCTGCGCGTGACAATCAAGGACACAGTGATAGATGAGTCGTTGCGCGATCGGTCCCTAGAATCGCTGACTCAGCTTCTTCTGCAACTGGCCGAGGAGGCGCGGGAGAGGAACTGCGATCGGCTAGAGGTCTTTTCAACACTTGAACCCGGTACGCAGCAGTGGTTAGCGATCGCCGCTCTTCATCTGAGAGAGCAACAGGACATAGCCGCGATAATGCCAACGATCTCAGTTACGGTACTGGTAGGAAAAAATGACGAACCTACGATCGTCGCTCTTCGACAAGCTGCCGACAGAGTAATAATTAGAGATCATGAACTGAATGCAGTACGACACACGAAAACGATCGTCCTTGAACCCGAAATAGAACGGTCCAAGGCGATCGAGC
Organism: Synechococcales cyanobacterium; assembly: GCA_043764895.1. GTDB lineage: Bacteria > Cyanobacteriota > Cyanobacteriia > Leptolyngbyales > Leptolyngbyaceae > JAAFJU01. The sequence continues at coordinate 524 of JAYUJY010000100.1, read as the reverse complement.
AGCTTCATCCATAGGCACCCTAAGTGGAGCTATGAGTATTTGAATCTCAGAAATTGTGCAACACATTCTCCATCTGGTTTTCCGTCATGCAGGATCACCATCGTTGGGGGTGGGATCCTCAATCGTTCCAGTTCATCAGGAACAACGATACAACCTCGCAAATCCAAGTCTCTGGGCAGCATATTGAACGGCTGACCCCACTGTTTTAATTCATCACCAGGACGAATGGTCATTCGCGATTCTGGGTGATTCGATGCTTCAGATTCAAAAATCATGAATTGGGGATGGTTTGCAGCACAGCATTGCCGCCAATAGGTCCAAACACTCATCGCAAACGCATTACTGTGTTGAAATAATAATTGATATACCTCAGTTGGTTTTGAACACGTCAAGTAATTTAGATCCAAAACAGTATTGCCTTTCTAGAGCCGTCTTAACTGTCGTAATTTTGATTTTCGTCCCATGATTAATCTCGTTTATTGGTCAATTTTGAGCAGACAGAACCTTTTATTTCAGCGCTGACA
>JAYUJY010000099.1:0-29310 GCA_043764895.1 Synechococcales cyanobacterium | reverse complement strand
AACCGCGTTCAAATGCTCTCGCAAATCACCCGTGGATTGAAAGGTCTTGCGCGTGAATTATCGGTTCCAGTGATTGCTTTGTCGCAGTTGAGTCGGGGGGTGGAATCTCGAACGGATAAGCGACCTATGATGTCAGATTTGAGGGAGAGTGGAGCCATAGAACAGGACGCAGATTTGATTATGATGTTGTATCGGGATGAATATTACAACAAAGATACGGTCGATCGAGGTATTGCTGAAATCATTATTAACAAACATCGAAACGGACCAACCGGAACCGTAAAACTTCTGTTTGAGCCACAATATACGCAGTTTCGTAATCTCTCAGGATCCAATCGTGATGGCTAGTAAAGTATTTGCTGTACAGGTCTAGACCTCTCCTATGAACCGATCGACCGACTATTCAATTCGTGAGAGCCAACGGGCAAAACGGGTCAATCTGAAGCTATCTCCCAAGGGAGAACTTGAGATTGTGGTCCCTGTGGGATTCGATCGGACTCAGGTTCCAAATATTATCCAACGTCATCAACATTGGATCGAAAAGCATCGCCAAAAATTCCAACTTCAAGCGCAACAAACGCCAAAGATTTGCGTTGAAGTTCTCCCAAAAACGATCGAATTCCTAGCCGAAATTGAGACCTGGCAAGTTGAGTATACCCCCGCCAAAGTTGCGAGTATTCGAGTAAATGAACTTCCCGAAACCCTGATTCTCTGGGGAAACACCTCTAACGAAGACCTGTGTCGTCAAGCCTTGCGATCGTGGCTGACTCGGCGCGCTGAAAAAGTTCTCTTTCCCTGGCTTGTGGCTCTGAGTAAAGACTGTCATTTACCATTCAACCAAATGAGCGTGCGAGGCCAAAAGACGCGGTGGGGAAGTTGTTCGAGCGATCGGAATATTAGTTTAAATCATAAGCTTCTCTTCCTCCCGCCGCAGATGGTGAGGTATGTTTTAATCCATGAATTGTGTCATACCCAAGAGATGAATCATTCCAACAAATTTTGGACCTTAGTCGAAAAACACGATCCATCGTATCGAAAATGGGATCAAGAATTAAAGCAAGTCAATCAATACATTCCCCAATGGCTCGACCCATAGCTTCAAAATGTTTGAACTCCTCATCCACCCGACCCATCGCCCCCTCAAAAATCCTTGTCCAATCATAATCGCGCTCCACACACATCCGTCCCTCCCGCCGAAACCCCTCCCGAATCGTAATATCTCCCAACACCTCAAGCACCGCCCGAGCAAACTCCAATGGCCGATCGCGAATAAACATCTGCTTCCCGTCCTCCACCGGAATCCCCTCACAGCCCAGACTCGTCGTCACGATCGGCAACCCCAACGCCATCGCGTGCATGATCTTAATGCGAGTGCCACTCCCCGTCCGCAACGGCACCACCGTCATACAGCATCCTCGGGCCACATCATCCATATTATCTGGATTCGCAATCACCCGAACTCGCGCGTCACGCTGCAAGTCTAATAGCATCTGCGGCGGCTCTGCGCCTGCCATCCAGAACGTGACCTCCGGGTCTCTTTCCCAAATCAAAGGCAGTATTTCATTGACAAAATACCGTGCGCCGTCAATGTTGGGGTAGTAGCTGAGTGTTCCAATAAACAGGATAATCTTGTTCGGATTGTCAGGAATCACCTGTACTGTAGTGGTGTCAATCCCATTGCTAACAACGATCGTTTTTCCACTTTTGCAGCGTTGGTCTAAGTGTTGTTTATCCGGTTCGCTCACGACAAATCGGAGTGGATAGGTTTTCCAAAGTTCAGTTTCATAACGAGCTAGCCTGTCAGCTTCTTCTAGCGATGAGGTGAATGACTTGATGGATGCATGTTGCGACGCAAGCTGTTGGAGTTCTGTGGGGCTGTGGAGTTGGACCGATCGGCGCAGGAGTTCGGATTCGATGTTGTGTTCGGCGAGAATGCGAAAAGAATTTGGAAATAGTGCGCTGTACTGGGCCATCTGAATAAAATCAGTGAGTACCATGTCATAGGGCACAATTTGCAACTGTTTTAAGACGTGATTCATTCGCTGACTGCTGTAGCGATGAATGAGATCGGGTTGGTCGGGTGTACGGGGTGGTGTATCGCCGATCGCAACGGTAACAACGAATTTGCAATAGGGCTGTAATAGTTTCTCAACGGTGAAGTCGGCTTTTTGGAACACGAACGACACCAGAGTAAGATCGTAGTGCTGACCTAACGCCTTCATTTCGTGGAACATTCGAGCGATCGCGCCTGTCTTTGGGGGAAAGGTCGGGTAGGGTGCAATCATGAGAACACGAAGGCGATCGTGATTATTAAGACCCGATCCCCCTAAATCCCCCTTGGGAAGGGGGACTTTGAACAGATTGGTTTGGCAGAATTGTTGGATTTTTAGGTCTTGATGCTTAATGTGACGGGCGTAGGCGAGACAACTGCGGAGGTACTTCATCCAGGGTTGCCAACGCAGAACTTTTTGATAGACTGCGATCGCTTCATCTGTTTGTTCTTCTGCTAACAAGGCTTCCCCTAAAAAGTAGGCCGTCCAGGCGAAGCGAGGAATGAGTTTTTGGGTGTGTTTTAAAACCGGAATCGCCACAGACCATTGTCCAGTTTTGACAAGAGCTTCGCCGAGATTGTAGTGAAACCAGCCGACCTTGGGCGAAAGCGCGATCGCCCGTCGAAAGGAGACGATCGCCGACTCCCAATCCTCCTGCTGACTCAGAATTTTTCCCAATCCATGATGAAGCCAAGGTGAATCAGGTTCGAGCTGAAGGGCACTGTGGCTCGCGAGGAGTGCTTTGTCCCATGCCCCTAGGCTTTGATAGGCTTGGGCAAGGGTTTGATAAATCCAGGGATTACGAGGTGATTTTTCGAGGAGGGTTTCGCAGAGCGCTAGGGATCGATCGGCTTGGTTCGACTGAAGGTAGGCTTTTGCGAGCTGGAGTTGGACGCGCAGGTTGTTGGGGCGCAGACGGGCCTGGTATTGATGAAAACGAAGGAGGCTGCGACGGTAGTGACGAAAGATAGACATAACAAATCGACGAAAGCTAGGTGAATTGATCATACCCCCGCTTCTAAAAAATAGGGATAACAGCGTTTCAATTGATCACATTTAGCCGTCGCACCCCACTTTTCATAGGCATAATAGGCTTTCATCATATAAGTCTGCGCGATCGTAGTTTGCTTCCATTGGGCGTAGAACCGAGCGGCAAGTTCATAGGCTAATGCTACTTCATGTTGCAGCTTATGTTTCTGAGCGAGATTGATCGCTCTTTCATAAGCATCCATCGCACAAATCCGATCGCCTTTAATTCTTGCATATTCTGCTTTGACTAAGTAATACTTATTGGCATAGTTTTCAGGGCAGTCTTTTGCACAACGATCGAGATGGCGTTGTGCATGACGGACTAGTTTTCGTAGGTCAGACCGTTTCCACATCGTTGCGGTATCGTGACAGGATGCAGCAGATAAAGCTTTATGAAAATAGTGTAGTGAAATTTGCATTAAACAGATTGATCCATCTCTGTGGAAATAAGCATTGTTAAATTGTTTACACGCGATTTCATAATCACCTAGGAGATAGGCAATCACGCCTTTATGATGGTACCAGGCAAAGACTTCGGTCTGGCAATTTACAGCTTGAGCCTCTATTAGATAGTCATCAAAAGTGCTTTGATAAAGCGTGACTCTAGTGAGATCAGATGATGTTTTTCGTAGGTTCATTACTACATAGTCCATCATGCTCATAAACCTTACTACGCCCGCTTGATTTATTTTTTTGATGATGGGTCTATAATCTTCAAGACGCTTCTCTAATACGGCAAGATTACATCCTGCAAAATATTGGTTGTAGGCATAGGTATGTATAGCCCAAGCTGCACTATCGAGATCGCCGACATCAAGACTCATTTGATAGATAGGTTCCATCGATCGGACAATTTCCCACAAGGGCAGCGTCCGATGGTTAACAAAAACCGCTAGTGCAATCTTGATTCGAGGTTCAATTTCAAATAGACCATATCGATCGACTAGATTCAATGCAAGCTGGCCAATTTTATAACCCATATCCGCCTTGTTTAAAAAACCAGAAAGTATTATAGCGCCACAAGTATAGCCATAGGCTGAATAACTCGAATTACCAAATTTAATGGATACCTGAATGGCTATTAAGGTTAATTCTGGACATAGCTCTGGCGCTGACATCAAAGCCAAGTAACTGACCGCCTCAATGACTCGCATGGTCGCTATCATCTTTTCATCAGTCATGGTAGGCAAAGCTAAGAAACTCTCCGGCGATCGCACGATAAATATCCATTTCAATCGTAGAAGTGCCCACGCAATTCTCAATTTTATGGGCTTCAGCGGCATATTAAATCCCAACTTTTCAAGCGCATCTAAAGCCGTCTCAACTGCTGCTAGAGGTCTTCCTCCCGTGGCATAAGCACGAATCTGAATTTCGTCGGCGCTGACACTATCAATGACTGATCGAGCATTCTTTTGGAGTACGTTTACGAACTCAGGCGTTTGGTCAAACTCACCACTCAGATAGGCCGTTTCCGCCGCTAAGGTATAAAGCGATCGGCTAAGTTCTTCGCACTGTTCCCATCGATCGATAGGCAATAGCGAGAGTCCTATTTTTGCATAATTCAATGCGGACTCATAGGCTGTAGAGGAGGCTGCACGTTGTCCTGCACTCAAATTTAATGCCGCAATTTCGACTTGTTCGATCGGGTCGTTAATCTCCGTTAGCCCTTGATTAAGCTGGCTCATTAGGCCAAATAATTGACCATCAGATATCGTGCCTGCCTCTAACTGAGGCCTCAGAGAATCTCGCAAAAGTTGCCCAATGCGCAAATGATTCATGGATTTGTGCTGCACTGGAATCAACCTGTAAGCCGCTTGCTGAACCCGATCGTGCAAAAATCGATAAGTAACCGATTCAAACACCGATCCAAAGAACGATCCAAAGACGGATGTTGCGTTCACTTCATTTACAGGATTAGAATGTAGGTCAGAGTTCTCATCTGGCGTCATCGTATAAAACTTATAAACTTGAGTGGTCGGAATGACCAATCCCTCTTGAAGTGCGCGCCATAGTTTCGACGCCGTTGTTAACACCGATTGTTGTGAAATAGTGGCTAAGGTCTCTAAATCAAACTCGTTTCCCGCGCAAGCCGCTAGGGCTAAAATCGATCGCGTTGGGGAGGTGAATCGTCTCAGGCGGTCGATCATAAACTCCACAGCATCATCCGAAATTTCAGCGGCTCGTATTTGACTGAGATCGCACTGCCAACACCCGTCGGTATGGTTATAAAATAGATAGTTATCTTGATAAAATGCTTTTAGAAGTTGAATACTAAAAAAAGGATTTCCTTGAGTTTTTCTCCATATTTCGTCACCCAATGGAAGCGATAACAATTCATTACAGTGTAAGGTCTCAGCAAGCATTTGATTGAGTGCAGACTTGATTAATGGCGCGACAGCCATTTCCTGAATAGAAACATTTTTATCTCGTAAGACTTCGACGGCTAAAATAAAGGGATGCCCAGCCGAAACTTCGTGATCTCGATAGGCGGCAATGCACAGAAAATGACGGAGTTGATAATCCAACATCCACTGTTTTATCAGCTCGATCGAGGCTCCATCAGCCCACTGCACATCATCCAAAAACAAAATGAGTGGAGTCTGGGACGTTGCCAATACCCGGATAAATCTCAATAGAATAAGATTAAATCGATTCCCCTGCGCCGAATCCGACAGCTTGATAACCGGAGGCTGAGGTCCAATGATTTGGGCGAGTTCAGGAAGAACATCTAAAAGGACTTGTGCCTCATTTCCTAATGCTTCGAGCAGCTTCTTTCGGACTACAAAAACCTGACGATGACCATCATTCGATTCTATTCCGTCGGGCTTGGTTAGCCATTGCCGAACCAAATCTCGAAATGACTGAAGAATGGCAAACAGCGGCAGGTGACGATTTAGCTGGTCAAATTTCCCCCGAATGAATAAGCTGTTTTTCTGACTCTGAAGAGGCTTATATAACTGCTCGACTAAGGCTGTTTTCCCAACTCCAGACGCGCCCGAAATCAGCAACAGTGACTTTTCAGGTTGTTTCTGAGCATTCAAAGCCATCGCCTTAAGCGTTGCGATCTCGGCATCCCGACCATAAATGCGATCGCTTGACACTCGAAATCGATCGGGCCGCTCTCTTGTCCCCAGTTCAAAAGGTTCGATCGTGCCTTGCCGCTGCCAATCAGCCTGACATCTTAGGAGATCGTGGCGCACACCCTGCGCACTCTGATATTGCAACGCTGGGGACTCCACCATCAGCTTCACCACAATCTCACTCAGCATCAACGGCATCTCAGGCATCAACACCCGCTGAAACACCTTGCCCAGCTCATAATAATCCGTCCGATCGTCTAGCCCCTCCTCCGCAATACAGGATGCCTGCTCAAAGTTCATCAACGTCACCTGGCGCGTCTCAGGATGAATCCAAAGATTGCGCAGATTAATCGCCTGATGAATCACTTGATGCGTCTCCAACTGATTCAAAATATCCGCTAACTGCAACGCAAAAGCCCAAAACGACTCTAGCGCCATCGGCTGACCCTTCAGATCATGGGCTAGGGGGGCGCTGCCATTGTCATCTAGAACCACAATGACCTGCGTCCCTTCATACAACAGCTCAACCGATCGCACAACCCCCGGCGCAACAATGATTTGAGTAATCGCATAATCATTCTTCGACTGGCTCAAATCCAGCATGGATGGCGATCGACTTTTCAAGCATTTCAACAAGACCGGACGCCTGTCGCCATACCGAACGCCGCGATACGTTCTAATCCGAGTATTTTCGTCGATCAAGTCTGGGAAAATGTGATAATCGGTCAAATACATGAGTCCAATTGCTGGCAGCCTTCAGAGTACAAATAATCATGGCAAACACAAATTTAAAAGTTGTAATTTATACTACCGCATCATAGACCGAATTAGACCCTAATTTTTGAGGACTATCCGTTTCCGAATCCAATAGAATTAAGGGTTAGGCATCACTTACTGCATCCGATCGATGGTTCTGTATTGCACCGCTTCTGCAACATGGCTAGCATTCAAGTCTTCATCGCCAGCGAGATCTGCAATGGTTCGCGAAACTTTCAAAATCCGATCGCTTCCCCGAACTGAAAGTCCTAACTTTTTGATTGCATTTTCCAATAAACTTCTGGTGCTATCCGTGAGCTTGCACCATTCCCGTAAGTGTGCGCTTTGCATTTCTGCATTACACCGTAAGTTTGTTTTTTCCATTCGGACTTGCGATCGAGTTCTCGCAGCCTGAACTCTTGCAAACACCGATTCAGAGGTTTCACCAATCGTTTCTTCAACAATTTCCGACGGCTTCAACCGATTCACCCGCACTTGCAAGTCAATTCGATCCATCAACGGTCCCGATAACTTGGCCCAATACTTTTCCCGAACATTGGGCGAACAGGTGCAAGGCTGAACAGGATCGCCAAAGTAACCACAGGGACAAGGATTCGTACTTGCAATTAGCGTAAACTGCGCCGGAAAGGACACTGACTGCCGCGCCCTAGAAATCGTCACATGACCATCCTCCAGCGGCTGCCGCAAGAACTCCAAAACATCGCGCTTAAATTCTGTGAGTTCGTCCAAAAAAAGTATTCCTCGATGCGCCAACGAAATCTCTCCCGGTCTCGGAAAGCTTCCCCCACCCACGAGTGCAGGCCCAGAAGCTGAATGGTGCGGACTTCTAAAAGGCCGTGTCCCCACGATCGATCCTTTTTCCCGTAGCAATCCCGCGACCGAGTGAATCTGCGTCACCTCCAGCGCTTCCTCAAACGACATGTCCGGTATAATCGAAGGCAATCGCCTTGCTAACATCGTTTTTCCACTTCCCGGTGGCCCGACAAAGATTAAGTTATGTCCCCCAGCGGCTGCAATTTCTAGTGCTCTACGTGCATGAGCTTGTCCTTTCACGTCTTTTAAATCAAATTCGACGACGCGGGCCTGTGCAAGTTCTGCCATTCCATCAACTTGAGCAGGCAACACCAACTCCGGCGCATTCAAAAATTCTACAACCTCTGAAAGTTGCCCAAATCCATACACATTCAACCCCTTCACCACCGCCGCTTCCCGCACATTATCCGCCGGAATCACTAAGCGTTTAATCCCCATTCGTTGCGCGGCAGCAGCGATCGCCAACACCCCTGACACCGCCCGCAAACTCCCATCTAGAGATAACTCGCCAATAAACAAATACTCATCCAAACCTTCAACCGGAACTTGTTCTGAAGAGGCAAGTACTCCCACTGCGATCGGCAAATCAAAAATCGGTCCTTCTTTCTTCAAATCCGCAGGCGTCAAGTTAATCACAATCCGCTTCATCGGAAACAGAAACCCTGCATTCTTAATGGCGGTCTTCACCCGTTCTCGTGACTCCTGAACTGCGGTGTCCGGAAGCCCCACGACGATCGTTGCAGGCATCCCATTCGCCACATCCACCTCAACCCCCACCTTCACCGCATCAATGCCAATCAGCGACGCACTCCAAATTCGGGATAACATACAACATTCCATAGGGTTAAGGCTCCCCCTAAGATTGCCCAGAATGCCTGTTGCAGTAACGCCTGTGAAATGCGATCGGAACACTCACTTTTTGTCGGCTTCCTGATCTTTCTTCTGATTCAGCACGGCTAATCCACCTGCGCCACCGAGTAGTCCCATCGCGCCCGTGAATACCTTATCGGCAAGAGTTGAGTCTTTGTGGACGATGCCGTAGCCCAATGCTGCCGTAAATGCAAAGGTTACGACTCCGATGACGATGCGAGTAGTGGTTTTGTTGGATTTTGATTCTTCCGTGAGGCGGGTTTCCCGTTGGGTTTCTAGTTTTGTTTTGTTGTCGAGTTCTTTGCTGCGGAGATCGAACTCTTGGCGTTGTCGATCGGCGACTAACGTCAGTTCTTGTCGTTTAATGTCTTGATCAACTCTCAGTCCTTCTAGAACGGTAATGAGGATCTGTCCAGCTACTTCTGGATTTTGGCCGAGATAGGCTCGAACTTCAGGTGCGAAATCCGTAAGCGGAGAAGCTTTTTGGATCGGAGTCGGATAGATAATTTCGGCAGATTGTAATTTCGAGGAGTCAGTGGGGTTAGATTTTTCGTCTGTCATGGCTAGGTCCGGGTGAATACGCGAGTGAGAAGTTTATCTACTGAATACATTGCATGATTGACGATATAGTTATCATCTTTGTAAATCATGATGTACGCCTCCGCTTCGCCAGGATTGCAATAATCTAGGGAAACGACCCATTGGGGATTAAGTTGTTTGAGCTGTTCAATGTATTGAGCGAAGTATTGTTTTTCAGCTTCGGTTGCGTTGACGGGAAGGACGAATCTTTTTAAAGGGGGTGGTTCGGTTGGGTTTGAGGTTTTGCTATGGGTTACAGGCGAGGCGATTCCCGTTCCGGCAGGCTGCTGCTGAGGCTTCACCAACGGCAAAATGTCAACTTTTTGCGTTGTGCTTCCATTACCGTTGGTTGGGCTTAGGCGTTTGCTTCGTTCTCCGGTTTGGGATTGGAGGGCGCTGCGGGCGGTTTGATAGCCGAATGCGAATTCTCGATCGAGTTTGCTAAGACGGTGAAGTCTGTCAATGTTGTTTTCTAAGTCTTCGACGATCGTATTGATTTCGTCAGGAAGCGGTTTCCCAAGCTGCTGGAAGGTTCGGAGGGCCGCTTGGAAGGCTTCTAGCGTAATTTGTTGGTCGTCGGCAAGCTGTGGCATAGGGTTCATGACGGCTAGTGTCGCCCCGCGAGGATGAAAGCTGCCCAAAAATAGGGATCTTGGTATAGCTTCTGATTTGGCTCCATTGTACCCAGATCACTACATTCTTGGTCAAGGAATGCTTCAATGCGGGATTCGGTACTCGTAGGAGCGTTTTTGCTCGTGATGTGATGTAAGACGGTGCGGTAAAGCCGATCGAGTTTGCGATTGGTTAGGGTTTGGAGCCAGCGTTGGCTATGGCGGAGGGATTGGGCGGGTGGGTTGCCTTTGAGGAGTTGGCGGTAGAACTGGAGGATAAGGAGGGCGCTGGCGTTGGATTGGACGGTCCAGAGAGTGCTGAGGATGTGAGGGATGCGGTGGCTGAGGAAGGCGCTGACGAGTCCGACGTATTCGGCGGTGATGGTTTGGTTTCCGGTGAGGGCGGTTTCGCAACTGGCGAGGGTGATGAGGCGGTAGTGCTGGAGGTCGATCGATTCCAAGTCAGCGACGGTGAGGCGATCGGTGCCACTGAGGGCGAGGGCGGATTGTTTTGGGTTTTGGTCGTTGTAGTAGGCGTGACCGTTGAAGTGGAGATGGGTGTGGTGGTTTGGGAGAGCAGTTTGGAGTTGGGGGAGGTTGCAATGGTCGATCGTGTGGACGGTGTGGTTTTGGAAGAGTTGCGCGAGGACGGTGGATTCTAGGGCGGAGTGGGGAAGTGGGCTGGTGTCTTGGTGGCTGGGGGCGGGGATGTTGAGGAGGTGGGTGGTTTGGGTTTGAGGCGATCTGAGGTTCCGTCCGAGTTGGATGCTGGGGAGGGTGGTGGGAAGGAAGTCTGGGAAGAAGCTGGGAAGGGGGAGGCGGTGCAGGTCTCGATGGGGGATGAGGATGACGGGTTTGGCGGGGTTGAGGTGGGTGATGAGGGTGGGGATGTCTAGAATGGTGGCGAGTTTTTCGAGTTCGGTTTCAAGTGTGTTTTGCCATTCCGATCGCGTTTTTTCGGTGTTGTTGGTTTCCTTCTTTGAGGTTTCGAGATGAGTGTTGTAGTTTTTGTTCCAGTTTTCAATCCAGGTTTCGAGTTCGTTGCGTTGTTTTAGTGCGATTTCGGGGTTGGTGTGATGAAGGACGATCGGTCGATCGGATTCGGCGTTGAGGATGAAGGTAGTGAGGGCGTTGGCGCTGAAATGCCAATAAACGACTGTGCGATGGGCGATCCATTGACGCATCTGGTGGTAGTTGGGGGTTTCGGTGCTGGGGAGGAGCCATTGCATGAGTCCGTTTTTGTCGGCTTCGGCGGTTTCGATCGCACGAATGATTTCGCCTTGACGGAGGTAGAGATCGACGGTGAACTCGTTGAAGTTGGGGAGTGTGCGGTGGAGTCGATCGCGTTGGGGTTGGCTTTTGGCTTGGGTGAGGATGCGATCGCGGAGTTCGGCTCCTTGACGGATGAGGGCGGTGAGGGTTTCGGTGGGAGTGTTGAGGGCGAAGTGGACTCGGACGAGTCGTTGAAGGGTTTGGAGGCGTTCTTCGGGGTGGTCGGCGATCGTGAGGACTCTTTCGGAGGCTTCGTAATGGGTGAGGGCTTCGCGCCATTTAGGTTTTGGAGATGTGCGATCGGCGTATTTCCAATGGGCGTCACCGAGTTCTCTCTGAAGGTAGCCGTGCCCGAGAGGATGAGTATCAGCGGGGCAGTAGAGTAAGCCGACGGTGAGGCTAGCGATGACTCCGGAGTAGCCACGCTCTGAAAGCTCCGAATGCTTGTGATGCAAGTTAGCAAGTCGTTGATTAAGAATAACGGGCAATGGAAACAGCATTTGGGATAGAGATTTTTCAGCGGTTATGCTTCGGTTATGCCAAGCTTCGTGGTAACTGGGTTTAAATTCGATCGCTTTTTCGTGGGACACTATCGCCTCTTCATATCGACCTAAACCACACAGAGAACGTCCGTGAACAGCCCAAGCTTCATGGAAATCGGGTTTTAATTCAATTGCTTTCTCGCAGGATTCGATAGCCTCTCCATGTCGTCCTAGTTTAGATAACGAAGCACCACGGTTATAAAAGGCTTCGGGCATATCGGAGTTAATTTCAATTGCTTTCTCGAAGGGTTTGATAGCCTCTCCATGTCGTCCTAGTTTAGATAACGAAGCACCACGGTTACACCAGGCATTGTAATCATCAAATTTAAATTCAAGTGCTTTATCATAGGATTCAATCGCCTCTTCATTACGCCCCAGATCAGACAGAGAAACACCACGATTAGTCCAAGCTTCGTGATAATCAGGCTTCAATTCGAGCGATTTTTCGTAGGACGCTATCGCTTTGTCCTTTCGACCTAAAGCGGCTAATAAATTTGCACAACTATACCAAATTGAGGGTTGGTCGGGTTCAAGTTCGAGCGATTTTCCATAGGATCCGATTGCTTCTTCATATCGTCCTAAAGAAGACAAAGAACTGCCACGGTTAGTCCAAACATTGTAGTAATCAGGTTTGATTTCGATTGCCTTATTGCAGGACTCGATCGCTTCCTCATATCGTCCTAATGCCGATAGAAGGGAGCCATGGTTAGACCAAGTTTCGTAGTTATCAGATTTAAATTCAAGCGATTTCTCTAAGTCTTTAAGTGCGCCTAGTATGTCCCCTTGCATTGCTTTTTGAAACCCGCAGTCATGCCATTTCTCTGCTAACTTAGAATTATGATCCGTCACCCCCATTGCTTCACCGATCACCCTCTCCCCCCGCGTCGCCTTCTCCGTCAAAATCCGTTCCTTCAACACCCAAGCATCCGCCGTACTCTCCACCTGCAACGCCCGATCAATAGATCCCAAGGCCGCATCCAGATCCCCCGCTTGGAACTGCGATCTCGCCATCTCCAGCCAAACATTCATCACAGCCATCGAGCTTCCCTCAACGAATACGTCCTCTTATTCCATTAATCACTATAAAATGCAGAGAATCCGAAAATTTTCTGTGAAGATAGATAAAGGGATTGAGGATTTTAAAGGCGTTGGTCTCCGATCGACCTTCGGTCATCGCGGAGTTTTTCGATGGATTCGATCGGGAGTCCAACCGCATTAGCGATAAATTCAGCGGTCGCGCCTGCTCTCAGGAAGTTAATGACGATCTCTTCCGTAACCTCCTCTCTCCATTCCTCTTTCTTCTTGAGATAAGCCGCAGATAAGTTCATAACGAGTTCCTCTTCATCAGGGGTAAGTGAGCGATTGGCTTCCAACTTGGCGCGATAGTCCGCCAGAATGTCTTCAATGCTATTATAGAGCGTCGATCGTACAGGTTTCGTCACCAATTCCTGAATCGCTCGTTCCTGATTACCCGATCGCCCGAGGAGCCGAATCCACAGAGTCTCCTCTGTCACGGGAAGTTGATGAACCACTATCAAGCCTGTGCGATCGAGCTTCGGCCATCGATACACACCCGGAATACGAGACTTACGAAGCCCAAAACCCTGACGAATCTCCTCCGACGCCGTTGGCATAATAAACCATAAATCTGGCAATATCTCCTCCGTCAACGTTTCATCCTTGCGTTTTGCCTCACGTGCCATATCCCGCTCAATATCCGTCAACTTTCCACGACACGATCGAATTTCCATCGCCGTTGCAGGATTCCGAAACACCTCGATCAATGAATCTCGCCGTAAAAGCTGACCCATTAATCCCAATTTTTTGCGCTGGGCAGCGATCGTTAATTTAGCCGTTCGTTCAAACCAAATATCGCCTTCGCGACGTTCGGATTTAATCACTTTATTGGGAACAGCCGTGCCAATATTACTCAGCAATTCGGTTAAATAATCTTTGGCAAAATCGTCATGTGGAAATTCTGACATTGGATGAATAGAGGATTTATATCGCGTGAATCTCAACTATTTTACAGCAGTTCGATTGTTCTTTTGCGAACGAATGAACTACTAGAATTCGATCGCGAAGTTTTCGATGGACTCGATCGCCTCATTCTGACCAAGGACTCAACACCGGAATCACCCGATCGCTATTCTTCCGATAGACTTGGAAATCACTATCCAATGTAAATAAGTAGGTCGTGCTAATTAAATGTAAGACGGTCTCAAGCTGGGTAAAGGTTTCGGGCAATCCTGTTTTACAGGTAATTTACCGCACCTACTTACTAGACTTTTCGGAAACAACTCTGCCATCCGAATCAACTCCGCGTCCGCCAACGAGACAGGGATCGATGCATATTACACTAACAACGGCATCACCCGTTCCCACTCTTGATCAAAATCAAAGCAGACCTGAACTTATTTTAACGTCAAAAGCTGAATCAAAGTCTCCCTTCCATTTCGCACTCGTCCCAATAAAAACCAAGCCTCTGAAATCACAGCTTCACAAGTCAACAACGGCGGCAAAATTTGCTTCAATTCTTTACTAACCCAACCATGATATCGATCGGACCGATCGATGAGCGCCACCAAAACACCCGTATCCACTATCACCAACGATCGCATCATTCGCCATAGCCCTTCAAATACTCAGCATTGGTTGAAAGATCTCCTAGACCTTCTCCCGCACCAATCAAGTCCCCTGCCACCTCAAAAAACGATCGATCAGAATCAATCTGTAAGGCGATCGACTTAGACCTTCTTAACCGTAAGAAATCAGCAAAATCTAGAACCTGCCGCTGGTCCATATCTGGCAAAGCATCGACTGTATTTAAAATTTGTTTAGAAAGTGGTGACATCTTGTTTAGGTTAAGTGAGCACGCTTCCTATTATGACATTACTACCCACCGATCGCCCCCTTCCGTCACCCCCATTGGCTCACCGATCGCCCTCTCCCCCCGCGTCGCCTTCTCCGTCAAAATCCGTTCCTTCAACGCCCAAGCATCCGCCGTACTCTCCATCTTCAACGCCCGATCAATAGAACCCGACGCCGCATCCAAATCCCCCGCTTGAAACTGCGATCTCGCCACTTCCAGCCAAATATTCATCACAGCCATCGGGATTCCTCAACCAGTACGTCTTATTCCATTAATCACTATAAAATGCAGAGAATCCGCAAATTTTCTGTGAAGATAGATAAAGAGATCAGGAGGTTAGAGGCGATCGCGGAGTTTTTTGATGGATTCGATCGGTAGTCCCAAGACTCTGGCGATCACTTCAGGAGATACACCTTCACGGAGAAATTCGATCGCCGCCGTTATATTTGCTTCTTCCTTCGCTTCCTCAATTTTTTTGATATAAGCCACGGATAAATTCACAACGAGTTCCTCTTCTTCTGAGGTAAGTGAGCGATTTTCCTTCAGCTTGGCACGATAGTCTGCCAAAATGTCTTCGATACTATTATAGAGTCGCGATCGATTGGGTTTCGTCACCAATTCCTGAATCGCCCGTTCTTGATTCCCAGCGCGTCCGAGAAGCCTGATCCACAGCGTCTCCTCTGTCACGGGAAGTTAATGCACGACGATCAGCCCTGTACGATCGCTCTCTCCAACTGAACAGTTTATCCTTGACCAAAAACTGTATGAAAACCTACCAGAACCATCCACACAGGAACTGATGCATTTAGCCGATCGAAGACGGAGAACCCATCGAATGGCCCTAAATAAAGGTGACGTGCTCCTAGCCCAATTTCCGTTTACCGATCTCAGCCAAACCAAACTCCGACCTGCGATCGTTCTCCATACATTCATTCAAAAAATGAAGTAACCATTTGCTTTATTTCATCTCAGAAAGTCATGCAACTATCAGATACTGATGTTCCGTACTGGACACAGATCCGGAATTCTCAAGCACAGGATTAAGAACAAACTCTAAAGTTCGTGTCAGTAGAATTGTGACACTCAACTATCAACTTACTTCACGCAAACTGGGGAAACTAGCAACATATCATCTGGAAATTTTTGATAAAACCTTAAAGAAGGCGTTTAATCTTTCGGGAAGCTAACTTTTCTAGTATTTTTTGTTGTCGATCGCCCCTAGGTCGGCATGAACATCACTGGGATCAAAGGTTTAACTCACGAATGCGTTGGCGTTGGCGAAGTCTCCGTCTTAGCAGAAGCCTCCCTTTTGGAGAATCGCTACTCTTGATGCATTGGAGGCGATGGAAAGACCTTACCTATCTCAAGAAATTTGCAACCTCGTGATCCCCGAAAAAACGGGTACGCCATATCCACAATAACGCACCCGATCGAACCGATTCAGCTAAGTCTGCACCTTAGACAACGAGTACTTTCTGCGTCTCAGCTTTTGCAAATACAGTGTCCTTCTCCGACGGCGGGACGACTTGCCAAAACTTCAGTAACGCATTAGGCCAATCCGCTAGGATTGCAGTGGCCTTTGCACTTCCCGTTTTTTCGCCGTGCGCTTCAATCAACGATCGAAGTTGCGCTTCACCTGCCGAGGAAATCACACGCTGAACCGTGACAATTTCGGGATTTACGTTCGCTTGGAACGTCCCCTCTTCATCATAGAAATAGGCCAGTCCGCCCGTCATTCCCGCGCCCACGTTTCGCCCGACTGATCCGAGGACCACCACCACCCCGCCCGTCATGTATTCGCAGCAGTGATCGCCTGTGCCTTCCACGACCGCATTTGCCGCAGAGTTTCGGACGGCAAAGCGTTCACCCGCTCGACCATTGGCAAATAGATGTCCGCCCGTTGCACCGTAGAGGCAGGTATTACCAATGATGACACTATCAGCAGCAACGAATCCAGCCTTTTGGCTAGGACGAATGATAATGTCACCGCCATTCATGCCTTTGCCCACATAGTCGTTAGATTCGCCCTCGATTCGCAGCGTCATACAGGATAAGTTGAACGCCCCAAAACTTTGACCGCCAGAACCGATGAAGTTCAGGTTAATCTTCCCATTGAAGCCCGTGTTGCCGTAGCGTTTTGCAACAGCACCTGCCACCCGAGTTCCAACCGATCGGTCAGTGTTGATCAATGCGATCGTTTGGGTGAAGTCGGTTTGGTTTTGAATCGCATTTTGCAGCGCGGGATTAGCCATGAGTTCGTCATCCAAAACCGGACCATTACTATGCACGTCCCCATGGGTTAACCAACTGCGATCGGTCCGGGTATCAGGAAGCTGGGTCAGGCAATCGAGATTAAGCGACGTTGTTTTAGTTAACGAGGCCGCTTCATTGATCTTCAACAAATCCGCACGACCGACGAGATCTTCGAGTTTGGTGTAGCCCAACTTGGCGAGAAGCGATCGGACTTCTTCCGCAATAAACAGGAAGAAGTTTACTACATGCTCAGGAATTCCCGTAAATCGTTTCCGCAACTCTTCGCGTTGGGTTGCGACGCCGACGGGACAGCTATTGGTGTGACAAACTCGGGCCATAATGCAACCTTCTGCAATCATGGCGATCGACCCAAAGCCAAACTCTTCCGCACCCATCAGAGCGGCCATAATCACATCCCACCCCGTTTTCAAGCCGCCATCGACCCGAAGCAGAACCCGATCGCGCAGTTGATTGTCCATCAGCGTGCGATGAACTTCGGTGAGGCCAAGTTCCCAAGGACTTCCGGCGTGCTTAATCGACGACAGTGGCGAGGCTCCGGTTCCACCATCGTGTCCGGAGATTTGAATCACGTCAGCATTGGCTTTTGCAACTCCCGCTGCGATCGTGCCGATGCCGACTTCTGCCACGAGCTTGACGGAAACTCTGGCCAATGGATTAATTTGATGTAGATCGTAAATCAGTTGAGCTAAGTCTTCAATTGAGTAAATATCGTGGTGCGGCGGCGGCGAAATTAGCGTCACTCCCGGCTTGGATCCGCGAAGCTTGGCAATGTATTCACTTACCTTGGGTCCGGGAAGCTGTCCGCCCTCACCCGGTTTTGCGCCTTGAGCCAGTTTTATTTCAATTTGCTGGGCACTCATTAAGTACTCGGGCGTCACGCCAAAGCGACCGGATGCGATTTGCTTGATGGCAGAACTTGCCGTGTCGCCATTGCGTAGTCCTTTCAAGTGCGGGAACGTTGCCGAAACGCCATCCGTGACATCATGGACCGGACGGTAGCGAATGTCTTCTTCGCCGCCTTCACCCGAGTTTGACTTGGCTCCCATGCGGTTCATCGCGATCGCCAAAATCTCATGCGCCTCCCGAGATAGCGCCCCCAAGGACATACCGCCTGTTGCAAATCGCTTGCAGATATCGGTAGCGGACTCGACTTGATCCAAGGGAATAGAAGCGCGATCGCTGTTCAAATCCAACAGATCCCGCAACGCCGTCGGCGGACGACCGGAAAGATACTTTTGATACAACGAATAGTGATCGTAGTTTTTGTCCTTGACCGCTTTATGAAGATACTTCGCCATTTCAGGACTGTTCATGTGATATTCGCCGCCGGGACGATATTGCACGAAGCCGAAGTTCTCCAGTTTCTTAATCGTCAGACCGGGGAAGGCCCGAGCATGAAACGACAGCGTTTCGTTGGCGAGATCACGCAGGGTCAAACCGCCGAGACGCGACGCAGTGCCGAAGAAGGCGGTATTGAGCAAGTCGCCCCCAATGCCGATCGCCTCAAAAATCTGCGCCCCGTGGTAGCTCGGCAACAGCGAGATTCCCATTTTAGATAGGATTTTGAGTAGTCCATCTTGAATGGATTTGCGGAAGTTTTCCTGCGCGCCGATCAGGCTGATCTGGCCGAGTTTCCCCGTTTCCATGAGTTTTTGGGTCCGAGGGGCGCTCCACCAGTGACGAACCGCTTCGATCGCCAAATAAGGACAAACGGCGCTGGCACCATAGCCCACCAAACAAGCAAAATGGTGCGTACTCCAAGCTTGGGCGGTATCAACCACAATAGACGCCTGCATCCGCAAGTTCTGACGAATCAGGTAGTGATGAACCGCGCCCACAGCCACCATGGGCGGAATGTAGCTCGTTTCGTCGCTGAGTTGGGTATGTGCGCCAGAAGCATCCGTGCGATCGCTCAACACCACAATAGCTTTGCCGCTGCGCACGAGAGTTGCGGCCTGTTCGCATAGGCTTTGAAGAGCGATCGCCAATCCATCAGGACCTACCGAAATATCGTAAAGCGTCGAAAGGGTCGCCGTTGGAATCGTGCCCTGTTGAATCGCTTCAAGTTCAGATTCAATCAGGACGGGAGATTCTAGAATCAAAGTCCGAGCCAGTTCCGGCATGGGCTTAAGAATATTTCCCCGTGCGCCGAGGTTCATGGTCAAGCTCATGACCAACTTTTCACGCAATGGGTCGATCGCAGGGTTTGTCACCTGAGCAAACCGCTGTTTGAAATAGTCATATATCAAGTGAGCCTTAGTCGAAAGCACGGCCAGCGGGGCATCATCGCCCATACAGAAGGTTGGCTCTTTACCCTGAGCGCCCATCTCATTGATAATCATGTCCACGTCTTCAGCACTGTAGCCATAGGCCGTTTGCAACCGAAGCAACGACGACTCATCGTACAGCGTGCGATCGCCCCAAGGCTGATGTTCTAGCTTCACTTGGTTCTGACGGAGCCATTCGCCGTAGGGATGCTGCGAGGCAATTTTTTCCTTGACGTCCCAGTTTTTAAGGATTTCTAAGGTTTCAAGATCAAAGGCAATCATCTGCCCCGGCCCGAGGCGACCTTTTTCAATGATTTCTGATTCGTCTAACGCCACGACGCCAGCTTCGGATCCGACCACAATGTAGCCATCCTGAGTAATCGCATAGCGAGCAGGACGAAGACCGTTACGATCGAGGTTAGCTCCGACTTTTTTGCCATCACAGAATGCTAAGAGCGCTGGACCATCCCAGGGTTCTTGCAGAGCGCTGTAATATTCATAGAAATCAGTAATTTCAGGGTATTGCAGCAGCGCGGGCTGATTCTTGTAGGCTTCAGGAACCATGATCATAAGGGATTCCATCGGACTCCGCCCCGATCGCACCATGAGTTCAAAGACGTTATCTAGCGTTGCCGAGTCGCTGTTGCTTGCCTTGACGATCGGCTTCAGCGATTCAATGGTGTCGCCAAAGTTTTCGTGGGCAAGGCTCGACTGCTTAGCCATCGCCCAGTTGATATTCCCTAGCAGCGTATTGATTTCGCCATTGTGACCGAGCAACCGCATAGGCTGGGCAAGGGGCCATTTCGGCAGGGTATTGGTGCTGAAGCGGCGATGATAAACGGAGAAGTTAGAGACGTAACTTGGATCGCTCAAGTCATCATAAAACTCACCCAGCACGCTCGATCGAACCATGCCCTTGTAGACAATAGTTCGGCTAGAGAATGAGCAAATGTAGAAATCACGGGATTCAATGGCGGCTTCAATTTTTTTGCGCACTACATAAAGCTGACGTTCAAGGTCATCGCCCGATCGAGTGGACGTGACGATCGCCTGTTCTATTCCTGGCAAATTCGTTCGTGCCTGTGCGCCCAATACAGCGGGTTTGGTCGGCAACACTCGCCACCCCACCAAGGTCAATCCTTCTTCTATCAACAGCGTATTGACAGCAGACCGGGCCGCCGCTGCGATCGCACTATCCTGCGGGAAAAACACCATCGCAACCCCAGTAGTGGCCGGATCAAGTTGAGGTTGACCCACGCTCGTGGCCCAAGAATTTAACAGCTTCCAGGGAACCGCCGTCATGATTCCTGCGCCATCTCCAGAGTCGCGATCGGCGCTACAGCCTCCTCGATGCTCCATGCAGCCTAAGGCCAGCAGCGTTTTCTGCACCAGATCGTGACTGCTGCGCCCCTGCTGATCAGCAATAAAGCCCACCCCGCAGGCATCTCGCTCCTCAACCAGCCAAGGCTGACCCAAATAGCCATTAGAATCCGCAGCAAATGGCTTGGGAGTCTGTGGCGATTCGGCGACGCTTTTTAGGCTGGAAGGTTGACGATTAATGGAGCTATTACCCATGACGTGGTTCATTGCGTTCATTTCAAGGAAGGAATGTAAAGGATGAGTGACGTATTCTCGTAAATTAATCAGTGGGAGAAATACGCAAGTCCCTAATAAACTGACTAAATCAAGTCAAGCAAAAATGTTGAGCTAGAACAAAGATGCCAGGTTTCTCCGATCGCTTCTGTGTCATTTAGGACTTCTGAGGTATCTAACCCTATTTAATCTGGAGATTATTCATAGCTGATTGCTAGGGTCTTTTTCGGGAGGATTATAAAATTTGACCCTATTAAAATGCAATCACCGATGAAAAATCTCTTTTAGTGGTTTTTGAGGTCTAGAAACAGCTTTGTTCCACAAATTGATTTCCTTGTGGAATAAAACAGTAATCAGTTTCCGGAAAGGCGATGTCAGAAGGTGTATATGCAGTATCCGATCGGAGATAGATTACAACTGAAGTTTAGAGTAAGTAATATTATATAAAATTTTAACGTCTGACAATCCCTGTATTGGGCAAATGTTGGGCAAAGCGCGATGATTCTGTACTACCCAAACCAAAAATAGGATTGACCTTACCGTGGCCATGACGCTTAGCCTACTGGTGTTGTCCTTGGTGACTTCGACCCGATCGATGATTAATTCCGGTACGATCGCGCTTCAGCCAACGCAATCGCGACCCTTCAAACCTGCGCCAATGCGATCGATCGCACCCCGTCCCATTCAGCCTCCCATCCTAAAATATTCAGCCAGTCTAATAGAAGGCAGCTTTCCGATTTCACTCAACGGCCAGACCTATCCGCTCCGTTGGATTCAGTTCCAGAACCTTCAAGGAGACCGTTTTTTCATTGCAGACGCATCCTTTCAGAAACTGACAGGCGCAAGATTTCTCAGTAGCGATCGCGCTGATGTCCAACCGATCGATTGGTTTGGCTTGACAGAACGCTTACCGACAATGTTTTTTGCAGGCGATCGGTACTTAGATATTACGGATTGGGCCAAGAAGGTCGGCTGGCAGACCCAGATTCAGGCCAATCAACTGACCTTGACAACCCCCTTAACTCAGGTCAGTCAACTGGTTCAACAGTCGTCGCCAGCGTCCGATCGCATTGTGATTCAGCTCGATCGGCCTGCGACTTACCAAGTGGACGCTCAGAGTAAAGAGTGGGTGCTGACGGTGGATGCAGCACTGTCACCGAACGTGGTGAAACAGTTCAAGCCCTCGCCCAGTCGCCGAATTGCAGCCCTAAAGCTAGAAACCAATCCCCAAGGCACCAAAACCATTCTGCGCCTCGGCATTCCCATCACCAGCCGTCCAGTGGTCAACACCCAGTCCAATCCCGCCCAAATCACCATCGACGTTGGGACTCCCGATTCTCGCGATCTGAGTATTCTCTGGAAGCCCGGAATTCTGTGGCGACAGCAGACAATGACCATTGGGACCAATCCCCTGACCATCCTATGGTTTGAACTCGACCCCAATCTTGTCCGCCTCCGTCCCGTCATTCCAAATTCAACCCCCGATCTCGCAGGCATCGCGCCGCTTTACCAAACCGCCCAGCAGTCCCAAACGCTACTGGCGATGAATGGCGGATTTTTCAATCGGATTAATCAGCTTCCTCTCGGGATGATCCAAATTGATGGCGCACTGCGATCGGGTCCCATTCTCAACCGAGGCGTCATGGCCTGGGACGATGCGGGAACGGTTCGCTTCGATCGCTACAGCCTCCAAGAAACCGCCACGATCGCGACCCAAACCATTCCCCTCACTGCCCTCAACAGTGCCTACGTCCAAGCAGGCGTTGCTCGCTATACCCCCGCTTGGGGCACCCAGTACAAGACGCTTTCGGACAACGAAGTCGTGATGACGGTAATCGGCGATCGCACCAATGGCACCCTCACGCAGCAAAAATCCATGGGAACAGCCGGAGAACTCGTCCCCATTCCCAGCGGTGGCTACCTTCTGACCGTGCGATCGAACCGGACGTTGGCGGCAACTTTAGCCGTGGGATCAGCCGTTCAAGTTCGCATGAGTGAGACGCCTAATGGCATTTCAGCCTTTCCACAGGTGCTAGGCGGCGGACCCCTGCTGATCCAAAATCGCCAAATCGTCTTAGACGCCATCGGTGAAAAATTTAGCCCCGCATTTGCCAAAGAGCGGGCAGCTCGGAGTGCGATCGGGCGAACATCCAGTGGCAAACTCCTCATGGTGTCGGTTCATAACACGATGGGGATGCCCGGTGCGAGTCTCAGTGATCTTGCGCAAATTATGCAGCAGCTCGGAGCCACCGATGCCTTAAATTTTGACGGCGGAAGTTCCACAGCGCTCTATCTTGGAGGAGCAGGCGGCCAAGTCATCGATCGGCCTTCTCGCAGCGGAGCACGGGTTCACAATGCGATCGGCGTTTTTTCTAAGTAAATATCCGCTCAAAGCATGGCTTAACTTCATCCCTCGATCGAGTGCAGTCATCCAAAATCTTGGACCCCACACCATTCAGCCATTTCAGTGAAAATTTTTATATGACTCTCACAATTAGTAAATTTTCGATGAATCCCACCTAGGGGACTCGCCGACCGAAAAAAGATTTGTTAGGTTAAACGAGAAATGACCGCAGCTTAATGAACACCGACGAATCAGAAGTTCAAAGCTGGAATACTCGACTGCATCACCTACTATCGCCTTAGGAGACTTACGACAATGCCTCAATCTCAACACGCTACCCTAACTCCCACCCTAGCCCCCACCTTAACGCTGACTCCCTCCGCCTTCCACGGCGTTGCGGCCACTGAACTTCGCCCGTGGGGATCGTTTACCATCTTGGAAGAGGGACGCGGATACAAAATTAAGCGCATTGAAGTGAAGCCCGGTCATCGCCTCAGCCTACAAATGCACCACCACCGGAGTGAGCACTGGATCGTCGTGTCTGGTACAGCCAAAGTAAGCTGCGGCGGCGAAGATCTCGTCCTTAGTATGAACCAATCCACCTATGTGCCCCAATGCACTACCCACCGCCTAGAAAATCCGGGTGTGATTCCACTGATTTTGATCGAAGTTCAGAATGGTGAATATCTAGGTGAAGATGATATTGTTCGGTTCCAAGACGATTACGCTCGAATCAACCCGGCTTAAGCGGGATAGATTGAACGACGCATTAGATATTGGTTGAAAATATTGGTTGAAAACGCGATGGACCCAAGAATAAGAGGTTCATCGCGTTTTTTATGGCTCTTCTTCAAAGCGTTCTTCCGGCGCAAATCCATTAGGATAAGCAAACTCCGATCGCCTTGATCCTGATGATCCAATATGCTTTAAGTGATGTCTCCACCTATGCCCCCACCGAGTCATGATTCAATTTAGTCCTGCTGCGTGGTCCGAAATCGATCGCTTACGCCGTCGTCAAGCCACTTCTGAGTCATATCTCTGCATCACGCTTCAAGAAAAAGGGTGTCTGGGAACGTCCTACTGCTTAACGTTTATGAACCAACCGATTCCTCAAAATTTTGGAGTGATAAACCTCGGAAAGGGCAACATTGCGATCGAGACTACTAGCCTAGAACGCTTGCAGAGCCTATGTGTGGACTATGCCGAAGATCTCATGGGCGGCAACTTTCGCTTTGACAACCCCCAAGCTGTAGAAACTTGCGACTGTGGGATTTCATTCCGATATTGACAGAATTAGAGTTCCATTGGTAACATCAGTGGTCGTTGAAAGTTTGGTAATAGCCAAAATTTAAGGCAATAAGATGCCCACAAT
This sequence comes from Synechococcales cyanobacterium, assembly GCA_043764895.1. Classification (GTDB taxonomy): domain Bacteria; phylum Cyanobacteriota; class Cyanobacteriia; order Leptolyngbyales; family Leptolyngbyaceae; genus JAAFJU01. Next base: position 4,964 of record JAYUJY010000099.1, on the reverse strand, counting down.
CCAGCAACTTATTCGTGATGAGCGCAATCGCGCCAGCAAGAAAACGAAATCTCCAGCGCTGAAGTCGTGTCCTCAGCGCCGTGGTGTCTGCACCCGCGTGTACACCACCACCCCGAAAAAGCCCAACTCAGCACTCCGTAAGGTGGCTCGTGTTCGGTTGACCTCTGGGTTTGAAGTCACCGCCTACATTCCAGGTATCGGTCACAACCTGCAAGAGCACTCTGTCGTGATGATTCGCGGCGGTCGTGTAAAAGATTTGCCAGGGGTTCGGTATCACATCATTCGCGGGACACTCGACACCGCTGGTGTGAAGGATCGGAAGCAAAGTCGATCGAAATATGGCGCGAAACGTCCCAAAGCGGGCGCTGCTGCTGCCAAGAAGTAACGTCCAGACAATCTGAGTCGTACGCAAAGATAGAAAGTGCTTATGAGTTGTAAGTCCTTTTTATAGATTTTAAAGATTGATCAGATCTCACCCTGATTCAGTCTTGCTAGGTTAAGCCACAAGGATTTTGAGTTTCACAGGGATTTTTGCTGAATTCCGAAGCCGATCTTTGAGCCTGAGAGAACCTAGCGATTTTTGATGCTAAAGCATCGATCTTTAGGCTATTTCTGTTGGATGTTGTCTTTGTCAATGGGCAAGGTCAGCAACCGCAGACTGCAAAGAAGATTGGAGTTTAGCGGTCTAGATATCTCAAACTCAGAAAGGATTCCCGTTATGTCTCGTCGCGTTACAGTCAAAAAACGTCCGGTCCCTGCGGATCCGGTCTATAATTCACGATTGGTCACCATGACTTCCCGCCGCATCATGCACAGCGGTAAAAAGTCGGTGGCAAATCGGATCATCTATGATGCCTTTGACATGATCAAAGAAAAAACTGGGACTGATCCCATGGAAGTCTTTGAAAAAGCGGTCAAAAACACCACACCTTTGGTAGAGGTCAAAGCTCGTCGGGTCGGTGGTGCAACCTACCAAGTTCCGATGGAAGTGAAGACCGATCGAGGAATTGCATTGTCATTACGATGGTTGATTCAGTATTCTCGCGCTCGCGCTGGAAAATCGATGGCCAGCAAGTTTGCTAATGAATTGATGGATGCCGCGAACCAGACTGGAAGTGCAATTCGCAAACGCGAAGAGACTCACCGGATGGCCGAAGCGAACAAAGCGTTTGCTCACTATCGCTATTAGGCTGACCCATAGCCTGATATTCAGCCGTTTTTAATCCTGTGACGTCAGACAGGGTTTTGCGTTAGGGCTTGCTATTTAAGTCATATTTAAATCCAGATTCAAATACAGACTTAAATGGCACCTCAGACCGTATAGAATCTTTACAGCGCTCCTAAAAGTGCAGCTCGTCTGTTCTCCGTGTGGGCGCTGTTTCTCACCTAAAACCTTATGTATCGAGGAGGTATCCGTGGCTCGTACCGTTCCGCTCGAGAGAGTACGAAATATCGGAATTGCTGCCCACATTGATGCGGGCAAAACTACTACAACGGAACGGATTCTGTTCTATTCCGGTGTGGTTCACAAAATTGGCGAAGTCCATGACGGCGGCGCTACCACTGACTGGATGGAGCAGGAGAAAGAGCGCGGTATTACCATTACTGCGGCTGCGATTAGTACTGAATGGACTCGTCGTGATCCTGAGCATCCCACCCTGCCTCAACCCGGTGCTTTTGAGCACAAGATCAACATTATTGATACGCCTGGACACGTAGACTTCACGATTGAAGTCGAACGATCGATGCGCGTGCTGGATGGCGTGATTGCTGTGTTTTGCTCCGTGGGTGGTGTTCAACCCCAGTCAGAAACCGTCTGGAGACAAGCCGATCGCTACAGCGTTCCCCGGCTCGTTTTCGTAAACAAGATGGATCGCACTGGCGCAGATTTTTATAAAGTCTACGATCAAGTTAAAACCCGGCTTGTTGCGCCTGTCGTGGCTTTGCAGTTGCCCATTGGTGCTGAAGAGCATTTCAAAGGCGTCGTTGATTTGGTTCGGATGATTGCCTATATTCACAAGGACGATCTTGGTAAAGAGATCGAAGTTGTAGAGATTCCAGACGATCTCAAAGAACGCGCGGCTGAATTTCGCGTCAAACTCATCGAAGCTGCGGCTGAAACTGATGAAGTCTTGATGGAGAAATACTTTGCGGGTGAAGAGTTCACCGTCGCAGAGATCCAGAAAGCGGTTCGTTTGGGCGTCCTTCAAGGCTCCATGGTTCCGATGTTCTGCGGTTCCGCCTTTAAGAACAAAGGCGTTCAACAGTTGCTTGATGCCGTTGTGGACTACATGCCCGCACCGATCGACGTTAAGCCGATCGAAGGCACCATGCCCGATGGCAGCATCCAAACTCGTTCTGCCAGCGATGACCAGCCCCTCGCGGCGTTGGCCTTCAAGGTGATGGCCGATAAGTTTGTGGGTCGCTTGACCTTTGTTCGCGTCTATTCAGGCGTCTTGTCTAAGGGAAGCTACATCTACAACACCACCAAGGGTAAAAAAGAGCGCGTGTCGCGTTTGATTATTCTCAAGGCGGATCAGCGGATTGATGTTGATGAGCTTCGCGCAGGCGATCTAGGCGCAATCCCAGGATTGTCGGAAACCCTCACGGGCGATACCCTCACTCCGGAAGGCGACAGTATCGTACTGGAGTCGTTGTTCATTCCTGAACCTGTGATTTCAGTTGCGGTTGAACCGAAGACCAAGAGCGATATGGAAAAACTCGGAAAAGCGCTTAGAGCACTTGCTGAGGAAGACCCAACGTTCCGGGTTCGCATCGACCATGAAACGAATCAAACCGTGATTGCTGGGATGGGTGAGTTGCACCTTGAAATCCTGGTCGATCGGATGAGACGTGAATACAAAGTCGAAGCGGATGTCGGTGCGCCTCAAGTGGCCTACCGAGAAACGATTCGCAAGAAAGTCAAGGCAGAAGGACGATTTGTTCGTCAGTCCGGCGGTAAAGGTCAGTATGGTCACGTTGTGATCACGCTTGAACCCGGTGAATCCGGCTGCGGCTTTGAGTTCGTCTCGAAGGTCGTTGGCGGAACTGTACCGAAGGAGTATGTCGGACCTGCGGAAGCGGGGATGAAAGAAGCTTGTGAATCCGGCGTGATTGCAGGTTATCCTTTGATTGACGTGAAGGCAACGCTGATCGATGGCTCATACCACGATGTTGACTCGAACGAAATGGCGTTTAAGATTGCTGGATCGATGGCACTCAAGGACGCTGTTCTCAAGGCTTCTCCGGTCTTGCTCGAACCTGTGATGAAAGTTGAGGTCGAAGCGCCGGAAGACTACATTGGTCCAGTGATGGGGAATCTAATTTCCCGTCGGGGTCAAATCGAATCCCAAGGCGTTGAGCGTGGGATTGCCAAAGTAGTCACTAAAGTACCCCTCGCTGAGATGTTCGGCTATTCAACTGACATCCGATCGATGACCCAAGGTCGGGGTACTTTCACGATGGAGTTTAGCGCTTACGAGGAAGTTCCTCGCAACGTTGCTGAAGCAATCATCGCCAAAAACAAAGGGAACGCATAGTTTGCAAGAGGAATTGTAAAAAATGGCACGCGAAAAGTTTGAAAGGTCTAAACCCCACGTTAACATCGGTACTATCGGTCACGTTGACCACGGTAAAACCACGCTGACCGCAGCAATCACTTGCACCCTAGCGGCGCTGGGCGATGCGACAGCAATGGGTTATGCAGACATTGATGCAGCACCGGAAGAAAAAGCTCGTGGGATCACGATCAACACGGCTCACGTTGAATATGAGACTGAACATCGTCACTACGCTCACGTTGATTGTCCCGGACACGCAGATTATGTGAAGAACATGATTACGGGTGCGGCACAAATGGACGGCGGCATCTTGGTCTGTTCTGCTGCTGATGGTCCTATGCCCCAGACTCGTGAGCATATTCTGCTTGCGCGTCAGGTCGGCGTACCCCGTCTCGTCGTGTTTCTGAACAAGAAAGACATGGTTGATGACGATGAGCTGCTTGAACTCGTTGAAATGGAAGTGCGTGAGCTTCTCAGCTCTTACGATTTCCCTGGCGATGATATCCCCATCACCTCAGGTTCGGCCCTCCGTGCCTTGGAACAGATGCAGTCTAACCCCAAGACCCAAAAGGGTGAAAATGCTTGGGTAGACGGTATTCATGCCCTAATGGCTTCAGTGGATGAATACATTCCGACTCCTGAACGTGAAGTCGATAAGCCCTTCCTGATGGCGATCGAAGATGTGTTCTCGATCTCAGGTCGGGGTACCGTCGCAACGGGTCGGATCGAACGCGGTCAAGTCAAGGTTCAAGAAGAAGTCGAAGTGATCGGCCTTCGTGAAACTCGCAAGACAACCGTAACCGGAATTGAGATGTTCCGGAAGCTGCTGGAAAGCGGTCAAGCGGGCGACAACGCGGGTTTACTTCTTCGCGGGATGAAGAAAGAAGATCTTGAGCGTGGGATGGTGCTTGCGAAAGCGGGATCCATCAAACCCCACACTCAATTTGAGTCAGAAGTTTACATTCTGAAAAAGGAAGAAGGCGGACGTCATACTCCGTTCTTCCCTGGCTACCGTCCTCAGTTCTACGTTCGGACCACCGACGTAACCGGAACCATCAGCGCATTTACTGCCGATGACGGAACCGCTGCTGAAATGGTCATGCCCGGTGATCGCATTAAGATGACGGTTGATTTGATCAGCCCCGTCGCGATCGAGCAAGGGATGCGTTTTGCAATCCGTGAAGGCGGTCGTACCGTTGGTGCGGGCGTTGTGTCTAAGATTATCAAATAGATAAATAGGCTAGGCATTTTTAGTTATTGAGAATGCCTAGCCTACTTGTAAATTTTGAATCCGTAGATTTTGAATCCAAAGTTGACATTAGGGCGTCTAAACCATTCCCTATCGCCAACCTTTGAACCACTCTGAACCTTGAAAACATAGGAATGATTCTGTATGGCTACTAT